>NZ_JACHGJ010000001.1:374859-749719 GCF_014207565.1 Spirochaeta isovalerica | reverse complement strand
AACTGATTCTCAGCCTGATTGCCTTCTTTTTTATAAGCTTGATTCATCTCTTCGAGAAAACCGGACATTTCAGCCATGGCCACTCTTCGAGCGGAAGGGGGGAGATATAATCCATATTCACCCATGGCTATCCTTTTTTCAATCAATTGGCTTATTGAGGAACCGTAGTTCAAACCGATCAGCTCGTTAATCGTCCCTTCGGGACTGTTCAGAGCATCTCTGACCGACTCAAGAGTTCTGACAGGAAAATAACGGTAATTTGTTTTTATATACTCGAGGGTTTCCTGTACCTGCAGCTGATCATCCTGGACGAGAAAATCGGAAATCCTTTCGTCCATGTCATCGAGACGATCCAGTTTTCCGTTTTTATTTAAATCGATGTAATTATCTCTGATCTCGGGAAATATCTGTCTTAGACGGTTCCCCAATGGTGTAGAAACAATATCGGCTGAAAGGGAATGTCCAAGTGCAATAATTAAAAATGTGATAAGAATTTTATGTTTCATTGGTGTATCCTAAATGAAGATAGATGGATTGACAACAATTTTTGAAGCTTGTTATCTCTTCTATATTTTATTAGGATGCATAAAATGAAAAAAATTCTATTAACAGCTATTGCTATTATTTCTCTCTCAACTATTCATGCTCAGCAGAGCAAGGACTCATCCTCAGACCGGATCCTTTCGAAACTGAATGCGGAAGAAATGGATGAGCTTAAGAGAGAAGGCGTTGTGTTCCGGCTTGGCAGAACAAGGAGAGGATTGTTTTATACACCGGAAACAGGATTGGCAGACAACATTGTGTTAAGACACGATTCAATTGATCCCGATGTAACAGTCGAGGCCTTTTTTTCAGTTCCCTATCCATATGATATGCCTGAGACTCAAATAGACAGAGACCTGATCCTTTATAATATTGTTCGTGAGGTCAGCCATATTAGCGGAGTTCAATACTGGTCAAGAACCAAGGAGCGCTATAGAACTCTTTTCGAAGACGTTTATGTAGTTGGCGAAGATAAAAAGCCTTTATATGATATGCCCGTTTTTGAAATTCCCGAATACGATTCTTTTGAAATACATATGAAAGAGGCCAATCTCGGACGGGATTATTATCTCGCAGAATACCGGTATGACGGCCGGAACATGTCTTTTTCATTGACTAATACCAGCAACGTCACATTTTTACTTAAAGTTGTCGGCAGTGAGAATATGCAGATAGATCTTCTTCTGATGCCCGGCGAGGAAGAAATCCTGATTTACGGATATTGTGGTGTAAAGCTGGCCAATCCCGGTTTCGTTAACAAAATCATGGATCCCTATTCTTCTTTTTTCAGAAGGTTGTACGCCATGGAAATCTGGTTTGAGAATTCTCTGCTGGGAACTGAAACCCTTCCCGATAAAGATATCCTCGACAGAGAGAGAGGTTAAAAAAAAGGGGGTCCCGCCCCCTTTTTTTTATTTGAAAAGCTCTTTTATTTCTTTTGAATACATTTCGTTAATCACATGCCTCTTGATTTCCTGTTTGGCGGATAATTCCTTTCCGATCTCAAAATCATTGGCCAGAATCCTGAATTTGAAGATTCTCTCAAAACTCTTAAAACCGTTTTTAGGGCTGATCTGCTCCTGAATGATATCGTTCATCATTTCGTTGACTTCCGGTGTATCCACAAGATCATCAACATACATATATGATATGGAATTCTCTTTAGCCCAGGATTCGATCATTTCAAGATCTGGAATTATCAACGCAGCCAGATATTTCTGATCCTGTCCGAGAAGCACAGCTTTGCTTATATACAGAGATTCGCTCAGCTTTTCTTCAATCGGCGAAGGCTCGATATTTTCTCCTCCGAGTAAAACGACAGTATCTTTGGCGCGGCCCATGATCGTCAGCTCATTATTAATTGTTAACATTCCCAGGTCGCCTGTATTGAGCCAGCCATTGCTGTCGATAGCCAGTTTCGTCTGCTCTTCCATTTTGTAGTATCCGAGCATGATCTGAGGACCTCTGGCCAGAACAAGACCTTTGTTTCCGGGAGGAAGAACGTTAGCGTTCTCGTCGACGATTTTTATTTCGGTACCGGGAAAAACCGGACCTACCGTACCCGGAACAGGGTGGCTCTGCTTGCGGACTCCGAGAACAGGTGCGGACTCTGTGAGACCATAACCTTCCAGTACAAGTATACCGGCCGCTGAGAAAAACTCATCTACAGCAGCGGGAAGTGCACCCCCACCGGAAATCCCGGCAACAAAATTTCCCCCGAGCCTTGCTTTTATGGATTTGAATACAAGGATATCCCCCAGTTTTTTCAAAGGGAAAAGAAGTATAAAAGGAATGATGGATAATACAATTTCTACGGCTCTTGAGCGTTTTCTGTATTCCGGTCTCAAACCGTACAGCATATTTCTGAATAAATTGAAACTCTTTCCCACTGATACAAAGAAATGGAACAGCGCTTTTTTGGCGCCGCCTGCCGCGTTGACTTTCTTGTAAACTCCCGACATAACAGCTTCCCAGATTCTGGGTACCGATGCCATCCAGGTCGGTTTGATCGCCGCAAAATCGGCCAGAAAAATGCTGCCGACCGGTTTGGAGTAGCAAAGGGCGTTTCCCGCACCGATCGAGACATACTGCATTATCCTTTCGAAGGAATGCCAAACCGGAAGAACGCATAACCACTTGTCTGAAGGCTTGAGGTCAAGCAGTTCCGGTACGCCGTGTACCTGATGGAGGAAGTTATTATGGGAGAGCATAACTCCTTTGGGAGTTCCCGTTGTTCCCGAAGTGAAAATGATCGTCGCAAGATCGTCTTTCTCGCCTTTTTCAATTTCTCTCACGACAAGATCGGGATCTTTAGCCAGTTCGGCCTTACCAATATCCATAATCTCATTAAAAGTATGAAAGTTTATATGCTTGACTTCCTCGGCTATATCTTCATCTTTGATATCGCTGTCCAGGATAATTATGTCCTTGAGAAGCGGCATTTCACCTATTTTCTGAGCAATCTTTTTTATCTGGGAACTGCTTTCCAGAATCGTAATCCTGCTCTCGGAAAAACTGAGAATATAGGCGATTTCTTCTGCGTTGGAATCGCAGCCTCTAGGAATATCCGCCGCGCCGATCGACAGTGTTCCGAGATCGGCTATGAGCCATTCTTTCCTGTTTTCCGAGATAAGGCCGACATGGTCTCCCCGTTTAATTCCCTTGTCCATAAGCCCGGCTCCGAAGCATTGGACTTCATAATAAAAATCCTTATACGATGTGGGCTGGAATGTTTTCGAACTGTCTTTGCTGTATTGAGCGGCATTTTCCGGATATTTTTCAGATATTTCTTTTAAAAGCTTTGGTAGGGTCTGACTCATAATACCTCCGATCGTTTTTTACCTTTTTATTAATTATACTCGTATTGTATAAATCTGTATATCTCGCTTTAACTTTAGAAAAATAATGGATCAATCGTCCCTTATAATTATATATTAATAACAAGAGGATGAAAGATGAGATTATATAGTCGAGGACAAGTCATATTTTACAGCTTCTGCAGCGCTCTTGTCGTATTTCTGATTCTTTTCGGGTTCGGGATGTTTACCGGAGAAGAAAGTTCTGCTGTTGCTGATCATTCAGACGCTGCAGAGCCATTTGTTTTGAATGTAAGCCCGACTGAGATTTCAGGAGATATTCCAGCCATCGGGGTCGCTCTTCAGACATATGAAGCTGACGAAGCTGAAAACATAGAGATATATGACAGACTGAATGAAGCTGTTGTCAATATTACCACAGAAGTTCTGTACCATTCATGGTTCACCGAGCCGGTTCCCAGTGAAGGAACTTCAGGGTCGGGCTCCATAATAGATACAAGAGGATACGTTCTTACTAATCATCATGTAGTGGAGAATGCCTACAAAGTTTACCTTACACTGGCCGACGGTTCACAGATGGAAGGCGAGGTGATCGGAACAGATTATGAAAACGATCTGGCGGTGATCAAATTCGACCCGCAGGACCGCGAGCTGGTGACAATTTCCTTTGGCTCTTCTGCAGGATTAAAAGTCGGTCAGAAAGTGCTGGCCATTGGAAATCCCTTTGCCCTAGACAGAACATTGACGACGGGGATCGTTTCGGGACTGGGGCGGCCGCTTAAGACAGATACAGGTTATATCATAAACAATATGATTCAGACCGATGCTTCAATCAATCCCGGAAATTCCGGAGGCCCGCTTCTGAATTCAAAAGGGGAGATGATTGGAATCAACACTATGATCTATTCCCCTTCGGGCGGATCGGTCGGTGTGGGATTCGCTGTGCCTGTCGATACAGCCAGAAGGGTTATTCCCGATCTGATCAATTATGGAACGGTCAAAAGGGGTACAATTAATATAGTGGGAATACAGCTGTTCCCCTCTTTAGTCAGATATGGCAGGCTTCCCGTCAGCCAGGGGGTTCTCATTTCCCGGATAGACCCCAGCAGTCCCGCGGCTGAAGCCGGGCTTCGGGGCGGAGACCGGGAGCAGGCAGTAAAAAGCGGAAGTTCCATTATCTATCTCGGAGGAGACATAATCGTGGCGATCGGTGACAAATCCGTTTCGTCCCTTAGTGATTTCTACAGCGCTCTCGAAGATTCCAGGCCGGGAGATGTCGTCCCTGTTACGGTCATCCGGGGCAATGACAGGAAAATTATCGAAGTTGAATTAAGCGAAAGAAGGCAGAGTTATTGAATCAGTTTAAAGTTGTTTCTCCCTTTGAACCGTCGGGAGATCAGGGCCGGGCTATCGAATCTCTATCAAAAGGTTTGGATGAAGGCTTGGAGTTTCAGACCCTGAAAGGGGTCACAGGTTCGGGAAAAACCTTCTCCATGGCAAAAATTATAGAAAAAGTGCAGCGTCCGACTCTCGTTGTATCCCATAACAAGACTCTGGCCGCCCAGCTTTACAGGGAATTTAAAGATTTCTTCCCCGACAATGCGGTGGAGTACTTCGTCTCATATTACGATTACTACCAGCCTGAGGCATATGTCCCGTCTAAAGATCTCTTTATTGAGAAAGACGCATCCATTAACGATGAGATCGACAGACTCAAGCTGTCGACAACCCGCTCTCTCATGGAAAGAAAAGATGTTATCGTCGTTTCGACTGTGTCCTGCATATACGGAGTCGGAAGTCCCGCATCCTATAAAGATATGCGTTTGCAGATAGAAGTCGGGCAGGAGATAAATATTGATGTCGTTATGCGGCAGTTGATTTCGCTCCAGTACAGCCGCAACGATGCTGTTCTCGACAGGGGTCGCTTTCGCAAAAGAGGGGATATCATCGAGATCTTTCCGGCCTATTTCAAGGATATGGCTTACAGGATCAGTCTCGATTGGGATACCGTCGAAAGTATCTGCCGGATCAATCCCCTCACGGGAGAGGTCGCGGAAAATGTATTCATGTGCACGGTTTACCCCGCCAAGCATTTTGTTCTTCCCGAAGAGAAGATCCGAAATAGCGTCTCTCTGATCCGCGAAGAGATGGAATTGCAGCTGGAGCATTTTGAATCCATAGGCAAGCTCGTTGAAGCACAGAGGCTCAAATCCCGAACTGAATACGACATGGAGATGATGGAGGAGATGGGATACTGTTCCGGAATCGAAAACTACTCCAGGATTCTCGCCGGACGGGATGAAGGGGAAAGGCCTGAAGTCCTTCTGGATTTCTTTCCCAAAGATTACCTGACCTTTATCGATGAATCCCATGTCACTCTTTCCCAGATCAGAGCCATGTACGAAGGAGACAGGTCCCGGAAAATGAATCTTGTTAATTTCGGGTTCCGCCTTCCCTCGGCTCTTGATAACAGACCGCTGGTTTATTCCGAATTTCTGGAAATGCAGAACCAGATGATTTTCGTTTCCGCCACGCCGGGGAAAGAGGAGTTCGCCCGGTCTCAAAAAATGGTTGAACAGATAATCCGTCCGACCGGTTTGCTCGATCCGGAGATTACAGTCAGGTCGACTGAGGGTCAGATCGAAGATCTCTATGGCGAAATACTCAAAAGGCTTGAAGTTCAGGAACGGGTTCTGATTACGACTTTGACGAAAAAAATGGCTGAGGATCTGGCTGATTATCTGTCGGGGATGGATTTGAAAGTCCGTTACCTCCACTCTGAAATCGACACTTTCGAAAGGGTTGAAATTATAAGAGATTTGCGAAATGGCGTTTTTGACGTGCTGGTTGGTATTAATCTGCTCAGAGAGGGACTGGATATACCGGAAGTCTCCTTAATAGCCATTATGGACGCTGATAAAATAGGGTTTCTCAGATCGTCGACATCGCTGATTCAGACGATCGGCCGGGCGGCTCGTAACGAGAACGGCAAAGTCATTATGTACGCCGATAAAGTTTCCCAGGCGATGAAAGACGCCATAGAGGAAACGGAACACCGCAGGGCTGTGCAGATGGCATACAATGAAGAACACGGCATCACTCCGTCGACAGTTAAAAAGGCTGTTCAGGATATTCTGCAGAGGAAAGCCGAGCAGAAAAAAGATGCAGAGAAGATGACTATCGACATGATGAAAAACAGTACGAATCTCTTTGATCCCAAACAGAAGAAGAGACTCATCAAAGCACTTGAAAATGAGATGCTGGAAAAAGCCAAAAATATGGAATTTGAAGAGGCTGCCGTCCTTCGAGATGAAATCGCCCGTCTGAAGGGTGATGAATGAAACGTCTGATAATTGCACTGATGGCCTTATTTATAGTTTCCTGTTCGGAAGAAACGCTTAAGGAAGACATAGCCATGCCTTCAACCCCGATGCTGACAGCATCATCCAGGTGGGGGGTGGTCAGCAGCTCCTATATTCGGATTACCGATGAGAACGACCGTTTGAATAATATCATTGCCACTCTTCGCAAAGGTGATATTCTTGAAGTGCTTTCCCGGGAGAGCGATCGGGAAAACGGTTCCAGCGGATACTGGTATGAAGTCCGGGCCGGGGAGATTCACGGCGTTGTGCCTGAAGGGATGATCGATCTCTACGATTCAAGGGAAAAAGCGGAAAACGCTTCCAAACAGATGTAGTTATAAGACGCGGCAGTGCTGTTCCGGTATGTGCAGAGTCACCATATCGTTTACAGCCACCGGGCTGTCTTCCGGCACGCTGGCGCGAATTATCTGATTCCCCACCTGAATTTCCAGATCTTTTCTTGAACCTGTGTATTCTTCATCAACAACTGTTCCGCTTATCATATTTGACAGTTCCGGATTATCATCTCTTACTATCAGACATTTGTCGGAACGGAAGAAAATGAATTTTTCATCTGATCCTTCGCGAATGTAGTCTACGCTGAATTTCCCCATTTCTGTTTCAGCAGACATACTCTTCAGGTCGATGTTTCCAACTGGAATCAGATTGGCGTTTCCAATAAATCCCGCGGCAAAAATATGCTGCGGTTTTCTGTAGAGGTTTTGAGGAGTGTCGAACTGAATGCATTCCCCATTATCAATAAGAGCGATTTTATCTGAAATGGCCAAAGCTTCCTCCTGATCGTGGGTGACGTAAAGAGTTGTAATTTCCAGCTCTCTTTGTATGTTCCGGATTTCCCTGCGCAGCTTCTTTCTCAATCTGGCATCAAGAGCGCTGAGGGGTTCATCGAGAAGGAGAAGTTTAGGCTCGGTAATAAGAGCTCTGGCAAGGGCCACTCTCTGTTGCTCGCCTCCTGAAAGCATCTCTGTCTTTCTATCGGCAAAACCTTCAAGATGTACAATTTTCAGAAAGCGGTTCACTTCCTCCCGTATTTTTTCTTTACTCCATTTTCGGATTTTCGGGCCGTAGGCAATATTGTCAAAAACAGTCATATGGGGGAAAAGCGCATAATCCTGAAAAACCATGGCGATTTCCCTCTTTTCGGGAGATATGGACAGAAGGTCCTTTCCTTCCAGAAAAAGAGATCCGCTGTCCGCTTCTTCGAAACCGGCGATTATACGCAAAGTCGTGCTCTTCCCGCAGCCGCTCGGTCCGAGAAGAGAAATCAGTTCTCCCTTTTCCGCCTGCAAATTCATATGAAGTTTAAAATCACCGAAATCTCTATGGATATCATTCAGAGTGATGCTCATATCGTGTCTCCAAATCCGTCAAAATAATCAATCGCAAGAAAAGCGATCAGACAGATAAACATTAAAATAGACCCCAGAGCGCAGGCTCCGTAAAATTTATAGGACCCGATCAACCGGTAAATTGCGATGGGGAGAGTCGTCGTTCCCGGCTGGGATAACATCAGTGTCGCATTCATCTCCCCGATTGAAACGGCAAAAGCAAAAGTGGCGCCTGTCAGAATACCGGATTTCAGAAGAGGAAGTTCAATATCTCTGAAAATCCTGAATCTCGAAGCGCCAAGGTTCTGACCCGCTTCTCTCAGGGACTTTTTGATTTTTCTGTATATGGAAAGAACAGATTTAAACGCCAGAGGCATGGCGATAGCCGAATGGGCCAGGATAACCAGCCATGCGCTGCCCCGGAAATCACCGGGGAGAAAATTGGATAAACGCATATAGCTCATCCCTAAAATCACAGATGACACTCCCAGGGGAAGAACGAAAATCAGTTCGGTTAGCCCTGCGAAGGGAATGTTTTTGACTGAAAGAGCCCGCGATATGAGAAGACTGACGGGAATCGTCAGGATAACTGTTGAAAACCCATAAATGAGGCTGTTTTTTAAGGATTGAAAAGCAATACGGCTGTACGTCCCCTGTGCTGTCGGAAAGAATATCTCTTTGTACCACCGCAATGAGAAAACTTCATTTCCCGACAGAGAATTCCTTTCCCTGAACGATTCGCCGATAACGGAAAGAGGCGGCGCTATAAGCAGTATCAGAACAAATATGAAATATAAAAAGATAAAAACTGTCGGCCAATCAGCTTTGAATCTGTATGGAGGCTTTTGGTCCCGATAGAGGAGTTTTTCTTCAAAACTCTTAAATCTTTCAAGGCTGCTGTAAATAAACATGAAAATAAGTGTCAAAGTTGACTGGATCAGAGCCAGGGAACTTCCTTTATTTATATCCAGGCTCACTTTGGCAAGGCGGTAAACCTCCACTTCCACAGTTGTCAGTTCCGGGCCTCCGCCCAGTACGAGGATGATGGCAAAGCTCATAAAGCAGTAAATGAATATAATCATCGAACTCGTGAGAATCGCCGGAAAAATCTGATGGAGGGTTATGGTGAAAAAAATCCTGATCTTCCCTGCGCCGAGGCTGCGTGCCGCCATAATCTGATTACGGGGAATCTTAGCCCAGAGGGATGATATGATCCGTATGGCGATTGGGAAATTATAGAATATATGGGCGATAATGATCGCCTTGAAAGAGTAGAGAATCTTCAGTTCTCCCAGGCCGAGCCGGTTCAGAAGGGAGTTGAGAGTTCCGCTCTTGCCGAAGAAAAGAACAAAGCCCAGTACAACGAGAATGGAAGGTAGAATAAAGGGGATTGTGATGACGGCTTTAAGAATCCTTTTCCCGGGAAAGCTGTAGTGGGACAGTATCCAGGCACCCGGTAGTCCGATTAATACAGATAGAACCGTACTTAGCAGAGCCTGAAAAAAAGTAAAGCCGATAATCGATCTGTAATATGAAGAGCCAAGTATGTGCCCGATTCCTTCGAGAGAAAAAGCACCTTTGCTGTTCTGCAGACCTTTTATGAGAACACCGCCCAGAGGAATGTAAAAAATAATCAGGATAAAGAGGAAGGCGGGGATGAGTTCCAACCCATCCCCCCGGCTTCCTCTCAGTTGCCGTAGTTTTCTACCCACATCTGAACCCAATCATCGTAGTTTTCAGAAATGGTTTCTGAATCAAGCAGAAGGGGAGTGTCGCTGTGGAAAGAGTAATCAAATGAGTCGGGAAGGTCTGTGCCGTTTACTGCGGGAAACATAATGTTAGAGATCGCCAATGTCTTCTGGGAGGATTCGGCTAGCATGTGATCTATGAATTTTTCCGCCATTTCCCTGTTCTCCGTTCCTTTTACAATACCCATCCCTTCAATATGCTCATAATTCCCATCGTTGAATTTTAGAGCTCTGTACCTGGTAGAATCTTCGTATTCCACATGATAGGCGGGAGATGTAGAGTAACTGAGCACAAGAGGGGCTTCTTCATTGAGAAAGAGGCCGTATCCACTGCTCCAGCCTTCTGTTATCGTTAAAATGGATGGTTTTAATCTGTCCCAATAAGCCAGATAGTCTTCTCCGTATACGGCTATTGTCCATAAAAGAAAACCTAGTCCGGGAGTCGACGTTCTGGGATCCATCAGGACGAGGGAGTCTCTGTACTTCTCTTCCGTCAGATCCTCGAGGGATTCTGGCAGATCGCTCAGTTTCTCGCTATCATAACAGATCGCGAAGTAACCGAAATCAAAGGGAAGAAGATTGTATGAACTATCGAACAGAAGGTCGCTTTTGACTTTTTCAAGTTCGGGAGACTTATAGGATTCGAGAATTTTTTCTTCAAGAGCTTTCGCCAGAAGATTGTTGTCCAGTCCGACAACGACATCGGCCCGGGGATTATCTTTTTCAAGAATCAGCTGGGACATGACAGTTACCCCGTCTCCAGGAGCGTGCAGTTCAACTTCGACACCGTATTTCTGTTCGAACTCTGCGATGATAGAGGGGCCGGCGCCCCATTCGGAGGCAAAAGTATCGTAGGAGTAGACGACCAGTTTCTCCGGGCCGCTGTTTCCGGCTTTTGCCTTATCTGATTGCCCATTGGCATAAAGATTTAGTGAAGCTGTAATTAATGCGATGATTAGAACAGCTTTAAAAGATACAAAGAGTGATTTCATTGAGAAATCTCCTTATAAATTAATGCTGTCTCTGGTTGATATGTTTCCTGTCTCTCCCTTCGTCGGTATTATCCGCATCAGGTTCAACGGGTATAATCTCAGGTCTTGACAAGACCACCCCAGGACTTGTGGACAAGGTTAGAGGATAATCTGTTTATCGTCAACAATGGATTGACTTTTTTTGAAGCTGTCAGTATATTCTCAAAGTCCGGTGATAATAGCAGAGAGGCCACACCCGTTCCCATCCCGAACACGGAAGTTAAGCTCTCTTGCGCCGATGGTACTGCTGTATGGTGGGAGAGTAGGTCGTCGCCGGCTTTTTTATTTATAAATCGAATCTGAAACATCATTAACGCTTTTCAAAACACCTGCGACAATCTTTTCCCCTTTGATGTAAAACTTCAGCTGTGCTATTATTCCATGCATGAACAGTATCGCTCATAATATCGAACAGATCCTTCGGGAAATCAGTGATGCCGCAGAAAAATCCGGCCGGAAACCCGATGATATAAAGCTGATGGCTGTCAGCAAGACCAAGCCTATGGAAATGCTCCTGGAAGCCTACGAAGCGGGAATGCGCCTGTTCGGTGAAAACCGGGTACAGGAAGGGGTTGAGAAAAGGAAGGAGTTGCCTTCCGATGCAGAAATAGAACTGATCGGCCATTTACAAAGCAATAAAGTGAAACAGGCCGTGGGAACATTTACCTGCATTCAATCTGTCGATTCATTAAAAATTGCTGAAAAAATCAATAAAAGAGCGGGAGACTTGGAAATCGTTCAGGATGTCCTTCTGGAACTGAAGACTGCGGAACAGGATGAAGCCAAGACCGGCTTTTCCCATATCGATGACTTCTTCAGCGCTTTCGAACAGATTGTTGCCATGGAGAATATACGCATCCGGGGAATGATGACTATCGCTCCGTTTGTCAGCGATGAGTCTCTTGTACGGAATAGCTTCCGTTTTTGCCGGGAAAATTTTGAAAAAGCTGAACGTTTATTCAGCCTGAAAGATTTTGATACATTATCCATGGGTATGTCCGGTGATTTTAAAATAGCCATAGAAGAAGGAGCGACTCTGGTCAGAGTCGGAAGCTCCATTTTCGGGACGCGATATTGAAAAGCCGAATAATAGCATTTGTTCTTCTGGTCTCTTTTACATCGATGGCCTGTTTCGGTCAGGAAACGGACATCCCGGCTCCTTACCGACCCGATGAGTTCCCCCAGTGGACTCTAGATTTGAGAAGAGCCGAGATCGTTACATTCGGATCCTTTCCCTTGTCATTTATGGTAACGGCGCTTGTCTATGATTTAACCTACCTGGCAATCGACTCATATAATTACAATAATGATTCGAATCTGTATGACCGGGCTTCCTTTGCCTCGCACAGAACCCAGGATGATATAACCAGGCTTCTGCTGATTTCCGGCGGGGTTTCTTTGACCATAGGTCTGGCGGATTTTATAATTAATAAAGTAAAGCAGAAAAAAGCTGAGAGAGAAAAACAGGAACTAAATGAACAGAGAAATAATAACCGTAATTCTACCGGAGACAGTGAAACAGAGAATTGATAAATATGTCTCCGATAGAGAAATCCTGACAAGAAGCCAGATCAAAAGCAGAAACGCCCAGGTCTTCATTAACGGTGTGGAAGTGAAATTATCCCGCAAGGTTGGCAATGGCGATACTTTCGAACTCCATTGGGATGATCCGGAAGCTCTGGATATCGAACCGGAAGAGATGGATTTACAGATTCTTTATGAAGATGAGAATGCCATTGTTGTCAATAAAGAGCAGGGAATTGTTGTTCATCCGGCGAATGGTAACTATACGGGGACGCTTGTTCAGGGGCTGTTGTTTCATATCAAAAATCTCGGAGAGAAATTTGACAACCAGCTGGAAAGACCCGGGATTGTTCATAGGCTTGATAAAGATACATCGGGCGTTATCATTGCCGCTAAAAATCCGGAAACTCATGAGTTTCTCTCACAACAGTTCCGGGATAAAACAAATGAAAAGCACTACCTGGCTTTAGTCCGGGGGTATCCGCCAAAAAGAAGAGGCCTTATCGAAACTCATCTGACCAGGCATCCGGTTGAAAGAAAAAAGTATATTACCCATGAAAGTCAGGGAAAGTTTGCCAGTACGGAATATCGTGTTCTCAGAAGCTGGGATAAATATGCGCTTATGCTGCTTAAGCTCAATACGGGACGAACTCACCAGCTGCGGGTTCACATGGTTCATATAGGATGTCCCATTCTCGGTGATCCGATTTACGGGCGGAAAGATAATCTCTATCCCGATGCGACCCTCATGCTTCATGCCTGGAAACTGAAAATAAAACTGCCGGGCAATATGGATTATTCTCTTTTCAAAGCACCGGTTCCCGTGCGTTTCCGGAAAATCATCGGGAAAATTTCCCGACAGCTCAAGTAGTCACATCCGCCGGGATATAGAGGTTCTCATTGATTTCCCTCTCAGCCTGAATCGTAGAGGGGGGACCGTGTCCCGGCAGAACGATAATTTCCCCATCCATTGTCAGCAGCCGCTCCTGAATTTCACGCTGCATATTATTATGGGCATATGCATTGATGGGATTTCCAAGGTAGCCTGATGTGAAGATATCGCCGGTAAAAAGCAAATTCCCGATTTTGAACACAAGGCTGTCAGTGCTGTGCCCGGGGATTTCAAAGAATTCCACGTCGAATCCTGAAATTTTCAATTTTTCTTTATCGGAAACCATAATGGTCCTGTAGTTATCTACTTTCCCCACGGCTGCGTAAATCGAGGAATTATATACTTTTAATGTTGTGCTGACACCTTTTGAATGACTGCCGTGACCATGGGTCAGGATGATGGACTCGATATAGTAATTATTGTTTTCAATCATATTCAGCAGCGGTACTTCAAAGCGCCCGGGATCGATGAGGATCGCGTTTCCCCCTTCTTTCGGGCCGATTATGTAGGTATTGGCTCTTCCGGCATAGCCGTAAAACATCAGCAGTCTCATCTGTCTTCACCTTTGAAAAGGGCTTCTTCTATATTGGAATATTTGAATTTGATCTGTTTTCTGTCGGAGCCTGAAAAATCAGTTCGCTTCAGGTTGCAATCGACAAAATCAAGTTTCGCCAGGTTTGAGTTGACGAAGCGGCTTAAATATAGGTCCGAATCGGAAAAATCCGAGTTGAGGATTTCGCTGCCGTTAAAATTGCAGTTAACTATTTCGGAGCCTTTATAGATGGTTTTATTAATACGGGCTCCGGCAAAAACCGTATTGGTCAGATCGCAACCTTTGAAAATGGTCTCTTCAATATCGCAGAAATCAAAAAAAGTTAAATTGAAACGGGTTCCCGAAAAGTCAACGCGGTTGAAACTGCAATGGGAGAAACTGCAGTTTTCAAAGTTTTTCCCGCTCAGATCGGTATCTTCGAAATTTATAAGCGAAAATGACCTGCCCCGGAAATCCTTCCCTGAAATGAGCTCTTCAAGAATTCGCCTTTCCACAACCTTAGGATCCGCCAGGTGTTCGGGACAGTAAGGTTCCTCAGCCAGACAGAGAGACTCACATTCTTCATGAGAACACTTTTTAAGAATAAACATATTTAAACATTAATACCTTTATCCATTGTCTATCAAGAACAATTTATCGACCTTTGATTGATTGAGATCCTTTAACCATGTAAAATAGTTCTGATGAGTAATAGTGCACCTATCGCTTTTATTGACTCGGGAGTCGGGGGGCTTCCTTATCTCCAGTGGGTCAGAGAGCATTTACCTCAGGAGAACTTTGTGTATCTCGCCGATAGAAAAAATTTCCCCTACGGAGAAAAAACCAGCGGCGAAATCGTTGATATCGTTCTCCATGCTGTTAAGTCTCTCCGCGACGGATCTTACCCCAAAATGCTGGTTATCGCCTGCAATACCGCTTCGGTCACGGCACTGGATGCTGTCCGGAAAGCTGTAGATTTTCCCGTTGTAGGCGTTGTTCCGGCGGTCAAGCCGGCAGCCATGTCCAGCCGCAATAAGCGGATCGGTGTCATGGCGACCAGAAGAACCATCGACGGTTCTTATCTGCAAAGACTTATTGATAATTTCGCTCCGGACTGTCATGTGGAAAAAGTGGCGGCCAGCGGCGTTGTCAGCTTTGTCGAGAATGACTTTTTCAGGGCTTCCGATGAAGAAAAGCTGGAAATCGTTGAAAATGCTGTCAATCTTTTCTCCGGTGAGAAAGTTGACAAAGTCGTTCTCGGGTGTACCCATTTTATATATCTCGATGAAATCTTAAAAAAAAGACTGGGCGGCGATGTGGAAATTATAGATTCCCGGGAAGGAGTCGGACGACAGATCATGCACGTTCTCGAAATAAACAGATTGTTCTCTACTGAAAAAAAAGAGGATGTTTTTTATTGTTCAGCTGAATCTCCGGGAGATTCATACAGACTTTTCGCTCAAATGTTCGGTTTGAAATACAGCGGAGTCATGGAGGGTTTATGAAAGGGACAATATTATTCGGAATGAATAATATATTTAATGTAAAGCCTCTTGACGGTGAAGAAACGCTCGAATGCCGCATTAAAGGTAAAATTCTGAAGGATTCCATAGGAGCCTATAATCCTCTGGCTCCCGGAGATCTTGTAGAATACGAAGCTGATGATCATCATCCCGGGAAGGGGATGATTCTTTCCAGAGAAGAACGGAAAAACTATTTTTCCCGATGGAACAAAAAACGGAAAGCTCCCCAGACGCTGGCAGCCAATCTGGACCTGCTCATCTGCGTCGCCTCGCCCGAATTGCCCCCTTTCAGGCCGAGGTTTATAGACAGGGCTTTGATTTCCGGAGAAAGGGGCGGCGTCCCCGTTATGATTCTTATGAACAAAACGGACCAGGGAATCGATGATCAGGTCAGGGACAGGCTTGATAATTACAGGGATCTGGGATTTGAAGTCATGTTCTGTTCTGCCAAATCCCGAGAAGGAATTGAAGAGCTGGAAAATAGAATCCGTGACCATCAGGTGGCTTTCGTCGGCCAGTCCGGTGTCGGGAAGTCAACGCTCCTCAATCTGATTGAGCCGCAGGTCAATCAGCGTACAGCGGAAATCTCCACCAAATATTCCCGGGGAAAACATACAACCTGTTACTCCATCCTGGTTGAAAATACCGCCGGCGGAACGATTATCGATACTCCCGGAGTCAGGGAGCTTCTCCTTTATGATATCGAAGAGCTTGAACTTCAGGAATATTTTCCCGAAATGGAAGCATACTTCGGTCAGTGTTCCTTCAACAGCTGCTCCCATATCCATGAGCCGGGATGCGCTGTATTGTCGGCACTTGAAAAGGGAAGGATCCATCCTGACAGGTATGAAAGCTATCTGCGGATTATGGAAGAGTTGAAAAATGGCTGAAGCGATAAAAAAAATCTTTCTTTTAGCAGTCTCCCTCCATCTATTTACCTCCTGTCTGACAATCGATGCCCGCATTGATCTGTCTGAGGATTTGAGCGGTGAACTTCAGTATCGCGCATCCATATCGACCTTAGCCGCTGATCTGGAAAAGGTGAATCAGAAAGAGCCTCTTTTTACTTTTCCTCTTTTCAAGAGCGCTGTGGACCGCGCCGTACTTTCTGCAGAAGGAGTCTCTCTTGTCAACTGGTCGGAGAGTGATGACGGAACGAGATTTTACGCGGACAGCACAGTTGGATTTACAGGCCTGGCTGCTCTTTCCCTATTTTCAGGCATGAACCTCGGTTCGGAACAATCGGGGAATAATACTGTTCTCAGCGTATCCCTTTTCAACTTCGGCGGAGAAGAAATCTCACCTACTGTAATTAATATAGTCAATGAAAGTTTTTCAGATGACTACATTCAAATTCAGATAGTCATCCCCGGAAGTATAATCCGTGTGGAGGGAGCTACTTTTACCGGCTCGACGGTTACTTACCGCAAGTCCGTTTCCGAAATCCTGGCAAATCCATCCGATGTTCAATTTACAGTGGAGTACAGATAAAATGTTAAAACATCCGAAACTTGTGGCCTGGGAGAAATCTATGAAAGCCATGTTTGATGAGATAGATGATTACCTGGAAGACCGTTACGGGAATCTCTATCCGCTTCATCCTAACAGAATGCCCCGGGGCGAAACCTCCAATAAAGAGTCTGACGGTCTGTTCAATGTGGGTGCCGCGTTTTCAGCCGGTTACGGATCGGAGCTTGGCCGGGGATATGTGATTGAAGTTCATATGTCAACTTTGTCGCATGTGCCCGATGAGATAAAAACAATCATAGAAAAAGAAACGGCTGAAATGGTGCGGGAAAAGTTGAAAGTTTTTTTTCCCGATAGAGATTTGGAAGTGGAAAAAGATGGTCATATTTACAAAATCCATGGTGATTTATCTTTGGGCAGCCTTTAGCATAGTGTTATATATAAAAAAATATATGTTTTGGTTGCAAAAAAACACACTTGGTTGTTTAATGTAGCTGTTGGAAAATCGAGTTTGAATTGTTGGAAACTGTCTATTAAACTTTTATATATATATAAAAGGAGGACTGGAAATGGCAGTGTCGCTTGAATTTCTGGTCGATATGCTGAAACTGGAGTTGAAAGAAGTGGAGCATGACCTGGTTAATCTGGAGAAGCTTTACATTAATCGGCATGACAGTTCGGAGATAACCCACTATGTTTTTTTTGAAAACAGAGCGGTATTGAAAGCGGAACTCGACTCCATACACAGAATTGGTGTGCTTCTGGAAAATTTTGTGATCGATGAATACAGCACCCCGGAACATATATTGACTGAACTGGAAGCATATATAGCACAGATCGTCAGAGAACGGCAGTTTTCTGATGCTGTACATAATTTTACAAAAGCGAAAATAAATAAGGTCAGAAAATACCTGGATATGTAGGATAGCATTATTTATCTATCAGTTATTATTTAAAATACGGCTACGAGCCTGATGAAAGAGGTTATTTGATGGATGTTCAACTGAAGGAACTTATTGAGAAAATCAAAACAGACGGTGTTAAGACAGCAGAGGATAAAGCTGCGGAAATCTTGAGAAATGCCGAAATCAAAAGTGCCGAGATCATTGACAACGCCAATAAAGAGGCACAGAGAATCAAGGAAGACGCAAAAACAGAAGCTGCCAGAGCCGAGCAGTCGGGGCGGGAAGCTCTGAAACAGGCGGGTCGCGATCTTATCATTGATGTAAAAGGCCAGGTCGGAGACCTTTTCACCGGTCTTATTAAAGCCGGCACAGCCGATGCTCTTTCGGGAAAAGCCCTCACAGAAGGGATTGCCTCTGTTATAGGCAACTGGAAGGGCGACGTTGAAGACCTTTCCGTTCTGGTTTCCGAAAAGCAGCTTAAGGAAATTGATAAGGAACTGAAAAGCAAACTGGCTAAGGAAATTAAAGCCGGTCTTGAAGTGAAGCCCTACAAGGGGGCCGCTGCCGGTTTCCGGGTTTCGGAAAAAGACGGTAAAGCCTTTTTCGATTTTACCGATGAAGTCCTGGCAGATTATCTATCGAGATACCTCAACGCCTCGCTGGCGGAAACACTGAAAGGATAAGGAGAGCATTTTGAGTCAGTATTATTATACGATGGCTTCATTACCCATGCTCTCTTATGACGGTTCGCTGCATATTGACAGTGAACTTTTTCTGGACTACTGCAGTCGGGAACTGAATGAAGAGTCCATGGAAAAGCTCATGAACTGCAAAATTTCCATCCCTGAAAACGAGGCGCTCCTTGAAGGCGCTGCCCGTGATTTCTGGGCCTGGGAGAAAAGTCTGAAGAATGAGCTGGTTAAACTCAGAGCCAGAAATATGAATGTCGATGAAAAGGATTATATCCGGGAAGGTGAAACTCTTTTCGGAACACCGGAAATAGCCGCTTCGGCTATGAAGATCGACAGTCCTCTAGAAGCTGAGAATTTTCTCAACAGAGCAAGATGGTCGGCTCTCGACCAATTGGGCACGGGGCATTATTTCGATTTTGAAGCCCTTGCTGTTTACTATCTTCAGCTCCAGCTTCTCGAAAGGAAATCGCTGTTCGATGCAGAGCGGGGTTACGAAAAGTATCAGGAAATATACCAAAATATACTAAGTAATGTTGATGAAGATATTACTGTCGGAGATTCTAAATGAAAAATACTGGAAAAGTAATTGGTGTAAATGGAAACATGGTCACGGTCAGCGTTACCGGCCAGGTTTCCATGAACGAAGTGGCCTATATTCTTACCGGCGGTAAGAGACTGAAATGTGAGGTCATCCGTATACAGGGGGACAATGTCCAGGTTCAGGTTTTCGAGATGACCAAGGGAGTCGGAATCGGAGATGAAGTCGAGTTTACTGAAGATCTGCTCGCTGTTGAACTGGGACCGGGACTTCTCGGACAGGTTTTTGACGGACTTCAGAACCCTCTCCCCGAACTGGCCGAAGAGGCGGGATTCTTCCTCGAGCGCGGTATCTACCTCGACGCTCTTCCCAGAGATAAAGAGTGGGAATTCACACCGGTAGCCAACACAGGCGCGCAGGTTTCAGCAGGAGAAGTCCTTGGAACTGTACCGGAACAGAACTTTGTTCATAAAATCATGGTTCCCTTTAATCTTCTGGGAACGTATACTGTTAAATCCATTGCGGAAAAAGGCAATTATAAAATTACCGATAAAGTCGTTGTTCTGACAGACGAGAAAGGGAACTCTCACGATGTGACTCTCGTGTTCCAGTGGCCGGTTAAAAGAGCTATCAAATGCTACTCAGAGAGATTGAAGCCCGTTGAGCCCCTCGTTACTAAAATGAGACTTATCGATACCTTCCTGCCTGTAGCCAAGGGGGGCACATTCTGTGTACCCGGACCTTTCGGAGCCGGAAAGACTGTCCTTCAGCAGGCTATGAGTAAGAATGCCGAAGTCGATATCGTTATTGTTGCGGCCTGCGGTGAGCGCGCCGGTGAGGTTGTAGAAACCCTTAAAGAGTTCCCCGAACTGCTCGACCCGAAAACAGGCCGTTCTCTTATGGAGAGAACCATTATCATCTGTAACACCTCATCCATGCCCGTTGCTTCCCGTGAGGCTTCAGTATATACGGCCGTAACTCTGGCTGAGTACTACAGGCAGATGGGGCTGGACGTTCTTCTTCTGGCCGACTCCACATCGCGTTGGGCGCAGGCCATGCGTGAGATGTCGGGACGTCTGGAAGAAATCCCCGGTGAAGAAGCCTTCCCCGCTTATCTGGAGTCCTCTATTGCGGGATTTTATGAAAGAGCCGGTATCGTAGCGTTGAAGTCTGGAGAAAAAGGGTCTGTTACGATCGGCGGAACTGTATCTCCTGCGGGCGGTAACTTCGAAGAGCCCGTAACTCAGGCGACTCTTAAAGTCGTCGGCGCTTTCCACGGTCTCTCGAGAGAGCGTTCCGATGCCCGTAAATATCCCGCCATCCATCCCCTCGATTCCTGGAGTAAATATACCGGATCTATCAACCCGGTTCAGACCGGCTATGCCTACGATATGCTCCGGAGAAGTTATGAGATCGGATCCATGATGAAAGTTGTCGGTGAGGAAGGAACATCTACGGATGACTTTATTACCTATCTTAAGGGTGAGTTCCTCGACGCTGTTTACTACCAGCAGAACTCTTTCGATCCCGTTGATGCTTCGGTAACTCCTGAAAGACAGAGCTACCTGTTCGGTCAGATCATGGAAGTCCTTACGGCGGAGCTTGACCTGGATACGAAAGATGAAGCGAGATCCTGGTTCAACAAGGTTCGCCAGACATTCCTGGACTACAATGGAACGCAGTGGGAGAGCGATGAATTCAAAGCTCTCGATAAAGAGATCGGTACGCTTATCGCCGATAAAAAAATCGGTATCCTCCATGGATCCGAAAAGGTAATGGAGAAATAGTCAGATGACAAAGGTATATAGCAAAATCGAATCTATCGCCGGTAACGTTATTTCCGTTTACGCCGACGGTATTAAATACGGAGAGCTGGCTGAGGTCTCCACCAGCTTCGGTAAATCTCTGGCCGAGGTTATCAAGTTGGACGAAGGCCTTGTTTCGCTCCAGGTATTTGCCGGAGGCCGGGGTATCTCCACGGGAGACGAAGTACGGTTTCTGGGACACCCTATGAGGGTTTCTTTTTCCGACAATCTGATGGGACGGATCTTTGACGGTTCCGGTGTTCCCAGAGACAATGGACCGGAGCTCAGTGAAAATCTGATCGAGATCGGCGGTCCTTCCTTCAATCCCGCCAAGAGAATCATTCCCCGGAACATGATCCGGACCGGTATTCCCATGATCGATGTATTCAACTCGCTCGTCGAGTCTCAGAAACTTCCGATTTTCTCCGTATCCGGAGAGCCTTATAACCAGCTGCTGGCCAGAATAGCCATGCAGGCGGAAGTTGATATCATCATCCTCGGGGGAATCGGGCTCAAATACGATGACTACCTCTTTTTCAAAGACACACTGGAAGAGGGGGGAGCCCTCAGCAGAACAATCATGTTTATGCATACAGCATCCGACCCTGTCGTAGAATCTCTTATGGTTCCCGATATCTCTCTGGCTGTGGCTGAAAAATTCGCACTGAAAGGTAAGAAAGTCCTGGTTCTCCTGACCGATATGACCAACTTTGCCGACGCGATGAAGGAAATCGCCATCACTCAGGAACAGGTTCCCTCCAACCGTGGTTACCCCGGTGACCTCTACTCCCAGCTGGCTTCCCGTTATGAGAAAGCCGTTGATATCGAAGGCGCCGGATCGATTACGATTCTCGGTGTAACCACCATGCCAGGCGACGATGTAACCCATCCCGTACCGGACAACACAGGATACATCACCGAAGGCCAGTATTACCTGAAGGGCGGTAGAATCGAGCCATTCGGATCTCTTTCCCGTCTGAAACAGCAGGTTAACGATAAAACCAGAGAAGACCACAGAGCGCTGATGGATGGTATGATCAAGCTCTACGCTCAGTACAAAGACTCTCTTGAGAAAAAATCCATGGGATTCCATATGTCCAGCTGGGATGAAAAACTCCTGAAATACGGAGAAGCTTTTGAATCGGGAATGATGGACCTTACGGTCAATATTCCCCTTGAGCGAGCCCTTGACCTTGGTTGGGAAATCCTCAGCGATAGTTTCGCTCCTGAAGAAACAGGACTCAAGTCCAGTCTTCTGGAGAAATTCTGGCCTGTAAAGGAAACCGTATAAGATATGGCAAAAGTAAAGCTGACGAAAAATGAGCTGAAATCTCAAAAAGACGCTCTGAAAATGTTCAGCCGCTACCTTCCGACCCTTATTCTCAAGAAGCAGCAGCTCCAGTTGGAAATACGCCAGGTGGAAATGCGGCAGAAAGAGGTTCAGGCGAAGAAAGATGCCATAAATGAGGATTTCAGAAGCTGGATTGGAGTCTTCGGCGAAGATGTCGGAATCGACGGTTCACTGATTAAAGTGAAGTACGTGAAAACAGACACGGGCAATATCGCCGGTGTGGAAATTCCCGTATTCGTCGGTGCCGAATTTGAGCCGGTCAGCTACGATCTTTTTGAGAAACCTCTGTGGGTGGATAAAGCGGTTGAAAAACTTCAGCAGGTCATGCTGTTTGATCTGGAACTGAAAGTTCTGGATAAACAGGTCGAACTGCTGGCCAGGGAGCTCAGGACGACTTCCCAAAGGGTTAACCTTTTTGAAAAAGTCAAAATTCCCGAGACCAAAACGAATATCAAGAAGATTTCCGTGTATCTGGGCGATCAGCAGACTGCTGCTGTTGTCCGCGGAAAGATTTCGAAAAAGAATCTGGTAAAGGTGTCATAGTTTATGATTGTACCAATGAAAAAGGTTCATCTTGTAACCCTCGAATATGAGAAAGAGAAGAGTCTTATCAAGCTGAGGAAAGCCGGTGTTCTCCATCTGGAGAGATCATTCGGAACCAGCGAGGATCTGGATAAAATGGAATCCGCCAGAACGGAATCCGAACAGATTCTTTCTTTCCTTGAAAACGATAAAAAAATCCTTCAGAAAGAGCTCAAAGGTTACGAGATTCACAGCCTTAAAAATAAAATCCTTGAACTCGGCCGTAAAAAAGTCGAGCTGGAAGATGAAAGGGATACTCTTGTCAAAGAGATTTCGCGCATCGAAATCTGGGGTGAGTTTGATCCCGCCGATATAGAGATTCTCCGGTCGAAAGGGATAGATATCAGACTCTATCGTCTCTCCAAAGACGAATACAAAGGGCTGTCTTCCGATTTTGAATCCTTCACATTAATGGAGTCGAAGGCGGGGATACTGGTGGCCATTGTCAGTCTGGAAGGAAAATTTCCGGAAGATCTGGAGGAATTTGATCTTCCCCGGTTCGGCATAGTCGAATTGAAAGACAATCTCAAAGAGAATGGCGAAGCCTATCAGTCGGTGAGAAGTGAATTAAAAGAGCTCTCGGTATTTAGACATATCCTGGAAGAGGATCTGGAAAAACTCAAACACGATATTGAGTTCGAGAAGTATAAGACCGGAATGGGAGTTGATGAAAGTCTCGTTTACCTGACCGGATACATCCCTGAAGATAAAGCCGACGATTTGAAAAACCTTGCGGCTCAGGAACAATGGGCTCTGTCTCTGTCCGAACCGGAAGAGGAAGATCACGTCCCGACGCAGGTGAAAAACAACAAGCTGGTCAGCATAATCCAGCCTGTTTTCGATATGCTGGGAACCATACCCGGCTATCAGGAATACGATATCAGCGGATGGTTTCTTCTTTTCTTTGCTGTTTTCTATGCGATGATTATCGGAGACGGCGGTTATGGACTTATATTCCTGAGCCTTGCCGTGCTCATTCATTTGAAAACGAAAAAGATGATCCCCATACTGGGACTTCTCTACCTCATAAGTACGACGACGATTATCTGGGGAGCGATTACGGGAACCTGGTTCGGTTCGATGACAATCGCATCTTTTCCCTTCCTGAAAGGATTGATTATCCCCCAGATCGCCAGTTTTCCCGATATTCTGGAAAACAGTAATTTGACATCAGCAACGACACAGCAGGTTATAAAGACCATGTGTTTCATCATCGGAACCATTCACCTGAGCATTGCGCACATCAAGAACTTCCTGAAACAGATGCCCGGTCTCGCTTCCATCGCCCAGCTCGGTTGGCTGAGCATGGTGTTGGGACTGTACTTTCTGGTTATGCAGCTTGTTCTCGGCGTGGGACCGACTCCCGACTTCGCCATTTATATGATTTTCGGAGGACTGGGATCGGTATTTATCTTTGGTGAACAGGAACCCGGCGTGAATTTCTTCAAAGGCGTACTGAAAGGTCTGGGAGGTTTTATCACGACGTTCCTCGATGGAATCGGTGCTTTTTCCGATATCATCTCCTACATCAGGCTTTTTGCCGTAGGATTGGCATCGGTGGCAATCGCCGCTAGTTTCAATGCCATGGCTGCGCCGTTGATGCATGGACCCGCTATAATTGGAGCTGTTGTTATCTTGCTGCTTGGGCATACGCTTAACCTGGCTATGGGACTTCTGTCGGTCATCGTTCACGGTGTGCGACTCAATATGTTGGAATTTTCGGGCCATCTCGGAATGGAATGGGCCGGAATTAAATATGAGCCTTTCAAGGCTCGCGAAGACGAAAAATAAAATTGAATAATTTAAAGGAAAGGGGTACTAAATGGATCTCGGTAATTTAGGTTTCGCTGCAGCAATCGGTCTGGCAGCAGTTGGTTCGGCTCTCGGAGCCGGTGCGGCAGGTCAGTCTGCAATTGGTTCATGGAAAAAATGTTTTGCTAACAACAAGCCCGCGCCGTTTATGCTGGTAGCTTTTGTCGGAGCGCCTCTGACACAGACTATCTACGGTTTCATTCTTATGAACGCCATTATCGCTTCAACCATGCCTTCTCTGTATAAACTGGCAGCCGGTGTCTTCGCCGGTATCGCTATGGGTTACTCCGCTTATATGCAGGGGAAAGCAGGAGCTTCGGCAGCCGACGCTCTCGCTGAAACAGGTAAAGGTTTCGGTAACTACCTGATGGTTCTGGGACTTATAGAAACCGTAGCGCTCTTCGTTATGGTTTTCGTAATGGGTGTAATGTAAGTAATTCCCGACCTGATCAAATAGAGGGCTGTCGTCTTTTGGGCGGCAGCCCTTTCTTTCTTTACTAGCTGCCCATATAATGCATATAATCGAAATATGGATTCCACTGAGTTTATTCGCGACTTTACTGAATGGATTAAAGAAAACACATCAATTGAAGCTCTCTATATCTATCCTGACAAAGGCAAAACCGCATTCATTGTAATAACTTCAAATAAACGGATGTTTCTTCAGAATTTTATGATCTTTTCCGACTACGACAGAACCACCTACTGTAAGTTGTTCAATAATGATGATTTGCCGTACCTTGAAATTGAGTTCAGATCAGGGCACGAAGCTCTGATTGAATTTGTTTCTGAAAATTTTGAAATAACAGACAATATGAAGGTCGTTTTTGACAAAAGATAAGTATATTGTTTTATCTCCGGATAATTTTCTGTTCCGGAAAGCGGACAGACTCGTTAAGAGAGCCTTAAAAATCCGTAAAAAAAAATCTCAAACCATTTTACTCCTGTCTGCTGAAAAAAAATGTCTGAGTCATGATATTCAGAGAGATATTCCTGATATCGATCTCTCCGTAGCAATGGAACATTCGATTTTCGCATCTCTGACTGACCCGAACCGCTATAATTTCCGCTTTGCCGGACAGTTCGCTCAAGGACTGTCTTTGTTCGAGTTTTTTGACTCCGATAAAAAGGAAACATTCAGATTGAAAAAAGAAACCCGTTCCCTTTTTGAAGATAGTCTGTTTCACTATTATTCCGGCCAGCATATACGAGCGTACGGAGGTTTTTCCAATGTCCTTAAAATTCATGGAGCCGATACTCTCGCGCAATACTATATGAAGTTATGTGAAAAATTATTGGATAAACCGGACGATTCGGATATATAGTGAAATATGATTTCTAAGAAAATACTCCCGCTCTGTCTTTTGGCTGTTTTAACCTCCTGCACCTCCATGCCTGAAGCTGATCCGGGGCGTGGACTTGAGAGAAAGTCTCTCTACGAACAGCATATCGAAGGCGCCATGGCAGGCAATATCTCCGATCAGATTGAAGTTGGAAAGGCTTATGAAGAGGGAGCCGGTGTTCCCGTTGATTTTGAACAAGCTATGGCGTGGTATAAAAAAGCCTCAGCCAAAGGGGATCCGGAAGCTTATTTCCACATCGGACAGCTTTACGAGAGAGGCCGGGGAGTTCCGGTAAGTGAAGAAGATGCCAGAGAATGGTATTATTCAGCGGCTGTAAACAGATATGTCCCGGCTATCAGGAAACTGATTATTATACTGGAAGGTCAGGAAAATGAGCAGCTGCAATGGATCCGTAAAGGAGTTGAAGCTGAAGATCCCTATTCATATTATCGCTATGGACTTATTCTTGAAGAAACAGACCGGGAAGAAGCGTTAAAACTGTTCCGATCGGCCGATGCGGTGGAAGACGCTTCAGGTAAAGCTTTAATCGCCATATTATCGCTTGGCGGGAAACTGAATGCTTACTCTGACCATGAGGCTCTTGAAATTCTCCAGAGGGCTGTTGATGATGGAGATCCCCGTTCGCAGGTCTTTCTCGGATGGCTATACGAATTCGGTGATAGCTTGAAAAAATCATCGGAAAAAGCTCTTGAGCTGTATGAAAATGCTGCGCGATGGAATTCGCAGCTGGCTATATTCAACCTTTCGCGATTTTATGGAGAAGGGATTGGCGTCGCGGAAAATACGGAGCAATCAAATTTATTCTTCAGCCAGCTTGATAATCGCATTTACCCGCCTTCCTACTATGATTTGCTCGATTACGCCACCAGGCGCAGTAATACTGAACAGCTTCGGGTCCTGTATCGTTTTAAAGCGTCTCAGGGTGATTCTGCCGCTCAATACGAATTGGGAAAACTCTCTGATCGTGAGGATGCTTTCCAATGGTTCTGGCTAGCAGCACAGGAGGGATATGTTCCGGCTATGGTGGAGCTCTCCCGCGTGTATCTCGCTCCCGATACATCAATGTTCGACCCGGTAGAAGGGGCGGCCTGGTTAATGGTTGCCGAGAATTCCGGATTTGAGGATGAAGATTTCACAATTTCAAAAATTGTATCGGATTTTTCAGAAGAGGAGAAATTGCAGGTCAGCGAGCGCTTTACTGAACTATTTTACCGGGACCCGGAAGTCCCTCTCAGGGGTAACATTCCGTAGATCAGTTAACCTTGCATTCTTTCAATCTCTCTTTCAACAGAACCATCCTATCGGAAACCGGAGTCTTTGATTTCTGCTCATGAAAAAGTTTATCTATTTCATCGTAGAAATTATTCCACTGTTCCCGCTCCCGAAAAAACTCTCCGGCTGGAAAATTTTCAAGATCCAGCTTGTCGAGCAGTTCTCCGAGCCTGATTTTACCTAATTCCAGGATGTTTTCAGCTCTGTCTTTCTCTCCAAGTTCAAGATGTTCCAGAATTTTAAAAATAAGTCGCATATAGGAAAGTGTTACGGGATAATGGCTAATGTAAGATCCTGTGAAGGGATATGTGCTTTTTTTCGTGCGGTCGATACCGCCGGGCAGAGCCTGCGCATAATAGCTGAAATAGATAAGCCGCAGGATATCCGCTATATACGTTCCATCTTTAGCCGCTTCGATTGATTGCCCGGCAAATGCATGCTTGTCGTGACGCATGATCAGCCCGTCTTCATGAACATAGCGCAACAGGGGAGAAGTCTCGCTGTTGAGTACTGACAGAAGATAAGCCTGATCTTCAGCTCTTCCGATAAAGGCCGGTGTGAAAGGGCGGTATTTCATAAGGGCGTCGACCAGGATTCCGTTCGTCCCTCCCGTTACATGGATGCGGCTTATAGCCTGTTTTTTACCGTCAATACCGCTTTTTTCCCCATATCTGGTCATCATCTCTGCTCTTGTTGACAGGGCCATGGTCAGGTGTTTGAAAAAAACAAGATCGCTTGCGGGAGCGGTCCTGTCGGGCATGGATACATCGGGAGTAAAAAGCGATGCGGCTATATCGCCTTCGTTGACCAGCGCGCCGGCTATCATCGATAAGGATACAGATTTTCCTTCTGCATCTGAACCTTCCGCGCCCCACAGTGGTGTCATGAAGTGTTCGAATGCTGACTTACCGGTGTATTTTACCAACTTTTCCTGGGGGAAAACCTGATCCAGATCAATTTTGAATGTACCTTTGACAGAGGGATTTACTGCCAGTTTCCATAAGACATTGACGGATTTGAGGAAGTTATAATGTCTTCCGTATTTTCCATCAACACCGAAAAACTCGCTAATGGATTCTGAATTTCGGCTGTATGTTGCCAGAATCTCCTTTGTATCTTTTTCAGTAAAGATATAAATATTGAGATCGGGAAAACCACCGGCTTTTTCCAGTTCATAACTGATATAGGGCGCTGCTATTTCCTGAAGACCCTTGTGTGTGACGGAAACTGACAGGAGAACATCCAGTTTTGCATCATGCCTTGACGTTCCCCGTTTTTTTTCAAAAGCAAGAGCCTCTGAAAGGCCTTTCAAGCCATATATTATTTCATTTTTTTCGGGAACTTCTCCCATCTGTACCGGATGGTCGAACCAGTATAGCTGCTTCTCTTTCATTATATCCGGGATTGCGTTTATCACAGATTCCGGCAGATCAAGATTTTCGAGCGGAATGTTCCGGTCAGGCACTGTTAAGAGTATATTTGAGGTAAAGGTCATTTCCAAAGGGATGTCAGTTATGGGCGTGCTATTGAGTTTTGATATGGATATTATACGGTTGCTGCGGATTTCCCGGATTATCTCATCAGAATTCCTTTTTAATAGTCCTGCTTCGGGAAAAAAGAAGTCCCAATAAATTTCCCAGGGATCATGGGAATCATCAGCGGAAGGAAGCTCTCTGCCTATTTCTTTCCGTATTCTGGAGAGAGCTTTAGAAAAGAAGGGATCGCTCACATCGGTGCCGTCAGAAAGGGCGTTTAGAAACTCCTGCAGAATACCGGAACCCTCGGGGATTGTGTAATTTTCTGCTATTTTTCTGAAAATGGAGAATTTTATATGACTCATAAAATAATTATCGATTAATTTTCCGGAATTCGCCAATTGCGAATTTGACCTTTTGCCTGTCTCTTAGTAATATCTCTTAGCAATCAAGGGAGTACAAAAAGTAAGATATGTCAAGGAAAAAAATGTTTTTTCCTGTCGCCTTGTTAATTCTTTCAACCTTACTGCTTTCTTTCTCATTTCATTTCTTTTCCGTTACTGAAACTGCGGGCAGAAACTCTGCGGTTTATGTCGATTCGGATGAAGTGAAAGCTTTTTTTGAGAGAAGAGAGCAGAACAGATCAGACGCGGCAGTTACGATTGAAGAAAGCCGTGTTATCGCAAGCGACTGGATTAAAAAAGAGAGACTGAAGATAAACAGCAGATTCTTCTATAGAAGAAGATCATATGAGCTCATATCCAAAAGCATCTTGTCATCCAAAAACTATGAAGAGCTTAATTATCATCTGTCCAGGCTGCCCGAAACGGAAAAGCAGGCCTATGCCACATTAACGATCGATCGTTCAAATATCACGACTATGGATCACTACGAATCTTCAATCCCCGGATTGATTTATCCCGTTGAACTACCCGGTGAAAACAATACGGGAGAAGATTTGCTGATTACCAGTTTTTTCAGCAATAGGAGAGTCTCTCCGCTCGGTTCAGGAGGAGTCAAGCCTCATCTTGCTGTTGATATCATCAATATCGGTAACATAGAGTACGTCTCGAGAACGGGAGATCTGGTCAGAGAAGAGAATCATCCCGGATATGTGGTTTCCGTAGCCGACGGTGTTGTCAAAACCATAGAATATAATCATATCTACGGCTGGAATGTAACGGTAGAGCACGACAGGAATCTCATACCTTACCAGAGGAGAAGAGGCGTAAAGAGCTTTGAAACCTTTTATTCCCATCTGGATAAAAACATTCTGGTCAAAACCGGAGATGTCCTGGTTCAGGGGCAGAAAATTGCGGCACTGGGTAACTCCGGCTTATCGACAGGCCCGCATCTTCACTATGAAGTGAGACTGAATAATGAAGATGGAAAGACGGTAAATATCAATCCATATCCCGGTTCGGAATGGTAACTTGAAATAAATCCTCCAAGGGTTCAGAATGGGCTCTGGAGGATTTTATGCTTTTCAACACGTACAAAGGCCTTCCCCGGTCTGTCTACATCCTCTTCCTGGCACGCATTGTCAACCGCCTGGGGGATTTCGTAAAACTGTTTCTCACACTCTATCTGACCCGCTATCTGGGCATGAATGAAGCTCAGACCGGTACTATCATTACGCTGATCGGAATATTTTCCGTCCTGGGTACGATGCTGGGCGGCAAAATTACAGATCATGGCGATAGAAAGATAATCCTGATCATCAGCCAGGGGCTTTCCGCGTCCATCGCGGCGATTTGCGGATTCATGCCCGACAGCCCCATGCTGCCTTATGTTCTCATTCTCTTTAATTTTTTCAATGGTGCAGCCAGGCCGGTTAACTCTGCTATGCTGACGGATCTGACAACCCCGGAAAACAGAGGAAAAGCTTTTTCGCTCTTATATCTGGGTATTAATATCGGTGTTTCCGTCGGACCGCTCCTGGCGGGATTCCTTTTCAATAATTTCAGACAGTGGATCTTCTGGGGAGATTCCCTAACCACCTTTCTCTCCATTATCCTGATTATCCTCTTTGTTCCATCTATCAGAAAGGAGAATATAGTAGTCTATTCGGAGAAGGAGAAAGCCGAGAAAGGCCATATATTCTCTGCGATTTTAAAGCGCCCTGTTTTGCTGATCTATACTTTGCTTATTCCTCTGACATCATTTATATACAGTCAGCATTCTTTTTCTCTTCCGCTCCTGCTCGAAGCCAGGCTCAATGACGATGGAGCCCGGTTTTTCGGAATCATCATGTCTGTTAATGCCGTAACAGTACTCATTCTAACGCCTTTGCTCACATCTGTACTCCATAAAGTCAAACCGCTGATTAACATGTCAATGGGCCAGCTTTGCTATGCCATAGGCTTTGGCATGCTTTATCTGGCCATAGACAACCCGGTTTTTTATCTGCTATCGACCGTTATCTGGACTCTGGGAGAAATTCTGAATGTTATCAATTCCGGTGTTTTCGTCGCCAATCACACTCCTGTGAATTACAGAGGGCGGTTCAGCGCCTGGTTTGCCACTGCCAGAACAATAGGACATACGAGCGGTCCCCTCATATCGGGACTCATACTGAATTCCTATGGAATGCCGGTCATATGGATCACCTCTTTTATCATCGGGTTGGCGCTTTTCTTTTCCTATCGTTATCTGGATGTTTTTGATAGTAAGAAATAAGCAGAAAAATTTGATGTTTTCATTTTTGTATAACTATAATAATGGAGTAGGTGTACCAAATGAAGACAAAATTATCGATTTCTATCAAAATCATCAGCTTTTCCGCTCTGCTGCTCGTTCTGATTAATTTTTCTCAGTTTTTCTTCGTCAGAACTGTTTTCCGGTCCATTATTGAAGAGGAAAAGGAATTTCAGTTCAATGAAAAGGTGAATATCGTTTTTCAGACGCTGGAGCAGGGGGAACGCAGTCTTATCGGTACCCTTGACGCTCTGAATTACAGTGACGATATCAGCGCCACCCAGCAGTTTCTCTGGAATGCCTCTTCGATTGAAGGGGAAACTTCAGCGCAGCAGGAAAAACGCTTCAGAGAGCTGTTTCAGAATGATGCAGTCGAGAATCTGGAGAAAGCCTATTACGGTGATGATAATGATTCTGTCGTCCCTTTTATATTGAATGCCGATGGAAGCATAATCATGCATAAAGATCTGAATCGGGGATCGATGGAACTTGGTCAGAAAGACTATGTCCGGAAAGTTCTGGATCTGAAAAACGGGAGCCTCGATTATCGCGATGATGGCGAGGAATACTGGATTGTTTTCAGGACCTTCGACTCCTGGGGATGGACTGTCTGCTATACCATAAGTTTCAGTGAAAAATATTCAGCAGTAAACAGTTTCCGCGACAGGTATATTCCAATACTTCTCGCGGGATTAATCATTTTTCTCGTTTTGATTTTTATATCGTTGAGAACTCTTCTGAAACCGTTGAAACGTGTAGAATCGAAAATCAGAGAGATATCCAGTGGCGAAGGTGATCTGACGCAGGAAGTCGAAATCCACTCATCCGATGAGGTCGGGAAATTGGCGACCAGTTTTAACAGCTTCATCAGTCAGTTGAAAGTCATAGTCATCAATATCAAGAAAGCTGCTTCCACCACACTGAAAATCAAAGACGACCTCGGCGGGAATATGATGGAAACCGTTACAGTACTCGAAGAAATCTCCGGCAATATGTCAAATATGGAAGGACATATAAATAAACTGGATGAGAATATCTCCACATCAGTCTCAGCGGTAGGACAGATCGAAAAGAATATTTCCCAGCTTAATGACCAGATGCAGGAACAGTCATCCATGGTCCGGGAAACATCCGCATCGGTGACGCAAATGATTTCATCAATAGATAACGTGTCCAGGATAACGAAAGTCAAATCCCAATCCTCGGAACAGCTTCTGGCGACTTCGGAAAAAGGTGGAGAACAGCTCCGTCGAACCGGTAATATCTTCCGGAATGAAATAGGCGCCAATGTGGATAAAATCGGTGAGATGGTAGCCGTCATCAGCAGCATATCCTCAAAAACGAATCTCCTGGCAATGAACGCGGCCATAGAGGCGGCACATGCCGGTCAGTCCGGTCTGGGATTTGCCGTTGTGGCGGATGAAATCAGAAAACTGGCTGAAGAATCAAATCGTCAGGTAAAGGAAATCAAGGAAAGTATCAAGGGTATTATTTCCGGAATCGAGCAGACAGAGAGGAGCATGGGTGAAACCGATTCCGCTTTTGCTGTAATCGGTTCGGAAATAAGGGAAGTGGTAAGCGCGCTTTCGGAGATTTTTGCCAGTACGGAGGAACTGTCCATAGGAGGCCAGCAGATACTGGAGGCCATGACATCTCTCAATGATATAACTGTTCATATCAGCACAGGCTCCGAAGAGATGTTGAGGGGTTCGGCGGATGTGAACAGTGCCATGAATGATGTCAAACGGATATCTCATGAAGTGGCGAATGGTATGCGTGAAGTGGTTGTGAATACCGAAGGAGTAAACCGCGCCATGAGTTCAATCTCCCGTCTTTCTGAGGATCTGGGTGCCAGCAGCGAACGCCTGGGTAATGAAATTAATCGATTCAAAACAGATTAAAACGATAATCGTTTATTATGCACTTTAATTTGATGAAAAGCGTAGAACAGGTCTTGATTATATAAACTTCTGGATATATTGTATTATACGGATTCCATATCTGAGAGGTAATACAATGACCAGGAATAAAACGACAATCTCCCTGAAAATCATTTTCGTTTCAGCAGTTCTTCTGCTTGGTGTGAATATCGGGCAGTATCTATTCGTCAATTCGACGCTGATGGGGATTATCCGCCTTGAGAAAGAGACCCAATTCAATGAGAGCGTCAATGTTGTATTCCAGAATCTGCAGGAACAGGAGCGTATGCTTCAGGAAACGGTGGAAGCGGTCGACAAACAGAATATTTCTTCCCTGACGGGAAAACTGCTCTTCGAATCAGGAACAGATGGTGGAAATTCGGTACAGGAAATGAAAAACAGATACCGCCCTGAATATCAGAGGAATGCGGTCGTCTCTCTGGAAGCTGTTTATTTCAATAACAAAGATCAGGTCGTTGTTCCCTATATAATCGACCGTGCCGGCTATACGATCATGCATAAGGAACTTGGCCGGAATTCGGGAGATTTGAAAGATTATGATTATATAAAAAGGATTCTTGAAATACGGGACGGTGATTTCGATTATACCGTTGATGGTCAGGATTACTGGGTCGTTTTCAGAACATATCCCGAATGGGGATGGACAGTTTGTTATACAATGACCCAGGATCAGAAGTTTGCCGCGGTCAAAGAATTTAAAATATTCTATATTCTTCTGCTGTCCGGAGCTCTAGCCGTATTTCTCCTGATTATTTTCTTCGCTATAAAAAAGCTACTTAAGCCTCTCTCCTCTGTAGAATCCAAAATTACTGAGATTTCATCGGGAGAAGGGGACCTCACTCAGGAAATCATTGTCAGATCCTCTGATGAAGTGGGACTGCTGGCTAACAGTTTCAATTCATTCATAAATCAGCTCAAAGCCATTGTCATTAATATTAAGAACGCCTCCATGCAGACATTACGCATTCGCGACGAACTGGGAGCCAATACAGAAGAGACGGCTTCGGCGCTCGTTCAGATTTCGACAAACGTTTCCAATATGAGGAATCACATTACAAAACTCGATGAGAATATCATATCCTCAGTCGGTTCCATCGGCGAAATCGATTCCAACATTTCCGGTTTGAACCGGCAGATGCATGAGCAATCAGCTATGGTTCGACAGACCTCCGCATCGGTTACGGAAATGATTTCATCCATTGAAAGCGTTTCCAAAATAACCAGAATGAAATCCGAATCTTCTGAACAGCTTCTGAAAACCTCTGCGGAAGGTGAGGAGCAGTTGCGTAACACAAGCCGCATATTCAGAGCTGAAATCGGTGATAATGTGGATAGAATCGGCGATATGGTGTCCATCATAAGCGCCATTGCCTCGAAAACGAACCTTTTGTCCATGAATGCCGCCATCGAAGCAGCTCATGCGGGGGATTCCGGACTGGGCTTTGCCGTGGTCGCTGATGAAATAAGAAAGCTGGCGGAAGAGTCTTCCCGACAGGTCAAAGAAATAAAAGAGAGCATCAAGGGAATCATCCAGGGGATAGACGATACGGAAAAGAGCATAACGACAACCGACGAAGCGTTTCATATGATTAAGTCTGAAGTGGGAGAAGTCGTCAGTGCTTTTTCAGAGATTTATTCCAGCACGGAAGAGCTTTCGGTCGGTGGACGTCAGATCCTCGAGGCAATGACCTCTTTGAATGATATAACCGTTCATATCAGCACCAGCGCGGAAGAAATGGAGAGGGGATCGGCTTTCGTCAATAAGGCGATGGAAGACGTCAGACGCATTTCCGGAGAAGTCACCAACGGTATGGATGAAGTTGTCCGCGGAACAGAAGAAGTCAACGAGGCCATGAGCGAAATCGCCGGCTTATCCATTCAGCTGGGTGAAAGCAGCGATAAGCTCGGCATAGAAATTAACAGGTTCAGAACCGAATAGTTTCAGTAACTGCTTGTACTTTTATCCCAGGGGATAACAAAATCGATTCTTGAAGCGACTTCCTCCATCTGCGGGTCATCGTGGTAGAGCATGGGAGCGCTGTTCCATGAAACGGCGCCGTTATTATTGGTGAAGCGGTAGGCTTTGTGGTGTTGAGCTTCGATATTCAATGAATCATCACTATAATTCATCTGGAGTTCGCCATTGCAGATGCAGACATAGGTATTATCCGGATCTTCGACGCGGGCGTAGAAAACAGTCCCTCTCACTCCGGCAGTCGTTGTGGGTGTCGACACCGTAAAATCTCTCATTTCCCTGATCAGTTTATCCAGTTTGTTGAATACGGCGCTGATACCTCCCTGCTCGAGTACGATATCGCTTTCGGTCCAGTTTATACGGGTTATGGTCAGTTCATCGAGACGGAATACGTTCGCGTCTTCAAAAACAACCTCGCAAAAAGCGCCCGGGCCAGTTTCCAGGGTGTCGCTGTTGTTTACGGTGTCTCCAATATTGGCTTCTCTGCTGTTCAGAAGAACGTCTCCTTCCATATAGGCTATTTTTCCTTTTACTGAGGCTGAAGATGATCCCGAAGATCCCTGATTCCCTGATGGGAATGCGAAAGTTGTAATCAAAGTGAGGATGATGAATATGGCAGTATTGGTTCTGTTGTTTTTCATTTGGGTCTCCTGTTAGCAAGTATAGGGGATTATTGGTTTTTTTTATAATAAAGAAGTCATTTTATCAAAAAAATAGAGAGTCGTCTGCTCAGGGGCATTATTATTCCCTCTTGCAGTGTAGCTATGTTAACTATTTGCATATAGAATTATATATATGAACGAAAATAAAAAAATTGACGAGAGAGCCGCCCTCGGACAGGCGCCGGTCAGCTCTCTTCTGGTGAAACTATCCATACCGGCGACCGTCGCCATGGCGGTTAACGGTTTATATAATCTTGTCGATACCATTTTTATCGGACGGGGAGTGGGAACCGATGCCATTGGCGGACTGGCTCTCGCTTTTCCGGCACAGATGATAGTCATGGCATTCGGAATGTCCATCGGACAGGGATCGGCTTCCATTGTATCAAGGGCTCTGGGAGCCGGGGAAGACAGCCGGGCCAGGCGTGCGGCGGGAAATGCTTTTGCTCTGGCTCTGTTTCTCGGTCTGGCGACATTTATATCAGGAACTCTTCTTCTGGAACCTCTTCTTAATCTTCTGGGAGCGAGAGAACCCCTGAGAGATCACGCGACAGAATATTTAAAGGTCATTCTTGTCGGCTCGCCTTTTATTGCCATGGCCATGGTTTCCAATAATCTTCTCCGAGCCGAGGGGAAAGCGAGAGTTTCCATGACTGTCATGCTTATCGGGGCTGTGACAAATATCATTCTGGATCCGCTTTTTATATTTGTTTTTAAGATGGGAGTCGCCGGAGCCGCATGGGCTACAGTTTCAGGTCAGTTTCTCGCTTTTGTCTACGCATCGAGGTTCTTTTTACTTCGCCGTTCCCTGATTCAGGTCCTGCCCAAACACTGGATCCCCAAAGGCAGTGTGCTCAGGGAAATTGTCGTGCTGGGCATTCCGTCTTTTATACGCCAGTCCGGGCAGAGCATTGTTTCAATTATGGTAAATAATCTTCTGGGATTATATGGCGGAGCCATTTTTATCTCAGCTTACGGAGTCGTCAACAGACTTATAATGTTCCTGTTCATGCCTCTTTTCGGTCTGATTCAGGGATTTCAGCCCATTGCGGGGTTCAATTACGGTGCCGGTTTGTTCAAGAGGGTGCTTAAAACAGTTAAAATCACCTTATTATATGCATCAATTTATACTACGGCAGGTTTTTTCATTCTTATGCTTTTCCCGCGGAGTATTGCCGCCGTATTCAGCAGCGATCCGGATCTTCTGGATACAGTTGCGGTCGTTATACGTTATGTCGTCGCCATATTCCCTCTCGTGGGAATGCAGATCGTCGGCGGGACGTATTTTATGGTCGTAGGTAAAGCTGTTCCTTCGCTGGTTCTCAACCTCGCCAGGCAGTTTCTGCTGCTTATTCCGCTGCTCCTGATACTGCCGCCGGTTCTCGGACTTCAGGGGCTGCTGCTTACATTCCCTCTGGCCGATGCCCTTGCTGCAATTATCACGGGAGTTTGGTTCTCTCTTGAACTCAAACATCTGAATAGAGAAGCCGGATAATCAGTAATCTGTCTCCGGAATTTTCAGTTTCCCGAAATCCGGAGCCAGTTTAATAGTATTATCCGACAGGGAACAGGGAATTCATTTTTTCATAATCCCCTGTCTCAAGTACAACACCTGATGCGGCTGCATTGGATTCGAGCTGCTCTATCGAAGTCGCGCCTACTATGACGCTTGATATTCCCGGATTCTGCAGAATCCAGGCCAGAGATAACTGCCCGATTGTCAGATTATATTTTTTGGCAATTTCGCCGAGCGAATCAACTCTGTTCAGCAGCTCGATATCGCCGATCTGATCTTTCATCCACATGTTCTGTCTGTCGTTTGATCCCCGGCTTCCCGCGGGTACCTTTCCACCGGAATATTTGCCGGTCAGGACTCCCTGGGCGAGCGGTGAGAAATTACAGGTCCCCATACCCAGTTCAACACACTTGGGAAGAATTTCCTTTTCGATATTTCTGGCCAGCAGATTGTAAAGGGGCTGATTGACAACCGGGAGATGCCATTGTCTTTCCGTACAGATTTTGTGGGCTTCGGCGATTTGTTCAGCAGTCCACTCACTTGTTCCCCAATAGAGAATCTTACCCTGTCTGATCATATCTTCAATGGCTTCCAGTGTCTCGATAAGCGGCGTTTCAGTATCATAACGGTGACAGTAAAATAGATCGACATATTTCAGTTTCAATCTGTCGAGACTGAGATGGATCGAATCGATCACATGCTTTCGGCTCAAGCCTTTATCGGTTTCATGTTCAGACTGTGGCCAGTAAGCTTTAGTCGCAACGACATACTGGCTTCTTTTTCTCTGAGGCAGAATCTCTCCCAGCAATTCTTCCGCTTTTCCCTTTTCATAAGCATCGGCGGAGTCGAAATAATTGATACCCAGTTCAATAGCTCTGTTTATTATCTTTTTCGCTTTGTCCAGTTCCACCTGATTGGCAAAAGTGAGCCAGGATCCGTAAGCAATTTCGCTCACACTGAGTCCTGTGTTTCCAAGTTTTCTGTATTTCATGAAATAATATCTCCTATATTCAATAAATCTAATAAAGATTATAGGCAAAGAAAAGTTTAATTTCTCACTTATTCGATATCGCTCATGCCCACACCGGTGATTCCGTTGAGCATAACGGGACAGCACTCAACATTGACCTCGAAAATATCTTCTGATTCAGTCAGGGATATTCAGCGTCGCTTACCCTTTTCCGGTCGATGGGTCCAGAACATATCAGAAAGAAGCGATGTTCCATAGCATCCCTTTTTTTTTCTGCAAAGGAATATGTAACTGATGGTTCTGAAGGATGGAATCTCTCAGGCTTTCCATCGAGTCCCTGTCCCTCAGGTATTGCAGTTTGCCGATAAAAGTTTTCACGTTTCTTCTGACAGGCACTGTGGCAAGCTGACTGTAGCGTCCCTGAAAGAAATAGAGATCTCCCTGCTTTATCCTGTAGGCAAGGGGGATCTGTCTGATAACCTGTTTGCGAATGCTTTCATCGATATCTTTGTTAAGCAGATTAAAAAATATTCTGTCCCCGGTGCAGAGAAGAAAACCATTCTGATGGGGGATCTTACTGATATCAACATTCACCCGGCCTTCCTCTTTTATAGTTATTTGGAATTGAGGGAAATCTCTGTTGATACGATTCATATGCTTTTTGAAAAGCGGTCCGTGGATTTTACCATCTTTCCTGAATTCTCCGGAGACAGCCATATAGACATGAATCATTTCGTGTATAAGGGTTTCAGTATACTGCTTATCGCTACATAGAAAAAAACGGCTTATGGTTATTGCGAAATCATAAGTCCCGTCTCTATTGAGGGAAATTCTTGTTTTTCCGAGATTGGTACGTGAGTTGTTCCACTTTACCGGTATGGTCTCAGGCAAAGAATTGTCGAAAATCTTTCTGTTCAGGATACTGTATTCTTTTGATAAATCCATGCTGCTCATCAGTCAATATTATGAATGCATATAGAGGGATTAACAATAGCAGGAGACCGCAAAGGTTCTCTCCTGCTATCATATCTCTGAGAAAAACATCAACTATACATTCTGCAGATACTCCCGGGGGGAGACTCCTTCGGTTTTCTTAAAAACCTTGCTGAAGTAGTAGGGGCTCTCAAAACCGAGTTTTTCGGAAATCTCATAAATCTTCCCTTCTCCCCGCACAAGCATTTCCTTCGCCGCGGAGATTCTTACGCCGGTGATATACTCCACATAGTACCTGTCGGGTCTGTTGCAAAAACCTGTTCCATTATCTCTTCTCCATCGGCCAGAAGACAGAACTGGTTCCCCGGGCATACATCAGAACCTTCAAAGCGGGAGAAGACTTGCTTTAAGAACGGACCGGGTTCAGAGTAGTCCGGACAGAAGGGACATCGGTTCTGCTTAACGGAATACCACTCAAATTGAAAGGGATTTCCTGCCACGAAGAGAGCGTTGTCAACGGCATGGCCGTAACCGACAAAGAAATCCGCGAGAATTTTGAGCTGGCACGGGAACTGGGTTGTAATTTCATGCGCCTGGCTCATTATTCCCATCCCGATAAGCCCGTTATTATAACCGAAACGGGAGGCGGAGCCAAAGCGGGACAGCACGGCAGTAAATCAGACATGTTTACGGAAGAACATCAGGAGGCTCTTTATAAAGAACAGGTCCGCTGTATCGGAAAAGTCGCTTATATCGCCGGATTGTCTCCCTGGATTCTATATGATTTCAGAACCCCTGTGAGAACGAACCGGTTTCAGAAAGGGTATAACCGCAAAGGGCTCCTGTCGGAAGACAAGAAATACAGAAAAAAAGCATTTTATGTTCTCCAGGATTTTTATAAGCATTGGAAGGTATGAGCACATTGTATTCATGAACTGAAAGAGGTGTAAAAAGGAATAATTTAAAGGTTGACGTTTATCCGGATGAATAAGTATTATTTTTAAAAGGGATCAGGTGGTTTTATTTTTCAGAAAATAAAATTGATCGGGCGTTAGCAGCGAGTATTTCGCGGGACCCATAGAAAATTATTTCAATGGAGTCTTGTTATGCATAATACACATTCAGCTGCCAAATCTAAAGAACGTTTAATCCAGGCAAACAAAACAACCGCGGTCGGAGCGATAATCAATATCTTCTTAAGTATGATTAAAATCGTTGCCGGCATTCTCGGACACAGCCAGGCTATGATAGCCGATGGTATTCACTCTCTCTCAGATCTTGGTACAGATATAGTCGTCATTGTCGGGATGTTTATAGCATCCCGGCCCAAAGATGAGTCCCACAATTACGGACATGGTAAATATGAAACACTTTCCGCTTTGATTATTGCGATTCTGCTTTCAATTGTCGGTCTGGGAATCGGATATTCCGGTGTTACCAGCGCAATGGGTATTTTTCAGGGGCGTCTGATCATAAAACCTCATATTGTTACGCTCCTATCAGCTCTCATTTCCATAATCGTAAAAGAAAGCCTTTTCCGCTATACAATAAAAAAAGGCAAAAAGATAAACAGCTCGGCGGTTATTGCCAATGCCTATCACCACAGATCCGATGCGTTTTCTTCACTGGGAGCGGCTGCAGGAATCAGCGGAGCCATACTCATGGGTGATAAATGGGTCATTCTGGACCCGGTCGCCTGTGTGATCGTAAGCTTCTTTATCATTAAAGAAGCGCTGCATATTGGAAAAAACAGCATTAATGAGCTTCTGGAAGTCTCTTTGCCTGTGGAAATCCAAAATGAGATACTGAATATCGCCGCCTCTGTTCCGGAAGTACAGCAGCCGCATAATCTGAAGACACGGCGCATCGGCAATATATCGGCTGTGGATATGCACATTCTTCTGGATTCAGAAATCTCCATCGAGCATGGGCATTCCATCGCACATAAAGTGGAAGAGGCGATTAAAGAGGAACTGGGCGATGATATGATCTTTTCCATACACATCGAACCGAACCATTGAATCTAAAGGAATAATGCCAATAAAAATCAAATAGGGCTTTTGTATGGGCTCGCGATTTCTATTTTCCCAGCCGATCATGTTAGGCGGCAATTGGTACCGGTACCGGATCGGCTTTTGTGAGTTCCCTTATGGAAACTTTCGGAGGCAAGAAAAAATGGCATCCGGTCAATTGGTCAGAAGATTTACCGGCTGGATTTACTATCCCCCGAAATCCCGAGCCTCTGATTCCTCTTCCTGATTGACAGGAAACATAGATCCCGTTTTTCATAATAGCTTTGTTTCAAGTGCGATATCCCTAGCGGCTGAATTTTATATTGCTCGGATAGATACAGCCAGTTCAAATGTAATTTTTATAGACCGGAGACTTGGAAAAGCCTCCGGACGATGATCAGTTTTCGAGATGATATTCTGTTGTCATCCATTCAAATTGATAGCCCAGACTTCTGGCTATCGTTTCAGAGCCGGTATTATCGCTTGATGTTCGATAGAAGGGAAGACAGTCATTTTTCAGGCATGCTTCTGTTGCCGCTGCAACGGCAGCTCTGCCCAGTCCTTTTTTTCTATGATCCGGCTGAATGAGGATACCCACATCCCCCATCTCTTTTCCCCATCTCCTGTAACCTCCGTAACCTATGGGCTTCCCCTTATACATGACTAAGCGGATTTCCTCATCGGGATCATCCAGATCAATAAGGGCGTCATCAATATCATCTTCCGTGCAGCCGTTTAGAAATTGCTGAAGAAGTGAATGATCGGCAGGATCGGCGGGAATTATTTCATACCCATCAGCAACCTGAGGTATAGTAATATCTGAACCGTGATAAAGAAAATGAGGGTAAGTCATTTCTTTCTTAATCCCGGGAAGATATTGAGGCAGAAGGGAATCGTTGAGATTTTTGTCTGCTACTGTTTTCAGACGTTCGATTATTTCGCGACCTGTCGTAATGAAGGTATGATCAAAAAAATCGGTAACGTAAAGAATTTTTTTCCCATCGAGCGATTCTCTGTGGTTGAAAGTTGTGCCTGTAGTGAAGAACCTATCTCTATCACAGCCGTAAAACTTTCCGCGATCTTCGAGAATTATGTCTTGAATTCTTGTTTTGGTCATATAAAAATCCTCAGTTAAGTTTTTCTGAGGATTCAGATCCCGATTCCATATCCGGAAGCCTTTCGGGAAATGAATCCTTCATGGCTATCCGCGACTATTTAAGGGCCACCCCTTTTCTTCAGCCTGATTGAATAGAGTTATTATTATTAAAAACCGAAATAACAATTATTGCAAGAAAAATGAATATTATGATTGACTATGACGCTACGTAATACTTTATCTTAAGTCTGAGGAGAAGAAAGAAGATGTATAAAGTTAAAGAGATGGCCGAAATGGCGGGGATTAGCGTACGGACTCTCCATCATTACGACCGGATCGGACTGCTTATTCCGAAGAAGGTGGGAGAAAACGGTTACAGGCTGTACAGTGAAGAAAACATCAGTCAGCTTCAGCAGATATTATTTCTGCGGGAATTGGATTTCTCTCTGGAAACCATTAAAGAGATGATGGCGGATCCCTCATTCGGAGGAGTGGACGCACTCGGCAGGCAAAGGGAGCTTCTCCTTAAGAAAAGAAACCGTCTCGATAGGATCATTACTGCTCTGGATGAGACGATAACTGCCAGACAGGAAGGTAAAGTTATGGAAAAGAAAAAAATGTTCGATGCCTTCGACATGAAGGAAATTGAAGAGCATCAGGAAAAATACGCTGCGGAAGTGAAAGAGAGATGGGGCAATACCGATGCCTACAGGGAAAGCAGCAGAAGGACTAAAAAATACGGGGAAAAAGAGTGGGCGGCCATAAAAGCCGAATCGGAAGATATCTACAAGACTCTCGTTTCCCTGATGGATTCTGATCCCGACGATAAAGCTGTTCAGGATCAGATTGAACGGTGGAAGCAGCACATGACGAAATGGTTCTACCAGGTAAATAATGAAATGCTGGCAGGCCTGGGCGAAATGTATGTCGATGATCCTCGATTTACGAAGAATATCGATAAATACGGAGAAGGGCTTGCAGTCTTTATTCGCGATGCTATCCGGGTTTATTGTTCTAAGTGAAATAAAAAATCTGTTTCAGGTTAATCTGAAACAGTTTTTTATTTCAATTAATAATTTCGTAACTTAATACATCTATCTCCGCAGGTTTTCCAGGTTTTTGCGGCGATAATTGTTTATAAACTATTTTTACTTTTTGTAACTGATGATGTGAGCCAAGCTCATCAGCTTTTTCTCCAATTAAAAAAAAAGAAATCCCTTCTTGTGTTTTTAAAGTAACGTGAATATTGGGAGAACTACCTGTTATTCTTATTATTCCTGTTAGACTTAGTGCCTCATTTTCAATGGGATCATCTTTAGATCCCATAGCGGTTAAGGAAGTAAATACTGAAAAGAATACAAATAAATTTATTATAATTCTATAATATTGTTTCATCATGAATCCATTAAAACTGTTGTGACTGTTACACCTCTCGGTACGATAAGGTTCCATGATTGTTCACCAGTCAGGTTGGAACCAGCTTTGTATAGAATATTAGTACCAGGACCCATTTCTTGCATAACCCAATTGCTATCATAAAAGAATATTTGGGGATCATAATTGTTTAAATCTATTGAACCAAGATTATAGGTTATACCATTTAAGTCGCTGGTAAAGTAAGCTCCTGTATTATATCCGGGAGTATAAGTTGTATCGCTCGTATGAATAGCGGCTTCTCCCCAGGCAACAAGCAGATCTTTGAAATCCAAATTAGTTGAATTTATTGTATTAACAGCATTCACTAATGCATTTTCATCTGTAAAGGAGCTTTGTACAATTTGTTGAAATAAAGCTGCTCCTCCATAATTTCTTGCAAGGAATGCACCAAAAGCATAGGCTGAAGAGTAATCTCTCAAAACTAGATCACTGTCATTGTAGTCCCATATCATAAAAGAATTTTCATTCCAGTAATTAAAAAGAGGGAGTCTTCCTTCGTCTATGGGATAATTTCCAGCATCGCCTGCATTAATAAGACCTCTGGGTCCGGTTACATTTAACTTATTGGAAAGAAAATCTTCTGTTACTAAGGAACACATCTCATTTATCCAAGTATCAGTACTGGATGAGATTCCATTGAGGATTTGTTTTTGGTAAAAATGAATCATATGTTGAAATTCATGAGCCAAGGTACTTATTACAGTAGAAGGCCATGAATCAGCAACTTCCCAGGGACCGAGATCATCAGCATGAGCAAACATGGAGGAATCAATATAAAACATAATTCTTTCATTAGATCCCGGATCTGAAATTGCATTATATTTGAAGTTGTCTTTACTCCAGAAGTAACCGACTGTTCCTCCATTTGTAATAGCATCTGCATCATCATTGTCTATATCATATAAAAGAATTGTAATGTTGTCAGCAGCAGCAAGAGGCAGAAGGTATGGATAAGGCTGGTCACCCCATGGCTCACCATATATTCCGGTAACCCAGTCATATATATCGTTACCGGGACCGGCAATTAAAAAAGAGCTGGCTAGAGCTGTTATCATTTCTGAAGTAATCAAATCGTTCTTTGATCCTCCAGTTACCCAACTTTCATCAGCTACCCAAATGGATAAAGTTATATCTTTTGTTCCATTATTCATGGTTTCATAATATCGGTTTGTTGATCGAACAGTTGTTGAACCTGTATTTGAAATATAAAAATCTTTTGAATCTACATTGGGATTATCGGGAAACTCTGTGTAAGAAAAAACAGGAGATGAAACTGTTCTCGAATTATCGTATTGGAAATTGATCGGTAAAGATTCATATTCCCTAATTTCTTCAATGATACCATATGAATGAGAAAATCTGTTTGAAGTATATGTTATTTCCTCTTTATCCTGTGCCAGATTAGAATCAAGGTTTCTTGTGTTATTATTCACTTCCGGTGCAACTTTTGTTGTACTCGAAGAACTATTTGTAAAAATAAAATAGACATCTTGTGGTGTAGAACCTAAGGATTCTGTTTCAGTAATAATTGAAAATTCAGACTCACTATCATTTGATGAAGGCTGTGTACAGGAAATAATGACAATCAAAATTCCCAACAGCTGTATTAATTTCTTAATTTTCATGAAAACCTCTTTATTTGGTTTTGTTAAAATAATGTTTGCAGATATAAACGTTTTATATTTTCACTTATAATATAAATAGACAAGGAAAATTTTGGTAATATTGTTAAAAACAACTAAATCTTAAATAACCGTTAATAAATAAATTTTTCCTGTGAAATTTCTTCAGAAATTGTTTATTTTTATTATGTGCGCAATATGGCGCCGCAAATCTCATTGAATAAAAGGAAAATCAATGGCAAAAGTAAGTCCCAGGAGAATCGGATTTTTAGTAGTTTTCGCTATTATTGCCGGTGTGGTACTCTTTTTCTCGCAGTCTCTCGTCGAGACAGTGGAAGGTGGAGAGATTCACGTCAAACAGGCATTCATTACCGGTACTCTTACAATCAGGACAGAAGAGGGATTGTATCCCCAGATGTTCGGAAAAATCACAAAGTATTACAGAACCCATGAAACTTATTTATCGAACGATCCGCTCGACGGCGGAATGGGTAGCGATACGCAGGCTACTACAGTTAGATTCGGAGATGGTGGTACGGCGGAAATCGGTTCCGTAACGCAGTGGAGAATGCCTCTGATCGATGAGGATATTATCAAAATCCACAGAAACTTCCGATCGTTTCAGTCCATGGCAGCCCAGGTCAGACAATGGGTAATCGAAGTCGAAAAACAGACGGCTTCCACATTTAAAGCGGATGAGACTTATTCGACAAGAAGAGGGGAATTCGCACAGCTCATTTCAGATCAGATAGCACATGGTTTATATGCCACGACAACTGTGGAAGTGCAGACTCCTACAAATGAAGTAGATGAAGAGGGCAATCCTGTTATGGCGACTTCTACTAAAGTTGTTATCAAAACAGATGAAGCGGGAAATCCCATCGTGACCAAACCGGGTATCTTCAAGGAATACAATCTGGAGCTGGTTAATAATACTCTGAAAGATATCGATTACGATGAAACTATCGACGCGCTCATCGCTCAGAAGAAAAAAGCCGAACAGGAAAAAGCTGTAGCTATAACCAACGCTGAAAAGGCCCGTCAGGATGCCATAACAGCGGAAGAAGAAGGTAAAGCCAGGGAAGCCAGAGCGAAAGCCGATGAAAACGTAGCGAAAATTACAGCTGTTACACAGGCTCAGAAGGAAAAAGAAGTTGCCGAGCTTAACGCCCAGAAGCAGCTTGAAGTCGCCAGGCTGAACAGACAGTCAGCCGAGGAGGAAGCGGAAGCCAGACTCGTTCGAGAACGAGCGGAAGCTGAATCTAACAGATTGAAAGTCGCCGCCGGTCTGACTCCTCAGCAGAAAGCAGAATTTGATCTCAAGATTGCCGACGTCGTTTCTAAAAACATGGCGAGCGTCGATCTTCCCGAAATGATGATTTTCGGAGGAGGCGAAGGCTCTCCCATGAATCCCTGGGACGCTGTCGGACTCGAATCCTTTATGAATATTCAGAAAGAGATTCAGAACCAGACTCAGAATCAGTAAATCAATACTGTCTGAAATATTTTGAGAGACTGCCTCCTGCCGGCAGTCTCTCTTTTTTAGTTTGAAAAATAGAGAATCCTCACTATATTAGATAAAACAAATGAAATTTCAGGGTTTCCAATATGAATAAAAACAGGCTTCAATATGAAACAAGTCCCTATCTTCTTCAGCATTCCACTAATCCTGTAGACTGGTATCCCTGGGGAGAAGAGGCACTAAAGAAAGCAGAAAAGGAAAACAAGCTTCTTATCATCAGTATCGGGTATGCCGCATGCCACTGGTGCCATGTCATGGAAAGAGAATGTTTTGAAAATGAAGAAGCGGCACGGTTTATGAACGAAAACTTCGTTTCAATCAAAGTAGACAGGGAAGAAAGACCCGATATTGATCAGATATACATGGAAGCGGTTCAGATTCTCACAGGTTCGGGAGGCTGGCCGCTCAATGTCATTGCTCTTCCTGACGGGAGACCGATCTTCGGTGGAACCTATTTTCCTGTTCAAAACTGGTTGAAGCTGCTGGATCAGATCCTTGAATATGCAGAAGAGAAAGGTGATAAGCTTCTGGAACAGTCAGTTTCATTAACCGAAGCTCTTAATCAATCACTTTTAGATCCGGAAGCAGATAGGAATGAATCATTTGATGCGGATTTCTCATATCGTGTTTTCACCAAAATGCTTCATTTGCAGGATGCTGTAGAAGGCGGGCAGATGGGTGCGCCCAAATTTCCCATGCCGGCGGCTCTGCAATTTCTTTTACGATACAGTTATTCTTCCGGTAACGTTGAAGGCGGTGATCAGGTATTCCTGACTTTGGACAGAATGGCTGATGGTGGAATCTATGATCAGATTGGTGGTGGATTTGCCCGTTATTCCGTAGACCGGAAATGGAAAGTCCCCCATTTTGAAAAAATGCTCTATGACAACGGTCAGCTGATGAGCCTGTACAGCGATGCTTTCAAAAGAACGGGAAAGGATAAGTACAGACAGGTCGTTTTTGAAACGGCTGCTTTCATCGAAAGGGAAATGACATCTCCCGAAGGCGCTTTCTACTCTTCCATTGATGCGGACAGTGACGGCGTGGAAGGTCTGTATTATATCTGGACTGAAAATGAACTTGATCAGATTCTGGGTGACAGAAGCGATGCTGTAAAAAAATACTATTCCGTAACATCAACAGGAAACTGGGAAAAGGGCAAAAATATCCTTCATATTCGAAGAGATGTTGAAGTCCCTGACGACCTGATAGAGGTAAAGAAAAAATTGCTCGGGGAGAGGGAAAAAAGGAATAAACCTTCTTTGGACAATAAAATACTGACGTCTTGGAACGGGCTGATGATCAAAGGGTACGCCGATGCTTATAAAGCTTTTCACCGTAAGGCTTTTCTGGATCGAGCTGTCAGGGCCGGTCAGTATATAATTGATAAACTCTTTGTTGATGGGCGGCTCTATCGAACCCTGAGGAACGGAAAGCCCTATATTGATGGTTTTCTCGATGATTATGCCTTTACCGTACAGGCATTCATCGCCCTTTACGAAATCACATTCGATTCTCCATGGCTGGAAATTGCAGGCCAATTAACCCGGTATGTGCTTTCGCACTTTCACGACTCCCGGTCTCCTCTTTTATTCTATAAATCTGATGTGGATTCACCATTAATAGCCAGGAAGAAGGAAATCATCGACAATGTTATTCCTTCATCCAACTCTCAGACAGCTGAGAATTTATTCCGCATGGGAATGATGCTCCATAATGATCAGTATGTAGATCGGGCTGAATCTATGGTCAGGGCCGTTAGAGCTCATTGTGAAAAAGGGTCCATACATTTTGCTCATTGGAACTCTCTTATCAATACCATTACAGAAAAACCCTATGTAGCCACTTTCAGCGGAAAGCAGAAAGAGACGCTGAGAAGAGAAATAGAACAAAATTACATACCCGACCTGATGTTTTTCTCTTCTGGAGAAGAAAATGATTCTGAAAAACCCGGAACAGTTATGATCTGCCGGGATAATTACTGTCTGAAACCCGTCAATTCATCGACGGAAGCACTTGCACAACTGGGAATCAGCGCCCCTTTTCAATTTTAACAGCGCAGATTTTATAGTCGGGTATTTTTGCCGAAGCATCCCGTATATCTCTGGTCAGTTCATTGACTGCAGCTTCGGCGAAATGAATGGGGATAAACAAAACGCCTGTTGGTGACCGATCACTGATACGGATGTCCAGCTCGATGGAACCCCTCCGGGACGAAACACGAACTGTGCTGTCGCTGTCCAGATTTTCTTTCCGGGCGTCATCAGGGTGGATTTCAACAAAGGGGCGGGGGGATATATCGTTCAGAACCGACCTCCTTGTCATAGTCCCGCCATGCCAGTGGTATAAAACTCTGCCTGTCGAAAGGATATAGGGAAAATCGTCGTCAGGCTGTTCAGAAAGATTCGTCAGTTTCAGCTCATGAAACTTTCCCTTTCCCCTCGGAAAAGAATCGCTGAAAAGATATGGCGATCCCCGGTGAGATTTGTCGGGGCAGGGCCAGTGTATTCCATCTTCTCTTTCAATCCGTTCGTGGCTGATTCCGCCGAATGCCGGAACCAGCTCTGCCATCTCATCCCAGATTTCATCAGCTCTTGAAAAATTGAATTCAGAGGAGAAATCCTGTCCGATTCTCCTTCCAACCCTTTTAGCCAGCTCACTGATGATCTGCCAGTCCTCCCGGGCTTCTCCAGGAGGATCCAAAGCCTTTCGAACCAGTTGGACTCTTCTGTCGCTATTGGTAAAAGTGCCGTTCTTTTCGGAGAAAGCCGCCGCCGGTAGGATGACATCGGCATACTGACCCGTTTCGTTCAGGAATATATCAATGACAATCATATTCTTCAGTTTGGAAAGATGTTCCCTCGCTTTGTTCAGATCCGGTTCACTCATGAGGGGGTTTTCCCCCATAATAATGAAATCGCTGATGATACCCTCTCCGATGGCATCGGACATTTCCAGCGTTGTCAGACCGGGTTTTCTGTTGAGGTCCGTACCCCAGGCTTTTTCAAACTTCAAAGCGGATTCTTCATCGGCTACGTTCTGGTAACCGGGATAGATATTGGGGAGTCCTCCCGAATCGGAACAGCCCTGAACATTGTTCTGTCCTCTCAGAGGGTTGACCCCTGTTCCCGGTTTTCCCAGATGGCCGCACATTAATGCCAGATTGGCAATGGATAAGGTGTTGTCAGTTCCATGAACGCTCTGGCTGATCCCCATGCCCCAGTAAAACGCGGCTTTTTCCGCTTCCCCATAGAGTCTGGCTGCCTGTTCGATTTTATCCGCTGTAACTCCGGTAATCTTTTCCGCCCATTGCGGTGTACAAGCATCGAGGGAAGCGGAGTATTGTTCAAAACCTTCCGTTCTTCTGTCAATAAAATCCCTGCTGTACAGTTTATCTCTTACTATCACATGAGCCATAGCCTGGTAGACAGCCACATCGGTTCCGGGTTTGTGCTGAATATGGAGGATGGCAAAATTGGCCATTTCAATTTTACGGGGGTCGATAACAATCAAACGGGCGTTATTTTTTACGACCGCCTCTTTGAGATAGGTACTAATGACAGGATGAGTTTCCGTTGTATTGGATCCGGTAACGATAAAAAGATCCAGATCCTTCATCTCCGCAATGGAGTTGGACATCGCTGCCGAGCCGAGCGCTTTCTGAAGCCCCGCTACAGAAGCCGCATGACATAAACGGGCACAATGGTCGATGTTATTGGTTTTCAGAACAGAGCGTACGAATTTCTGAAACAGATAATTATCTTCGTTTGTCGCCTTGGCGCAGCAGAACGTGCCGAAAGCGGAGCTGCCGGATTGCAGGAACGTCCGGCTTATCCGGTCTGCAGCCATATCGAGAGCTTCATCCCATGAAGCTTCTCTGAAGCCTTCCATACCGCAGGGTTCTCTTTTTTCTTTATCCAGATCCTTACGGATGAGGGGCTTTGTCAACCTTGTGGGATGATGAGTGTAATCTGTTCCGAACCGGCCTTTCACGCAGAGTCTGCCGAAATTGGGAGCTTTGCCTTCAGAAGCTTTAGCGCTGATGATTCTTCCCTCTTTTATATTCAAATCAATCTGGCATCCCACTCCGCAATAGGGGCAGGTCGTGCTTACCGTTCGGTCAAATTTCATTTTCAAATTCCTTTCTGGGTTTCAAGGCTCCGGTTGGACAGACTTCTATACAGTTTCCACAGAAAACACAGCTGGTTTCGGGAAGGGGGCGATTGTAAAAGGTGGCTATTCGGCTGTCAAAACCCCGACCGGCGACAGTCAGGGCATATGAGAGCTGGACTTCTTCGGAACAGACTTGTACGCATTTCCCGCAGAGTATGCATTTCCCGTAGTCGCGGATATAAAATGGATTGTCTATCAGAGGCTCCTGGATATTGGGAACCTTCGGCTTAAATCGTTCAGTTTGAGCTTGAAGGGTGTCAATCTGTTTTTTAAGATCAGGTGCTTCAGATAAGTCAGCCGAAGCGGATAACATCTCGAGTATTGTCCTGCGGGCTCTCATCACTCTGGGTGATGACGTCTCAACGACCATGCCGTCTTTCACTTCCGTAATGCAGGAAGGGAGAAGGACCCGGGCGCCCTTTACTTCAACGACGCATTGCCGGCAAAGACCGGGAGGTGTAAGACTTTCGTGGTAACAGATCGTAGGAATGTCGATTCCCTGTGAGCGTGCAGCTTCCAGAATCGTCAGACCTTCTTCGCATTGAATCCTTTTTCCGTCAATGGTCAGTGAAATCTGATTCATGATTGCCTCTCCTTGCCGAATAGTTCCGGTTTTAATGCAATGGCGCTTAAGACGGCGGTAGAGGCGGTCTGGCCCAGTCCGCATAATGAGGCATCTTTCATTGTCATACCTATATCTTCCAGTTTTTCCAGATCGCCTTTTTCCGGACCATTTTTGTGTATTCTGCTGATTATTTCCTTTTGAATTCCTGTTCCCAACCTGCAGGGATAACATTTTCCACAACTCTCATGATTAAAGAACGAAGTGATATCTTCGAGCAATGAAAGGATGGACCGGCTGTCATCGAAAACCATTATGACCCCAGACCCCATGGATAACCCCGCTTTTTTAAGGCTCTGGTTATCAAGGGGAATATCGTAGTGTTCAGGAGGAACGAAGCTTCCGGAAGCTCCACCCAAAATTATCTGTCCCGGATCTCTGTCTTTTATAATCCCGCCTCCCCACTTGTAAATGACATCGCTCAGAGGAGTTCCGAAGGGAAGTTCATATAATCCCGGACGTTTGACATCTCCCGATAAACAGAAAAGCCTGGTTCCGGATGGAGAGGGGAGTTCGTCCGGTGCATAGTCGCTCCGGGCGAGTATATGGGAGATGTAGCTGAAAGTCTCAACGTTATTTATATCTGTCGGTTTGCCGAAAAGGCCGGAATTTACAGGATAAGGCGGTTTATTGCGGGGGAACCCTCTCTTACCTTCGATTGATTCGAAGAGAGCCGTTTCCTCTCCGCATATATAAGCACCGGCTCCGGAGCGGATTTCCACGTGAAAGCTCAAGTCCGACCCAAGTATTGAGTTCCCGAGAAGACTGTTCTTTTCCGCATCTCTTATCGCTTCAGCGAATCGCTTCTGCTCCGCTTCATACTCACCCCGGATATATATGAACCCTTTATTCGAACCGATGGCATAAGCTGTGATTATCATACCTTCAAGGATGCTGAAGGGGTCTCTCTGAAGAAGTACTCTGTCTTTAAAAGTCCCCGGCTCCGACTCGTCGGCATTACAGATGATATAGACATCAGTTTTTCCGTCTCTTGCCGAACTCTCTTCTTTCAAGCCAGTGGGAAAGGCTGCACCGCCCCGTCCGAGAAGCCCGCTGTTTTTGACCAGATCAACGACTTTATTGCGTTCCATGGAAAGGGCGTTTTTCAAACCGGAGAAACCGCCGCTTTTTCTGTAGGATTCAAGGGATATTCCATTATCATGCTCAAATCTTCCGGTAAGGACAGGGTGGCTGCTCCGGCTGTTGTTGACAGGAGGCGCCCCCCGGCCGGCGATCAGGTCATCGATTTTATCGGCACTGACACGGCAGATCTGTTTTCCGTCAACCAGAGCCGAGGGAGGATTCGTACATAGACCCAGGCAATGAACAGCCTCTACGTATATCCTTTTCTTCTCATCGGTTTTCCTTAGAGCCTCTATTATTTTATGTGATCCCCTGCTGGAGCAGACAGGGCTGACGCACACTTGTATATGAGGTTTCTGGACCGGCTCGGTATGAAGAAGCGAATAGAAATCTATGACTCCGTATATGTGTACCGGCGGAACTTTCAAACGATCGGAAATGAGCAGTGAAGCTTCCTCGGGAATATAGCTGTAAAGTTCCTGGGCTTTCAGTAGAGCCGGGAGAAGACTGGTGCGGCTTTTATCTTCAAGCTCATCAAGATAGGTTTTCAAAGGCAGCAGGGAAATAGAATTCATTAGTTGACCCCTCTTATAAAGATTGAATGCCCTTTAGAACCCTGTCAAGAAAAAGCTGATTAATGGTCATCCTCTTCATGGCTGTTACGGCCATGACCGCGGCCGCCTCCGTTTCCGCCGAGAAGTTTTGTCGGATCCATACCTGCCTGTTCATAGAGCATAGAGACATAATCTCCCACATCAGAAGGTTCGATACCCAGTTCATCAAAGGTTTTATAAAAATCCTCTTCCGTCAAAAGTGAAAATTGATCCTGAAGATATGATGGCGGTATCTGATATATCTGGATGATATGGACAGGTTGATTATCTCCTTTTATCCGATCGGGACCGGCCAGTAATCTTTCCACTTTCCATTCCAGACCGGTATCGGCTTTCCAGATAAACTGTTTTGTCACAGTTGCATAGGCGATAACCGCTGTAAAAAGGGCGACTGTTCCGAAGAGAACAAAAGCGGTGGAAACTTTCCTCTTCTTTTTACCGGGTAAGCTGTAAAACAGTGTGTTTTCGACTGGACAGCGGTTGATGCAGGCACTGCAGGTAAGACACTCTGCTGTAGCAACCTGTTCGGCTGTTGAAATGGATATATCGACAGGGCAGCTTATGTCACAGATTCCGCAATCTATACAGGTTTCTGTATTTCTTCGAATCCTGATAAAACCTATTTTTGAAATAAGTCCCAGAAACCCGCCCATAGGGCAGAGATAGCGACAGAAAGGCCGTTCTATGAATATTCCCAAACCCAGCGATGCAAAAAGAATAATGGTTCCCACCAGATATTTGGAAAACAGATCTTCTGTACCTATATGATGATAGGCAAGCCAGGGATCATAAGGCTGAATGACAAGAGAGAAGGTCTGCCATGACAGGGCAAGAACAAGGACCAGAACGACATATTTCAAATATCTCAGGATTTTATCGATTAGAGGGGGGAGGGAAAATTTTCTATTAAAAAATGATTTTCCGGCGCTTCCGAACAATTCCTGAATGAAACCGAGAGGACAGAGGTTTCCGCAGAATGATCGCCGGAATAAAAGGGCAGTCCCGGTGGAAACGGCCAGAAGTATAACACTGCTCAATGCGACTTTCCGGATCAGGCTGTTATATCTGAGAAGAGCCCAGAATGTTTCCAGTCCTCCGAAAGGACAGAAGGCATCTGTCGAGGGATAGAGCTTTATCATCTGATGAAGTCTACCCATTACTGTTGTCAGAACGAGAATTGAGAGAAGAATTCCCCAACGGGACAGGCGAAACAGGGTTGTTTTTTTCATATGAAGGAAATCATATATTAGAAAAGATATTTCCAGCAATCGTTTTTATGCGAAAGGACAATCCTATTGACTAGAAAGGTGAAAAATCCGTAAGTTGTTATTCATAGAAACGTATATCAGGAGTATTTATGGCGGGAAGCAGTTTTGGAGAGAGTTTTAGAATTACGACATTCGGAGAATCACACGGCGGTGCCGTCGGGGTTATTATCGATGGAGTAAAACCGGGACTGCCGCTCGGGGAAGAAGATATTCAAATCCAGATGGACCGCCGCAAACCCGGGCAGTCTTCTGTGACAACTCCCAGGAAGGAACTGGATGAAGTTCATATAATGAGCGGACTTTTCGAAGGCAAAACGACAGGAACTCCCATACTCGTCATCCTGTACAATAAGGATGCCATGCCTTCCGCTTATAACGATATTAAAGATAAGTTCCGTCCGGGTCACGCCGATTTTACATTTCTGAAAAAATTCGGCATTCGGGATTACAGAGGATCGGGAAGGGCATCGGGTAGGGAAACGGCCGGCCGCGTCGCCGCCGGGGCCATTGCCAGGAAAATCCTGGAAGAGAGAGGTGTTTCCGTAACCGCCTATACAAAGGAAGCCGCCGGAATCAGCTGCCGGACCATCGACTTTGATCAGATAGAAAAGAATCCCATGAGAGCCTGTGACAGCGATGCCGCTGCCAGAATGGTTCCCATTATTGAGAAGCTTGCCGAGGAAGGGGACAGCATGGGAGGTATCGTCGAGTGCCGCATTTCCGGTGTCGCTCCCGGACTGGGCGAACCGGTTTTTGATAAAATCGAAGCCGATCTGGCTAAAGCCATGATGAGTCTCGGAGCCGTTAAGGGCTTTGAGATAGGTTCCGGTTTCAACTGCGCTTCCATGAAAGGATCTGAACACAATGATCCTATGGACAAGAGCGGATTTGTAAGCAATAATGCCGGAGGTACTCTCGGAGGGATAACGACAGGCGAAGACATTATCTTCCGCATAGCTGTCAAACCGACATCGAGTATCAGTAAAATACAATGGACTGTCAATCTCGAAGGAGAAGAGGTCAACATCAAAACCGAAGGGCGGCACGATCCCTGTATCTGTCCGAGAATCGTACCTGTCGTGGAAGCCATGGCCTGTCTGGTTCTGGAAGATCATTACAAACGGCAGGAAGCCCTTCACATTTAGGAGCCTTATTTAATGGACACATTGCAATTAACTTTTTACATACTGCTGGCGGCCATAGCCTATTCTTTTTTAGGCGGGCTGATTACGAAAAATTATTCACAGGTAGACCGTCTCTGGTCCGTACTGCCTCCCGTCTATGTTCTGATATGGATGAAAGACTTCTCATCGAACCCCAGATATGTTATTGCCGCTGTTCTGGTTGTTCTGTGGGGAATAAGACTGACAACAAACTTTGCCATCAAAGGCGGATATGCTTTCTCCTTCAAAAAAGGATTTTACGGTGAAGATTACCGGTGGGATGTTCTGAAAGCGAAAATTCCCAACCCGGTTCTGTTCGAACTGTTCAATCTCTTTTTTATCTCGGGCTTCCAACTGGGACTTATTTATCTCTTCACTCTCCCCCTGTATTATCTAGGTTCACAAACGGGACCTTTGACATCTGTTGATTATATCCTGTTTGCTTTGCATTTCATTCTCCTCGCCGGCGAGATGACTGCGGATATACAGCAACTGACTTATTATAAAAAACGCTCTGATGAGGCTGAAAAAAATAATCGCAGAATTCAGCTGGGATTCAATACTCTGGGACTCTGGAAGTACTCCAGACATCCCAATTATGTATGCGAACTGGGGCAGTGGTTTGTTGTTTATTTTTATCTGCACAGCAGAGTCGGGCTTCACTATACCCTGGCCGGGCCGGTCGTTCTTCTCGCTCTCTTTGTCGGCAGTACCATCATGGCCGAGAATATTACGGCCGGGAAATATGAAGGCTATATCCGCTGGAAGAAAATGACAGCGCCGTGGCTTCCTCTGTTGGCTCCTCTTCCGGAGCGGAAAAACAAAAAGGCATTCCTGGCAGAGAAATGACAATAAAAAAAGCAACCTTCTTCCTGGGGAAAAGGGTTGCTTTGAATTGTTTAAATAAAACGGTAATTAGTAGTTGTTGAAGTTATCTCTTCTGGGGCGTCTTTCCCGCTCGATAGCTTCGTTTACTCTCAGATTTCTTCCCTCAAACTCACTGTTGTTCAGTTCGCTGATTGCCGCTTCTGCCGCTTCATCATCTTCCATTTCGATAAAACCGAAACCTTTAGAGCGGTTTGTCTCTCTATCGAAAATGATTTTAACACTGTTGACCTGTCCGTACTGGGCGAAAAGGTCTCCCAGGCCATCTTCAACTGTTCTGTAGCTGAGATTGCCTACATAGATCTTCTTAGACACTTGTCCATCCTTTTATAGAAATTAACTGTTGAGATTACGTTTTTTATCATTCGCTATGCTATGATTATCTTTAGTCGTAATACTCAGCAGAAGTGCAGAAAAGACACGGCCAGAGGGAAATCGGGATAGAAAGCGGGTAATCAACGCAACTTATCAGTTACTTACATTGATAACAGGAATTTTGTCAGCGGTCAACTGAAAAGCTATATTCACGGTAAAATCATGTGTAATAAGCCTTAAAGGAACAGAATCCTGATGATTTTCCATCGTTAAAACATGATATGGCACTTCTCAATAATTACGGCTCACCATAGACAGAGCTACACAAGAAACCAACTATTTTGCAGCAGATACCGACCGCGGGATAAGAGATCCTTTCCATTAGACAATATGATCGTTTTTGATGCATAATGAACTTTTAAAAGGATCATTAATATGAAAAATGAAATACCGGCTGAACGGAGAGTCCGCATTCTCGAAAAGCTGAGAGAACAGGGGATTGTCAGAGTCGATGAATTGAGTTCCATACTCGGCGTATCAGTCATAACCATTCGAAGGGATCTGACAACCCTGGAAGCGGAAGGCCTGCTCGAGAGAACCCACGGCGGGGCAATAAGTACGAATCTGCAGATAAACGAGCCCAGCTACAGTGACAAAGACAGGCTTAATATTCCATTAAAAGCTTCAATCGCCGGGAAAACAGCCTCTTTAATTGCAGAAGGAGAGACCGTATTCATCAACAGCGGTTCCACGACATCTCTGATACTAAAAAGCCTGGCAGCAGTGCCGGGTCTGACGATTATAACCAATAATGTGGGGGCTCTTTCGGGATTGGAAGTTCGTCCCGATAGTGAGCTGATTCTGACAGGCGGAACATTCCGCTACGGAACCAGCTGCCTTGTCGGCGAGGAAGTGCTCAACCGCCTGGGACGGGTTCATCCTACAACATCCATACTGGGAGTCGACGGCATCAGCTTTAAAAAAGGGCTGACTTCCCATAATACCCATGAAGCGGCTGTCTCAAGAAAAATGATGGAACAGACCCGGGGACGAATCATTGTTGCCGCCGATTCAAGCAAGCTGGGGCTACTCTCCCAACATTATATCGGAGATCTCTCTGAGATTGATATTCTCGTAACGAATGAACTCCCTGACCCGTCATTTATTAAAGATTTTGAGAAAATTGGAATTGATTTGATTGTTTCTGATTAAAATGTGTAAATAAAATGATTGATAATGATCGTAAATGATGTCAAATTGTAACTGAATACTGAAACAAGAGGTTGTTAAAATGGATTATGCTGAGAAATACAAAGACTGCCGCTGGATGGATTTCCAAACTCTCGAAAATTTTATGAAGCAGGTATTGCTTAAAAGCGGCATACCGGAAAAAGATGCCCATATCATATCCGACATTCTGATTGAATCAGATAAGAGAGGGATAGATTCCCACGGAATCGGACGATTGAAACCGATATATATTGACCGGATTGATGACGGTATAGTCAATCCGGTTACAAAAATCGACATAATAAAGGAAACGGAGACAACAGCTGTCCTCGATGGAAATAACGGCATGGGCCATGTCGTTTCCAGGAAGGCTATGGAAATGGCTATCGAAAAAGCGAAGAACCACGGACTGGCTATGGTCGTTGTCCGCAACTCCACACATTACGGTATTGCCGGCTATTACACTTCCATGGCGACACAGGCCGGTATGATCGGAATGACCGGAACCAACGCCAGACCTTCGACAGCGCCTACTTTCGGTGTTGAGAATATGCTGGGTACCAATCCGTTGACTATCGGTCTGCCGACTGATGAAGAATTTGATTTCAATCTCGACTGCGCCACTTCGGTATCACAGAGGGGTAAGATCGAAGTTTACGGAAGAGCGGGAAAAGACCTGCCTCCTGGATGGGTTATCGGTGAGAATGGGGAGACACGGACCGACACGGATCAGGTTCTCATCGACCTGACCAAGGGAAAGGCGGCGCTGACGCCTCTGGGCGGCCTGGGGGAAGAGACAGCAGGCTATAAAGGCTTCGGTTATTCCACGGTGGTAGAGATTCTTTCCGCAGCTCTCCAGGACGGGAAATTCATGAAGGCTCTCAACGGTTTCGACAGCGAGGGAAACAAGATCCCTTATCCTCTCGGCCATTTTTTCATAGCCATCAATACGGAGTTTTTCATGGGTGAAAAGCTCTTCAGAACTATTGCGGGTACGATTCTCAGGGAATTAAGAAATTCGAGGAAGGCCGCCGGCGCTGAAAGGATTTATACAGCCGGAGAGAAGGAATATCTGGCCCGAATGTACAGGAAGGATCACGGATGCCCCGTTCCGGAAGTCCTCCAGAAACAGATGTCCCAATTGAGAGACCGCTGGAACCTCGACTTCAGTTTTGAGTGGGACTGAAAGCGGTAATCTTGACACCGGTTCCCTAAAAGTTTAGTGTTTGCCCTGTGAATATTATAATTCTGGGAGCCGGTAAAGTCGGCTATCATCTTGCCAGACAGCTGATTCATGAAGATCAGCATGTCACAATAATAGAAAGAGATTCCCATAGAGCTAAACAGGTTTCCAATCAGCTTGACTGTATTATCATCAACGACGAGGGAAATAATCTGGATGTCCTCCGGCAGGCAGGGCTTGATAAAGCGGATTTTTTTATAAGCGTTACCGAATCGGACGAACTGAATATGATCTCCTGCGGTTTGGCCTCATCATATAGAAATGAGGTCTTCACGATCGCCCGGGTCCGGAACATCGACTACAGTCACAGCGCTATGAGCTCCCGATCCCTTATGGGAATCAATCAGATTATCAATCCGGAAATAGAAGCGGCGAGAGAAATCGCCAAATCAGTCGAGCACGGTGCCATGAGCAATGTTCTGCAATTCAATAATACGGAACTGCAGATGCTGAATCTCGCGGTTCCCCGTGAATCCTCCATGATCGGCCAGTCTTTACTGCAAGTGAACCAGACTATCGGTGTGACCTTCCTTGTTCCCATTCTCATGAGAGACCGGGATTATATAATTCCCGACGGAAATACGAAATTCAGGGAAGGCGACCTGGTATATGTGATTGCCAGAGAGAGCGACTTCGATGTCATTTTCCGTTTTTTTCGCAAACCCAAGGTGCAGATCAATAAGATAGCCATTGTCGGATGCGGACACCTGGGATGTTATGTGGCTGATTATCTGGTCAGCAATTCAGAAGGGGAATCCTCACTCATAGGCAAGCTCATAAGCAGGCTGACCAGACAGGAACAGTCAGGCAATCTCCATCTTATCGACGCCGATTACGAACAGTGCAAATACCTCAGCGAACGATTTCCCACGGCACAGGTAACCCATGCAGACATTACCAACGAAGAGGTGTGGGAAGAAGAATTGCTTAAGAACTTCGACCTTGTCATTTCCTCCACGGGAAATCAGGAACTGAATCTCATAACCAGTATGTACGCTAAAAAAGTCGGCGTACTGCGTTCTATTTCTCTGGTTCAGACCAGAGCCTATAAAAACATTGCTGAAAGTCTGGGAATAGATGTCTCAATCAGTATTAATAATGTTCTGGTCAATACGATTCTGAAAATTATCCGCAAGGGCAATATCAAGAGCATACACAATATCTCCGGAAGTCCTTTTGAAATCATCGAGTTCGCCTTGAGCCAGTCCTCTTCTCTGAATTATCAGCAGATTAAAAACCTCAAGCTTCCCAAGGAAACTCTTATCATTCTGGTTACCAGAGGAGAGGAGAATCTGATTCCCAACGGAGCGATGGCTCTTGAGCCGGGAGATCATATCGTTGTTATAGCCAGGAAGGATTCCATAAAAAAACTGGAAACCCTGTTCGGAGTGGGCTGATGCATTTTGCCATGATTTTTTCCGTCATAGCTGTCCTGGTTATGGTTATCGGCGGTTTTATGTTCTTTCCCCTTGGAATAGCCCTCTATGAAGGAGAATCCGAACAGGCCGCCGCTTTTGGCCTGACCATAGTCCTGGTCATAATTCTGGGTCTGGTGCTTCATTTATTTACAAGAAAAAAGAAAGGTAAGCAGTTTTCCGCTAAAGACGGTTTCCTTATGGTTACGACAAGCTGGGTTATAGCTTCGGCCGCCGGTGCTCTTCCGTTTTATCTTTCCGGTTCCATTCCCGCTTTTACCGATGCCTATTTTGAAACCATGTCCGGTTTTACCACGACAGGAGCCTCGATTCTCACAGAAATACAGAGCCTTCCCCGTTCCATTCTTTTCTGGAGGTCTCTGACTCACTGGCTCGGGGGAATGGGTTTTGTCGTGTTGACTGTAGCCATCATGCCTCTCCTCGGTATCGGGGGAGTCAAGCTTGTCAGTGCCGAGTCTCCAGGGCCTACAATGGACAAGATCACACCTAAGATCACTCATATGGCTAAACTGCTGTGGGTAATTTATACGGCTATGACTGTCATCGAAACAGTTCTTCTCATGGCCGGGGGGATGAGCCTCTTCGATGCTCTCACCCATACATTCGGAACCCTGGCTACCGGAGGGTTTTCACCCATGAATGCCAGTGTCGGCCATTACGACTCCGCCTATTTTGACATTATCATAACGGTTTTTATGGTTCTGGCCGGTTTGAACTTCGGATTGTATTACCGGGCCATGACAGGCAACTTCGTGGAAATCAAGCGCAATACGGAACTTAAAGTCTATCTGGGCATTTTTATAGCGGCGACGATACTGGCCGCGATTCCCATGGTCGGAAATGTGTACAGTAACTGGGGAGAAAGCCTCAGGTTTTCCTCCTTTCAGGTTGCGAGTATCATAACTACTACAGGATATGCCACAGCGGATTTCGATTTGTGGCCGTCCTTTTCCAAATTCATTCTTTTTCTCCTCATGTTTGTCGGCGGCTGTTCCGGGTCGACAGGCGGCGGAATAAAAGTTATCAGGATTGTCACCCTTTTTAAACAATCTGTAACGGAAATGAAACATCTGACCAATCCCAGAGGTGTTTTCACCACAAGAATTAACGGTATTGTAGTTAAAAAAGATTTTGTCTATACGATAACCGGTTTTGTCCTTCTCTATTTTATGCTGCTTATGGTTACGACCGGAGTGGTCGCCTCTTCTCCGGGAAATTACAACCTGATCACCAGTTTCTCTACGGCACTGGCCACGGTCGGTAATATCGGTCCCGGGTTTTCTCTTGTCGGACCGACTATGAACTATTCTTTCTTCCCCGAAGGGGTTAAATGGTTTCTCAGTTTTGCCATGATGGCCGGCCGCCTTGAGATTTATACGGTTCTGATTCTTTTTACTCCCTATTTCTGGAGACGTAGATAAAAAAGCATAGATCCTGTATTATTTAATGTTATGTCTACAGATCACGAATATTTTGCAACCTGTCCTCTTTTCCTGGAGGATTTACTGGCTTCTGAGCTTGAAAGCTTCGGGGCTACTGATATAAAGCAGCAGAAGGCCGGCGTTGCCTTTAAGGGAACTCTTGAAGCGGCATACAGAACCTGTCTGTGGTCGCGGATCGCCAATCGTGTATTGCTGCCTCTCCGTGAATTTTCCATTGAAGATAAAGATCAGCTGTACAAAGGTGCCTCTCTTATCCGATGGGAGAACATCATTTCCCCTGACGATACCTTTGCCGTGTCGGCTACCTTGACGCGCTCTCCCCTGAAAAACGAAAAGCATGCGGCCCTTATTGTCAAAGACGCCATTGCCGACTATTTTCGGAATCTCACCGGCTCACGACCCGATGTGGACAGAAGCCAGCCCCGTGCGAGGATCAATTTACATGCCCACGGAACGGAAGCTGTCTTATCTCTCGATCTATCGGGAGATAGTCTTCATAAAAGAGGTTACCGCCTTGAAGGTAGCTCCGCTTCCATTAAAGAGAACACAGCCGCAGCACTACTGTATCGATCCGGGTGGGCGGAAATAGCTTCACAGGGTGGAGCTTTTGTCGATCCGATGTGTGGAAGCGCCACGCTGCCTATAGAAGCGGCTCTCATCGCCGGAGATATTGCACCCGGTCTCTATCGCACATATTTCGGCTTTTACGGATGGATGAAGCACGATCCCGATCTCTGGGAGGATTTATGGGACGAAGCGGAAGAGCGTAAAGAGAAGGGAATGAAACATATTCCGCCTGTAACGGGATATGACCAGGACGGCAAGGTCATTCCCAGAGCACTCGAGAATATTCAAAGAGCCGGGTTGAATGGGATAGTGCATGCGGAAAAAAGAGAGCTCAATGCTCTCAGGTTGAATGAGAGCTGGAGAGGTCCCGGTCTTATTGCTGTCAATCCGCCTTACGGTGAAAGACTGGGAGATGTGGAGAATCTGAGATCGCTGTACCGCAGCATGGGGGATATTTTCAGCGAACGGTTTCCCGGCTGGAAAATGACCATGATAACCAGCAGCGGCGAACTGTCGAAAAGCACCGGGTTGCGGGCGGAAAAGACAAACAGCATCTACAACGGACCTATAAAATGTATACTGGCCCGTTTTTCCCTTTATGAAAATCCAAATGAAAGAAAAGAACACTCGGGGAAAAAAGCGATTCCTCTTGAACAGAGGATCAGTCCGGCCCTGAATTCTTTTGTCAACAGAGTCAGGAAGCGGAATAAACACCTGACCAAGTGGGCAAAACGGGAAAATATAAGTTGTTACAGAATCTATGACGCCGATCTGCCGGATTACAATGTTGCCATAGACCTCTATGAAGGCAAATGGGCACTCGTTCAGGAGTATGCGCCTCCCGAAGAGATAGAACAGGAAAAAGCTGATGGGCGGATTAAGGAAATTATGTCGGTACTCCCGGAAGTACTGGAACTCAGCCGTTCGGATATCTTTCTGAAAACCAGGAGAAAACAGAAAGGCAAAGCCCAGTACTCCCGCGTTGCCGCCACAGGAAAAAGAGAGGTCGTCAATGAATGGGGAAGCCGGTTCTGGGTGAATTTTACCGATTACCTGGACACGGGAATTTTTCTCGATCACAGAATTGTCCGTTCGATGATAAAAGATATGAGCAACGGAAAGAAGTTTCTCAATCTTTTCTGCTATACGGGGACCGCGACAGTCCATGCTGCAGCGGGTGGAGCGAAAAGCACGGTCTCAGTTGATTCGTCCAAAACATACACCGACTGGGCCCGTGATAATATGGCTCTTAACGGTTTCGGAGACCGTAAACACAAATATGTGAAAGAGGACTGCTTCACTTTTCTGAAAAACTGTAAAGACCGGTTCGATCTCATATTTCTCGATCCTCCGACATTCTCCAATTCAAAGAGCAGCCGGTCCACTTTTGATATTCAGCGGGACCATGTTTCTCTGATCAAACTGACAGCTGGCAGGCTCGAAAAAGGGGGAATTCTGATTTTTTCCAACAATTTCAGAAAATTCAAGCTCGATGAAAAAGCGCTCGATAAATTCAATATGGAAGAGATCAGCGAGAAAACTATTTCAGAGGATTTCCGGCGCAATAACAGGATTCACAGAAGCTGGATAATACAGGCGAAAGAGGTGTAGAATAAAGTAATGAATATAGTCGCTCCGATTATGCTTGCCACCGGAATCTGTCTCATTTTGCGCAGTTTGCTTGAGATTATTCCAAAAATAAAACAGAGACGCCGGGATAAAGAAAAACAGCAGTAAACAGGTATAATTATGTCAAAGAGTAATGAGAGTACATCACAATTAGCCGGTCACCTACAGCGAATACCTGAGTTTGTCAGCAATGATTCCATGAGGCGCGAAGAATTCCTTTCCCAGATCGGAAACTTCGCATCGGAACACAGAAAGATATTCCAGTCTTTGTGCGAACACTGGGAACCGGGCATCGATTACAACCGCTTTGTCCGCCACAGTTCCGGACTCAGATTTGCCGAAAAAGATCTGGTCAATCTTCTTTCCCGATTAAAAACGGCAAAATGCGGACTTTTAAAGCACAAGTGCGAGAAAGGCGAGCTGAAAAGAAACACCATAATCCTCAGCGACACGGGCGACAAGTCTTTTTACTATCATCTGGTTGAAGATGAAATGGAGATCGCCCAGCTGTCCTCTGTTCACCCTCTGGTAACTGTCGATACGCTTGCCGATCAGGGCATAATCATTCCCGAAGCCTTTATCCAGATCCTCACCCCGAGAAATGTCAGCAGGAGTTTCTTTAAAAAGACCCGGCTGGAAGGACAGCTGTTTAAAATCCCCACAAGCGACGATTATTATTTTGTTGCAACCTCCCAGACACTTCCCCTGCTGGTTTCCATGTGCACCCGCCGGATGCTGGAAGGGTTAAAGAATTCTTCGATCCTCTCTTATGTCGCAAAACTTCAATCGAAGCCGATTATGGAAATCCGGAAGGAACTGACTTCAAAAGATCCGGCATTCTGGCGAAAAATCTCCGTCACCATACTGGATGCGAGAGAGGAGCTCCTACAGAAAAGCCGAACCGTAAGTAAAGATTTCTTTTCCTCCTGCGAGTTGATCCGTTACTTCTCGGAAAACGAAATGAAGGAAATGGAACAGCGCCGGGCCGACGAAGTGGAAATGTTTAATGAACTGAAAACCCTGGCTCACGAAATCGCCCGGGAAGAGGGTTATTTCATCGATCAGAAGGGTCTGAACAATAAAATGGAAAAGGCCATGAACCGCTGGCCTGATTTCAAAGATAAGTTTTACGAAAATTTCGTAAAATCGAAAAAGAAAACCCAGCTGCCCCACATTGTCTATATTGGAAAAAAATATATTCACAGAGACAATCTCTATTCCTACTTCGTATCGAATATGGCGCAGTTCTCTGCAGACCTGCTCGATGAATACAAGAAGCTGATGGAATCTCTGCTCAGAACGAACAATAAATCCAATGTATCGGTCTTCTACAGCAATGAAAATTTCCGCAACAGCATCAGAGAAAAAATCAATGATTGGGATCCGATGATGATAGCACTGCTCGACAGACCGGCGATCGTTTCCGAAGCAATCATTCATACAGCCAAGAGAAAGATGAAGGTTAACGATGTTACCAAAATAAAAAGCCTTCTGGAGAATTATTTCGAGTCGGGAAAACTGAAGTTCAAACCTCTGGAAGTTCTTTTCGACCTGAATATACTTGAGATCTTTCAATATGCCTTTTTAAGGATACCTGTATGGAAACAGCTTGTCATTCGCATTCTGGGGCGTTATGACAGCTATAGAAAAACCTTTATGGGCATGAGCCGTCCTCTTCTCGCAAGACAGGCTGAAAATTCCCTAATCAGCAGCGGACCGAGAAAAGAGAACATTCCCGACTTTTCCTCCATGACTAAAGAGGAGCGCCGCGCCGAATACAAAAAGAGACAAAAGCAGAAACAGCAGTTCACACGGAAAAGCCGTGCCGCCATGGATAAAAAGGACGTACAAGTCAAGAAACGTCGTTATACCAAACAGGAGCAGAATGAAGCGTGGAATGAATTTTCCGATTCTTTCCAGCAAAAGCAGAAAAAAAACAAGGATGACAGCCATAGCTTATCGGATCTGTAAGCCTCTGAATATACAGATTGACAACCTCGGCGTTTCTAAATAGGTTATATATTATGTTTGTTTCTATCGTACTTGATCTTGGAAATGAAGACAGTGAAAAAACTGTTCAGTCCCTGCTGTTCCGTTATGGATTCAAGCAGGTGCAGAGAAACACTTTTGAATCGACTTCAATCGTTGATAAGTATCTCTCCAGGCTGAAACTGGATATCGACAGGGCGACCGACTTTTACGATACGGTCCGCTTTTATCAATATCCCGTAGAGGAGACTCTCGTTATCACGACACTCGCCGAGAAAAGATGGAGACGGCTGATCGTTAAGGAAAAATAGGAGATATTATAAATGCTCAGTGATCTGAACAGCAGAATAAAAGGGATCGGCAAAGAGATCCTGGATACCTGGAGGCGACTTTGACCCGGCTGAACTGAAACAGCGGGCAAAAGAGCTTGAGATTGAAACGGGAGATCCCGATTTCTGGAACGACAAGGACCGGGCTGAAAAAAAACTGCTCGAGTTAAAAAAAGTAAAAAACAAATATGAGCCCTGGGAAGCGCTGGTTCAGGAAGTGGAAGACATTCAGGAGCTCTATTCTCTGGCTGTCGAGGAAGAAGACGAGTCTCTCGAAGAGGAAATCCTGTCCGGTTTGTCCTCAATCGAAGAAAAGTTCGCCTCTCTCAACACTATTGAACTCCTCAGCGAAGAAACTGATCCCATGTCGGCTTTCGTTACGATACACTCCGGCGCCGGAGGTACGGAAGCCTGTGACTGGGCGTCGATGCTTTACAGGATGTACAGCCGCTGGGTTGAGCGAAAAGGGTACAAAATGACCATTCTCGATCTCGTTGAAGCTGAAGGCGGTATAAAATCCGTATCTTTCCAGGTCGACGGAGATATGGCTCATGGCTTCCTGAAAGGAGAAGGCGGAATCCACCGTCTCGTGAGGATCTCTCCTTTTGATTCCAATGCGCGGCGTCATACGTCTTTCGCTTCGGTTTATGTTTCCCCGGTCATCGATGATACAATCGAAGTCGATATCCGGCCCGAAGACATACGGGTCGATACATACCGGGCATCGGGCGCCGGCGGTCAGCATGTCAACAAAACGAGCAGCGCCATCCGTATCACCCATTACGAAACGAATATCGTTGTCCAGTGCCAGAACGAACGTTCCCAGTTGAAAAATAAAGAACTGGCAATGAAGGTTCTCAAGTCCCGGTTGTATGAGTATTACCGACAGAAGCAGGAAGAGGAAAGAGCCAAGACAGCAGCGGAGAAGAAAGACATCGGATGGGGCTCCCAGATTCGATCCTATGTGTTTCACCCCTATACAATGGTTAAGGATTTGAGGACCCGGCATGAAACCGGAAATATCCAGAATGTTATGGATGGAGATCTCGATCCCTTTATTGAAGCCTATCTACACCATCTCTGGGCAGATAACGAAAAATGAATGCGCTAGTTGTCGACGATCTCTCATTCATGAGGTCGGTAATCGGGGATATGTTGAAAGACTCGGGTTTCAGAGTGATCGGTGAAGCCGTCGACGGCAGAGATGCTGTCGACAAATACCGTAAACTCCAACCCGATGTCGTCATTCTTGACATTACCATGCCTGTGATGGATGGACTCAAAGCACTGGAGATCATTAAAAAGTATGATCCTTCCAGTGTTGTCGTCATGTGTTCATCCATGAGCGATCAGGACAACATTATCAGAGCTATTCAGTTGGGGGCTGCCGATTTCGTTGTTAAACCTTTTAAGAAATCGAGAATGATTTCTGCTGTCAGAAAGGCTTTGTCTCTCGATGAATAAAATTTTCCCGGCGGCCTTTGTTTTCATTCTTGTACTTTTCACAGTCGTTCAGGCCCAGGGGGAGACTCTTCGCTCAGACAGAACGAATTGGCAGAGTGGTATTCAGAGTTTTTCCGGAGATCTCTCACCCGGTTATGAATATCTGAAAAACAGTATTCCCGATCTGATTCGTAGAGAACTTGAGCAATCGAAAACCCATATTCTCAGCCAGTCGGAAAAAGACTGGTACAGACAAGAAGTTCTCGATGCGAAAAAACTCTCTATCCTGGAACAGCTCAGAACTTCTTATTCCAAACGTGACGGAGCTCTCTTCCTCAATAGTGAGGCGGACCGTGATAAGGACGCTTCGACACAAAGCATAAATGATCTTCACGGGCAGTTGCTTCTTGTCAAATACATTGATCCCCAAACAGTGGAGACAGCTTCCATGCTTCCCCTTCTATGGGTTTCATCTGAAAGCGGAGACAATCTGCTGCCCGATGACGGATTCGACCCTTATGTGACAAGCAAGGTTAATGATCTCGACCTGCTCATTTCCGGCAGTCTCAGGGAGATAGATGAATATTTCCGACTGGAAGTACGCGGTTATGATCGGTCGTTGGATCGGGAAATGATTGTGTACAGCGGAACCTCCTCACCTGAACTCCTTTCGGAGCTGGCCGTGGAAGCTGCCGATGAACTTCGATCCATTCTTCTGGGCAGAGCCTGGTCTTCATTGCGCATTAAAACCGATAATCCTGATGCTCTCATATACTGTAACGGTGATCTTATCGGTGTAGGTGAAACCTATGTGAATACCCTCGAACCTGGAGCAGCTGTTCTGGAGGCCATCGGTCAGGACAATTCGTACTGGTCTGATGAAATCGAGTTGACGGCATTGGAAGAAACTGTCATAAACGCGGAACTGACAGAAGCTGACAGCGCCTTATTGACTATTGAAACTGATCCGGCAGGATCGGATGTGTATATGGGCGCCAGATGGGTGGGCAAAACTCCGCTATCTGTTCCTCATTTCAAGGACAGAAGTTATTGGGTCACTATCAGAACGGAGGGGTTTTACGATCGTTCTTTTGAAATTTCTCCTGAAAGCCCTGATGTTATAACCGTTGCTCTTGAAGAGGAAGAGATGACCAGAATGGAGTTTTTCGATCTGAAAAAAAGAGAATTCTACAGATCTCTCGGATGGTTCAGCCTCTCCGTGGCCGCACCAGTCATTACCGGGGGTATCGCTCAGAATTTCCTTTCTGAAGAAGCCGCATACGCCTCCCGGTACAATCTGACCTATGACCCGGCCTATCAGGACCTGATGGAGGAATCCTATCAAAATTACTTCATCAGCCAGGGGGTATTCTGGGGATCGATTGCCGTCAGCGGTGGACTTCTGGTGGATGTATTTGTTAAACTTGCACGGTATATAAAAGCGGCGGAAGCTCTGGCTGAATAAATCCGTTACTTAAGGGAAAATATGTTTAAATTCGGAAAAAAAGAGAAAACAGACAAAGGCGTCAGGAAAAATCTCGGCAGACGCCTGCTCGAGTTGCTCAATAATCATACTATAGATGAATCTCTCTTCGAGGACCTTGAAGATCTGCTTATAGAATCGGATATGGGCGGAACCGTGACGATGGAGATCGTCGATCAATTGAGAAATCATGTAAAAGCAAAGAAAATCTCAACCCAGAATGAAATAATTGAAGAACTCAAGTCTATTCTGGCCGAGCAGATTAAATCCATAGAACTTATTCCTGAGAAAGATAAACTGAATGTATATCTGATACTCGGCGTCAATGGCGTAGGAAAAACCACTTCTATCGCAAAAATGGCCCGTTATTACGGAGAAAAAGGGAATAGAGACATCGTTCTGAGTGCCGGTGACACGTTCAGGGCTGCCGCTGTCGAGCAATTGAAAATTCACGGAGAAAGGACAGGATTCCGCGTTGTTCATCAGGGTCAGGGAGCCGATCCCTCGGCAGTTATTTTTGATACCATTGCATCTGCCAAGGCCAGAAAGGAGACTCTTGTCCTGGCTGATACGGCAGGAAGGATGCATAACCGCACTAATCTTGTAAAAGAGCTGCAGAAAATAGATTCAGTCATTCGCAAAAAAATTGAACCGGGCGACAATTACAGAAAAATCCTGGTAATCGATTCGACAACCGGTCAAAACGGTCTGCAGCAGGCTGAAGTTTTTAACGAAGCCGTGGAACTCGATGCCATCATTCTGACAAAATACGATTCGACAGCCAGGGGCGGTAACATCATATCCATCAGCCGGAAACTGGGAATTCCCTTCGCCTTTATAGGTAAAGGAGAAAAGTTAACTGATTTAGAGCTTTTTCAACCAGAGAGCTATCTTGAAGATCTGTTCAGTTATTAATGAAAAAAACGGCTTTATTCTTTTTTCTGCTGGTTTGCTCATTCATAATTAATTCTCAGGATTACTATCGTTCCAACAGTATGGCAATGGAACTTGAGAAACTGAATGACAAAACCGACTGGCAAAAAGAGCCGGGCTGGATCCTTCAGGTTTCAAAAGACGGGCCGCATCATGAACTGGTCCTCTATCATAACGGTTCTGTCGACAGTCGTTTTGAAAGAGATTTTTCCTCGAGCGGCCAGCTGTCCTATTCATCCCGGTCCAGGGATGGTTTACCCGTTGAGGAAACTTTTTACGACACATCCGGGTGGATGACGAAAGAATTCTTTTACGATGATAAGGGCGGAATCCTCGAAGAAAAAAACTACGAGTACAGTGATGACGGTAAGCCTGTCTCGGTTACAATCTCAAGAACGGGACAAAGCGGGAGAACTCAAGTTTATAGTATGAGACATGACGGTTCACTGCGGTCTGTACAAACTTTTGAAGATCAAACTGTTTTAAACAGCAGCACCGTCAATAGCTTCGACGATACGAAGTTTATGGATGTGCAGAAAGAAGGGAACGTGAAAGTCGTCAGATACCGCAACCGGGAGGGGCAACTCGAAAAAGTTGTGCGGTTTCTGGGGGATAAATTGATTTTACAGGAAAACCGTACATACAGCGATACAGGGATTCTTTCAGAAATTTCCATAGAAGATCTATCTACGGGAAAGAAAACATTTCAGGTTATGAATGATTCCGGACTTGTCTCGAAAGAGGAAAAGTATCTTAATGACGAGTTTCTGGAACGATCCGTATTTTTTTACGATTCAGGCCTGCTCATAAGAAAAGACCGGAGAGGTTCAGGTGTCAGGGAAACTGTCATCTACAAGTACGAGGAAGATGTTTTAGCGGAAGAAGAGTTCTTCGATAGAGGCATTCTGGAATACAGAAAGATTTATGATTTGGAAGACAGACGGAATTTCATCCAGGAACTCTATGACCGCGATGAGCTTTTTATGAAAGTCTATTACAGAAAAGATGTCAAAACACGGGAAGAGTTTATATCAGGCGGTGAAGTGACCAGAACCCGGGAATGGGGGGGATCGTGAAAAAAATTCAATGGATTTATCATATCGCATCGCGGTATTTTCTGACAAAGAGAAAAGAGAAGGGCCATACCGCATCGATTTTATCCATTTCAGGCATAGCTGTCGGTGTTATGACTCTCATGGGAGTCATGGCTGTCATGAATGGTTTCCAGCAGGGGTTTATTACAAATATCAATGAAATCAGATCCTACCATATCAGAATAGACGGGGATAAAGCACTGACACCCGAGCTGAAGGAATCAATACTCTCTATGGATGGCGTTGCCGCTGTAACGCCGTTTATCGATATCCAGACAATATTGCAGGGGTTTATGTCGGAACAGAGCGGTGCGGCCATCAGGGCTGTCGAGCCGTCCATTCTCGATTTTGATAAGGGTTTTGCCGATAAAATTACAATTTCCGACGGAGTCTTCGATCTGAGCGATGAAAGATCCATTGTCATAGGTGCGGATCTGGCTTTCTCCCTGGGCATAAGACCGGGAGATACAATCAACCTGCTGTCACTTGCCGGCAAAGGTTATGAAAAATTATCTCCTGTCAATCTTGAATTCCTTGTCAAAGGCACTTTCCGGTCGGGATACTATGAAATAAACAGCACCATGGCATTTATTCCCCTGTCGGCTTCTTATCTCTTTGCTCCTGAATCAGATACGGTTTACGGGATCAAGCTGGTCAATCATTACAGGGACAGGGAAGTTCTCAGAAATCTCAGGCAGTTAAGCGGACTCGAAGGGCTTTATATGGAGAGCTGGCGGGATTACAATAAATCCTTTTTCAGCGCTCTCCTTATGGAAAAGATTATGATGATGATACTGATCAGTCTTATTTTCCTTGTTGTCGCTGTTAATATTTTCCATTCGATGAAACGTTCCGTCGTGGAGAGAATTGAAGAAATCGCACTTATGAAAGCTGTCGGTGCCACACGGGGGGCTATCCAGGCCGTTTTTATTACCGAAGGGGCCATTATCGGTTTCCTGGGAAGCCTTTTCGGTGCCGTACTGGGGTATCTGGTAACGACAAATATCAACGCGGTTTTCGGGATTGTGGAAACCCTTGTCAATAATATCCGGTCGTCAGGAAACAGCCCGGCGGATGATTTTGCAATTTATACAGGCAGTTCCTATTATCTTCAGAGGGTTCCGATTGAAATTATGACACCTGATGTCATATATATTACTTCTGTCGCTCTGATGTCGGCCGTTGTCGCCGCCTGGATTGCCTCCCGCGGCGTGACATCGGTTAAACCTGCTGTTGTTCTGCGTTATGAATAGAAAACTAGGAGATTCTATATGGATATTCTGAAAATTAATCAACTGAAAAAAGTGTTCAGCACCGGAGCTGAAGATCTGACGATTCTCCACGACCTCAATATGAATGTCGAAGGTGGAAAGAGCACGGTTATTACCGGAGAGTCGGGAAGCGGGAAAAGCACTCTGCTGAATCTGATCGGCGGAATGGATAATCTGAGCAGCGGAGAGATTTATTCCTGCGGTTTTCCCATTCACACCATGACAGAGAAACAGCTGACCGAATACCGTAGAAAATCAATAGGTCTCGTATTTCAGTCCCACTATCTTCTTAAGGATTTTTCAGCACTGGAAAACATCGCCATACCGGCCAGAATAGCCGGTTTCGATAAAAAAAAGGCGCTTATGAAGGCGGAGGAATTGATAGAAAAAGTCGGTCTGGCCGATAGGAAAGAGCATTTTCCCTCCCAGTTGTCAGGAGGGGAACGGCAGAGAATTGCCCTGGCCAGATCACTGGTGAATGATCCCGAATTGATACTGGCCGATGAACCGACTGGAAACCTGGACGAAAAAAATTCCCGGATCGTTGAGGATATACTCTTTTCCCTGGTTGAAGAATTCGGTAAATCTCTCCTCCTTGTCACTCATAATCTCATTCTGGCCGAAAGGGTCGATAAAGCCTATCATCTGACAGGTGGAGTACTGGAAGAAAAATGAACCGCCTGAAAACACTATTTTATCTTTCATTCAGAATTTTCTCATTCGGAAGAAAGGGAGTTAAGTTGTCGAGACCTCTTCTGGGCTCCATAATCGGCATCACTCTCAGCCTTATACCCCTGGTCGTTGTCATTCATATTTCCGATGGAATGATCAGAGGGATTACCGAAAGGACTCTTGAGACTTTTTCCTATCATCTTCAGACATACCCCTATTCCACTCACACCATAGAAGAAATGATTGAACAGGCGGAGAACCTGAAGAATCTGCCTGAAGTCAGAAACGCTACCGTTGAGCGGCAGGGATACGGATTGGCATACAGTCAGGGCGGACGTGACGGCGTAACGATAAGAGCTGTTGAAGAGGATTTTTATTCTTCCGACTCCGGCGTGAGGCAGTATATTTCCATGGAAAAAGGTCTTTTTGATATTTCCACTGCCGATTCCATAGTTATTGGAAGAGATCTGGCCAGAAAATTAAATCTCGAGCCTGGAGACGAGTTGAAAATTCTCACGGGGAAATTCTTTTCCAACGGAAAGTTTCTGCCGAAAGTCACCAGGTTCATTGTCAAAGGTGTTTTCTCGACGGGATATGACGAACTGGACAGAATGTGGGCTTTTATGTCTCTTGATACGGGGACTTCAATTCTGGCAGAGAATTCGTCCCGGGCGATAATCGGAATTAAAACCATGAAGCCCTATGATAATTTGAGAGAGGAGATGTTCGCTGTCCGCGACGCCCTTCCGAAAAGATGGGGCATTTATACCTGGGAAAGTCTGAACAGGTCTCAGCAGGAAAACTTCAGGACGACAAAGATGATGCTTATTTTCATTATGGCACTGATCGTCTGTGTCGCCGTTATCAATATTTCATCCTCTCTTGTCATGCTGGTCCTGGAAAAAAGAGAAGAGGTGGCGGTATTGAAGTGCCTCGGTGCTTCTCCGGAGGATATCACTCTATCATATCTCATTACGGGTCTTCTGACGGGTATAACGGGAACTGTGCTGGGTACATTGTCCGGCATAGTTATTTCTTTGAAAATCAACGAGATAATCAGCGGAGTTGAAGCAGTTCTTAACAGTCTTATTTCTTTTTTCCGGTTGGTAGCGGGAAGTTTTATACCGCTTAAGGAAAGCGGAACTTTCGAGCTCCTCAACAGTGCCTACTATCTCGATAATGTGCCGGTCGTCATTGAACCCGATCAGATTATCATAATTGTTTCGGCGACTTTGTTTCTTTCTATTCTCTCCTCTTCCATACCGGCGAAAAGGGCGGGAAGGGTCAAACCTCTTGAAGTTTTGAGGAAACACTAAAAAAAAAAGCCTCTCATTTTTTATTGCTTTCAAGCTGATCGAAAGTCACTTATATTGAAAAAGGGTAAAGGGCCCATATTCGGTGAATCGTGACTATATTGATGAAGACAAGTGGATAATTAATCCCGGACATACAGTTGAAATCTGCCCTCTATGCTACACTGACCTCTATTCTGTCCTGGAAGAGGGGAGAGTCGGATGTCCCGAGTGTTATAATGCGTTCAGGCATGTGATCAGGCATATAAAAATGCAATGCAGGGTAACGAATGAGCCGGTCAGAAACTGATAACGACATCGTATTGTCCACCCGTTTCAGATTGGCCCGAAATCTTCATGGCTGGAAATTTATATCGACGATGTCTGAAGAGGAAATCGAAAGGCTTAACCGGGTTTTTTCAAAGGAAATACAATCCAATCCTGTCTACAGAGATTTTACTGTCTACAAAATTGATGACCTTGATGAACTTGACAGAATCGTCCTGAAAGAAAGAAAGTTTATAAGCGAGCGTTTTTACAGGAAAGGCTCCGGTCTCGTTGCCATAGACGAGCCGCGGCAGACATCGATCGTTACGGGAGATCTGGATCATATCCGCATATCCTCATTCACAGAAGGATTGGCGGTTGAGCCGGTTATGAAACGCACTTTCGCGATCGAAGAAGCTCTGGCCGAACGGTACAACTTCGCCATGGATGGAGAAAACGGTTATCTGACGGCAAATATTTCCGATAGCGGATCAGCAGCCAAGGCATCGGTTTTTCTTCATCTGCCCGTGCTCAGCGCATCGGATCTGATGGATCATCTTATAATCAACACAATTGAAACCAATCTGGAAGTTACCGGTTTTGACGGAGGGGGAACTCAGTCTCTTGGAGGGCTCTATATTATTTCAACACGCAATGGATCTTTCGTCGGGGGAAACGAAGCCGGTCAGCTGGAGAAAGCAGCCAGTCTCTTCGCCCGTTACGAGAGGGATGCGAGGGAAGATCTTCTCGACGGGCGCTATCCTATTCTCGAGGACAGGATATTCCGTTCCTACGGTCTGCTCCGCTATTGCAGGCAGATTTCTGAACAGGAAGCGCTTTCCGCCCTTTCTCTAGTACGGCTCGGAGCTGCGATCGATTGGTTTAAAGACCTGTCGCTGGATGATTTTCCCGAAATTTTCCGTTCGATCGGGAACGGATTTCTCCGATCATTTGCATATGAGAGCAATCCGGATGAAAATGATATTATGAGACTGCGGGCTGAAACAATCAGAAAAGGTCTGAATTTCAATCTGTAACAGGAGCTGGATATGTTTAAAGGACTAACACAAAGAGCACAGAGAATACTGACAATATCCGCTCAGGAAGAAGCGAAGAGGTTCCATTCCGATCAGCTTCTGCCCGAGCATATAATAATTGCCATCCTCAAGGAAAAGGATGGAATAGGTTATGTAGCACTTCAGAGACTGGGCGTCAATACGGTCGAAATGCTTAAAGAGCTGGAGAAAAATATACCCGTCAGAAAAAGAAGTTTCAATCTGGGGGATGTTCCGCCTTCCCACAGAGCGAAACTCATTCTGGAAAATTCCGCCAATGAAGCGCGGAACCTCAATCATGATTACATAGGGACGGAGCATTTCCTTCTGGCCGCTGTCGGAGAGCCCGGCAGCGTATCCCAGAAGTTCCTGTCTCTTTACAAAGTCAATCTGGAAGTTTTCCGCGGCATCATTTTCGATCTGAGCGGAGGAAAGCGTATTTCCGACAGCGGAAGTGAACGGGCGGCTATCAGAAAGCGGCTGGGCATAAATAAAGAGCAGGGGGTAACATCACTTCTCGATGAATTTTCCCGCGATCTGACAAAGGCTGTCACTCAGGATCTGCTTGATCCCGTAATAGGAAGAGAGAAGGAAATCGGCCGGGTTCTCAGGATTCTGGCCAGACGGACAAAAAACAATCCGGTGCTCATCGGGGAGCCGGGTGTCGGTAAAACCGCTGTTATAGAAGGTCTGGCAAGGCAGATCGTCGATGGGACGGCGCCCTCTTTCTTCAAAGGGAAAAGGCTCGTGGCCCTGGATCTGGCATCGCTTGTCGCCGGAACGAAGTATCGCGGAGAGTTTGAAGAACGGCTTAAAAAAGTACTGAAGGAAATAGAGAAAGCAGGAAATGTCATACTCTTTATCGATGAGCTCCATACCATAATCGGAGCCGGTGGTGCAGAAGGTGCCATTGACGCATCCAATATGCTTAAGCCGGCCTTGTCTCGCGGTGAGCTTCAGTGTATCGGCGCGACGACAATGAATGAATATAAAAAATACATAGAAAAAGATGCGGCTCTGGAAAGAAGATTTCAACATGTCGTAATTGAGGAGCCTTCCATTGAGGACACCCTCGATATTCTCAGAGGTATTAAAGAGCGATATGAAAAACACCATGAAGTCTCCTTTACCGATCAGGCTCTGGAAGCCGCGGCCAAACTGTCGAGCCGTTATATTTCCGACCGCTGTCTCCCCGACAAAGCCATTGATCTGATGGATGAGGCGGGTTCGAGCAAGAGGATCAAGAATTCCGTACAGCCTACGGAGCTGCAGAAGCTGGAGAAGCGGGTTACCGAACTAACGGAGATGAAAAACTCTTTTGTCAATAATCAGGATTACGAAAAAGCCGCTAACGTACGCGATGATGTCCGCTCTCTGAAAAAAGAGATTGAAGAACTCAAAATCGAATGGAAGAATTCTCTGGAAGACGAAGTGACGACAGTAGATGTTCAGGACATACAGGACATTATCTCGGAAGTAACGGGTATACCCCTTTCCAGAATCGTCCAGAATGAGTCTCAGAAGCTTTTGAAAATTGAGGAAGAGCTGCACAGGACAGTCATTGGTCAGGATCCGGCTATCAATGCCGTTGCTGCAGCCATAAGGCGTTCGAGAACAGGGCTCAGTTCACCCAAAAGGCCTCTGGGATCTTTTATTTTTCTCGGTCCCACAGGTGTGGGAAAGACGCTTCTGGCGAAAACCCTTGCCGAATTTCTTTTCGGAAATGAAAGCGCCCTCATTCGCATCGATATGTCGGATTATATGGAAAAACACAATGTTTCCCGTCTCGTAGGAGCTCCTCCCGGCTATGTCGGATATGAAGAGGGTGGTCTGCTTACGGAAAAAATACGGAGAAAGCCCTACAGTGTCGTTCTTCTCGATGAAATAGAAAAAGCTCATGCCGATGTGTTCAACCTCCTCCTGCAGGTACTTGAGGAAGGCGAGCTGCAGGATAGTTTCGGCCATAGGGTTTCTTTCCGCAATACGGTGGTCATTATGACTTCCAACGCCGGAGCCCGTGATATAATTAAAGGCGGAGGTCTCGGATTTCAGGCTGAACCGGGAGTTATGGCTTATCATGAGATAAGATCTTCAGCTATGAACGAGCTGAAACGGCTCTTTCGACCGGAGTTTCTCAACCGTATCGATGAAATTGTTGTTTTTCACAGTCTTGAAGGTGATAATATCAGTAAGATACTTGAGATCCTTGTTAAGGATCTGAGAGCCAGAATAGGTTCCCAGAATCTCACGTTGGACATTTCGAGAAAAGTTAAAGAGCATATTATTGATATCGGTTATGATATCTCCTATGGCGCCCGACAATTGAGAAGAACCATTCAACAGGAAATCGAAGACCCCTTATCTGTTGAAATACTCAAAGGGAAATATGCTGCCGGAGCCGTTATTTCCGCGGAGATGCGTAAAGGAAAAATCATATTCAGGGAAAAAAAGAAAAAAAATGAAGTTGCGATCAAAGAACAAAAATAAAAAAAAATATCTGCTCATCCTCTTTTTTTTAGGAGGAATTCTTCTGCCGGTGTTTTCTCAAACTCCTGCTGACGATCTCTTCTCCGAGGGACGCGACGCATTTTCATCAAAATTATACAGCCGGGCGGTAGATCTCTTTGACGATTTCATCAGCATCTATCCCGACGATCCCAGAGCAGACGGCGTAAACTATATGCTCTCCGTCTCATATTTTTATATGAAGAATTACATCGAGTCGATTAATGCTTTCCAGCTTTTTGAAAGCGAATATTCCGATTCCGCCTATAAAAGCCGTGTTTCCTACTGGCTCGGTTTATGTTATTACGCGTTAAAGGATTATGATAAAGCTGCTGAAAATTTTCTCGAACAGACGGATTACCGCAGCGAAAGCTTTTTTGTAAGCCGAAGCTATCTCTATCTCGGTGAATCCTATGAAAAAGCCGCCATGCCCGAAAAGGCCATGGAAGCCTACAGAAATGGAATTGTCGCAGGGGGAGAGGAAAAAATAATATCCCAGACGAGACTGAAACTCGGCATTCTCTATTTTAATAAAGGGGATTTCTCTTCTGCCAGAGAACAGTTTGCGGAAATACTTAACAATTCCATAGATACGAACCTCGTCTCTGATTCTCAGTTTTACATAGGTGAATCGCTGTATTACATGGGAGAATTGAAAGACGCCGCTTCCAAGCTCCAGTTTTATCTGTTTATGAACAGTAATAATAAATTCCGCGAAGCAGCAGTTTTCCGTCTTGGAGATATTTATCAGAATCTGGGCATGAGCGATGAAGCTGTTAAATATCTGGAACTGCTCCTGTCCGATTACCCCGACGGGAAATACTACCTCGACGGATTGAGAGTATTGGGGAGAACCTGGAAAGACGCGGGAGAAATGGAAAAAGCCTCTGAAGTTTATCAAGAGATTATTTCTCTCAGTGACGATGAATACGAAATTCAGAATTATTATTTCGAACTGGCTCTAATGAAAATTGATTCTGCTGAGAACCCGGCAGCGGAATCATATCTCAAGGAAGCTGTAAAAGGTCCGGATGAAGAAAAAGTGAAGATGAGCCTTTACTATCTCGGCCAGATCTTAATGGATGGGAAACGTAATGAGGAAGCCGTCTCATATCTGTACAGGCTTGTCGAACTCTATCCCGACAGCACTGCTGCCGATGATGCTTCTCTTACTATAACAGAATACCTGCAGGAAAAAGGTGATACCTTAAAACTTGCCATGTTTATCGGCAGCCAGATAAACAGGGATACGGCCTATCTCGATTATTTTCTTTATGTCAAAGGTGAACTTGATGAACAGGAGGGGAACCGGCTTGAAGCTCTGTCTGCTTATGAGAGAATCATAGATGAATTTCCCGATTCGGATTATTTAGCTTCGGCTCTGCATAGAAAAGGCCGGATTCTCATTTCTCAGAATAAGGGAGATGAGGCACTTACTGTTCTCGATACTGCACTGAGAGAAGCGGATACGGAAAATCAGAGAACCGATATTCTCGTGGATAAAGCTCTTCTTCTCTACGACATGGGACGATTGGAACAAGCTGATTATGCCTTTACCATTCTTCTTGAAAAAGATATCGATTTCCCGAGGAAAGACGAAATCCTGTTCAGACAGGGCGAATTGTCTCTGGAAGCGCGAAAGTACAACGACGCGGCTGACTTTTTCAGAAGGTCGGCTGAAGCTTCGGTTGGAGACAGGTCTATAGAAGCGTTATTCAAAATGGGACGCAGTTATTTCTATATGCTGAATTTCAAAACTTCGGAAAGGATTTTTTCCGATCTTGCAGAAAAACTCTCTTCAACTTCTGACAGCAAGAGAGAAGCAATGAAAATGACAGCTCTCTCAATTTTTCTCCAGCAGGACTGGTCAAGGACACTTCAGTTCTCCGATTTAATGGTGACTTCTCTTGGGGTTTATCCCAATGAGTTACGCCTTATCAAACTAGTCTCTCTTCTTGCCCTGAACAGAAGAGATGCTTTCCGTAAAGAGCTGGATGCCCTGGGCAAGCGAAATCCTGAAGATGTTCTTATAACCGCGGCCATGAATCAGATCGAGAAGGTCGATGTAACTTCAACGCTTTTAATCTTCAGAAGCCTTATAGGGGCTTATCCTGATGAAACAGCCGGATTTCTCACGACATTAGTCATGACAGACCTGATGTATATTGCGGCTGACTCTCAATGGATTGAAGATACATATCAAATTCTCTCTCCGCTAATTGAAGATAATGTTCTGTCCATCGGATTCAGACAATCATACGATATGAACAAAAATAAAAATTAGAATGTTTTATAGATTTATTTAATCGCCTTTTGTTTTCAAAGGCGATTTTTTATTGACACAGTAAAAAATAGTTGTTACATTATTAGTGTATTAAGTGAATAGTACACTAATAAGGAGTAAAAATGGTAAATATTGAAAACCTGAATTTCCGTTATGGGAAAAATGTTTTATTCAGTAATCTCCGCCTGAATGTGAAAGAGGGGAATATATATGGTCTGCTGGGAAAAAACGGAGCTGGAAAATCCACTCTGCTTAAAGTGATCTCGGGAATGCTTTACCCTGAAGAGGGAAGCTGCGCTGTAAAGAACATATCTTCTTTTAAAAGACTTCCTTCATTTCTCGAGGATCTGTATTATCTGCCTGAGGAGTTCTATCTACCTCCGTTAAAATCCTCCGAATACGAGATTATGTTCGGTGGTCTCTATCCGAACTTCGACGGAGAAAAATTCCATGAATACCTGAAAGAGTTCGAAATAGATCCCCATATGGATAAGCGGCTGTCGAAATTCTCTCTCGGTCAGAAAAAAAAGTATCTTCTGGCTTTCGGTCTGGCTTCCGGTACATCTCTTCTATTACTTGATGAACCCACAAACGGTCTCGATATCCCCTCTAAAAGACAGTTTCGCAGGCTGGTTTCCATGGCAATGAGCGATAACAGAACTATCATTATTTCGACACATCAGGTTAAAGATGTGGAAAATCTCATAGACCCTGTAATCATCCTCGATGATGGACAAATCCTATTTAACGAATCAATGGAGGTCATTAACAGGAATCTGAGGGTGACAGTAGAAAAAGAAGAGAATCCCGAAGCGCTTTACAGCGAGGAAGGATTGAACGGTTACACAATAGTGACGAGAAATGAGACGGGAGAAGAAGGGGAGATCGATCTGGAAATTCTTTTCAACACAATTGTGGCTTCCGGTTCAAAAATCAAAAATCTCATAAGCAGGGAGGTCTGAAATGAGTGAGTTTTTTTCATTGCAGAGAACGCTTAAGCTCATCAGGAAAGATATGCTTTCCGAATACAAAAACCTGATTATATGGCTCAGCTCGGCAGCCGGAGTCATGATTGTCATAAGCGCATTAAACATGCTTTTATTCAAGTTAAACGGAACGGATCTCAATGGGAGTCAATTCCATTTTATATTCTATATCCTACTTTTGTTTCCCGGAGGTTATATTCTCTCATCATCAATGTTCAAAGATGCCCATGATAAATCCAGAAATATATACTGGTTGACTCTTCCGGGTTCCACATTTGAGAAAATGCTTTCAAGGCTGCTTATTTCCTCTGTTTTCTATGCCATTCTTCTGACATTGTTATATCCGGTCCTGGCAGCCATATCAGAAAGTTTCAATCTTCTGCTTTTCGGTATCAGGCATAACTGGTTCAACCCTTTCAGCAAAGAAGTTCTTCAGCTGATTCCCTATTATCTGGTTTCCCAATCGATCTTTTTTGCCGGCGCTGCTACGTTCAGAAAACACCCCTTTGCAAAAACGCTGCTCAGTATCACTCTTTTCCAGATAGCTCTATCCATTATCGGGGCAGTATTGGCCAGAGTCATATTCGGTAGTCTTTTTCAGACAATGCAGAACATACAGTTCAATGATACGGATTTCCTGAGATTCACCGGATTTTCCATGTCTGAGCTTACAGGGTTCGGACGATTTGTAATCATAGCGGCAAAAGTCTTTTTCTGGGGTATCCTGGCTCCGTTCTTTTATGTCGTGGCCTATTTCAAACTTGCGGAAAAAGAGGTTCGAGATGGAATTTAATAAAAACCAGCCGATTTATCTTCAGATCGCAGAATATGTCAGTGAAAATATCCTGACAAGTAAATGGAAAGAAGGAGACAGAATCCTGTCAGTCCGGGAGTTATCAATGAAATTACAAGTAAACCCCAATACAGTCATGAGAACCTACAATCATCTTCAGAGCGAAGAAGTCCTGTACAACCAGAGAGGCATCGGTTATTTTATCTCCGAAGGATCTACAGATAAAATAAGGAAAATCAAAAAAGATCACTATGTAAAAGTTGATCTTCCCGATGTATTCAGAACCGGAAGGCTTCTGGGAATTACACCGGATGAACTGAGTGATCTTTACAATACTTATCTTAAGGAGGCCGGGAAATGAAAAAAAGCACTATTACGCTTCTGGGCGGCGCTCTTTTCATCCTGCTCATTTTACTATCAGCGATGATCTTCTTCCGATATCATGCGGAGCAGTTTGTCAAACGGAGCCGTGACAATAGCTCCGTTCTCCAGGCGGAGGGTATTACCGATACTCGCGCGTACGATATTTCTGATTTTGATAGTCTGTATTTCGAAAATATGTGGGATGTCGAAATATACGGTTCAGATAATTACTCAGTTGAAATAGAAGCAGACAAAGCATTACTGGATATTATTGAGGCTAGAAAGAACGGATCAACATTATCCCTGACATATGACGGCTATATCAGAGGTCTCCCGGATCAATCAGAAGTCGTCAAAGTCAAAATCGGAATGCCCGATATCCAAAAGATCGAGTTTACCGGCATGGGAAATATTGAACTGAAAAACTTCGACCTCAATTCTCTGGAAGTCAGAAATTCAGGAGCCAGTAATATTGAGGCGGAAGATGTACAGATCACAAATCTTAATCTGATCGTTAACGGTGCCGCAAATGCGGATTTTGAGCAAATCAAAGTGGAAAACTGTGTCCTTGATATCAGCGGAGCTGCAAAGATCGGATTGAATATGACAGGCGGAACCCTGACGGGACAAGTCAGCGGAGCAGCCAGCGTCAACTATAGAGGAAAGGTGTCTCAACAGACCGTTCAGGTTTCGGGAATCGGTTCTCTGGAACATAATTAAAAAAAACTGCCTCGAAAGGGGCGGTTTTTGCGTGAAACTCCCGTCATTAAAGGCTAGAATAGAGAAAATATGAGACGGCTATTATTAAGTTTAACTCTTGCCTTTATATTTTCTCTATCAATCTTCTCCCAGGACGGAGAATCTAATGATTTTATGTTTGCGACTATTGAAGATCAGATTCGCAGCTATAATCAACAGGCTGAAGCATTAACGCCTGACAAAGCCGGAGAAATGCTTAATCTTGCAAAAAAAGCCTTCAGTCTGGCTGAAGCTGAAAACTTCAATAAGTTGGGAGCGGAAGCACAGGCATTAATGGGCATTGCCTATTATTATCTTCTTGAAATTGATAAAAGTCTTGAATACCTGAACTATTGCTATGATACGGCTCTTAAATATCAGTTTGCCGATTTGATAAGTTACGCCTCCTACAATATGGGCATAGTCTATCGATATCTCGATGATAAGGAAAAAGCCCTGACACTGTTTCATGAAAGTCTTGCGAATCAAGATGATGCAAATACCATTCAAAAACTATCTACACTGAAAGCCTTGGCTGAAACTCACAGAGACCTGGGACAATATACTGAAGCAGCTGGATACACTGAATCGGCACTTCTTATAGCCAAAGAACTGGAGGAGCAGCTGATTATTCAGGAATTACAACTGCTTTCCGGGGATATTGCTTATAAAAACGGGAATCTTCGGGAATCTGTCAGCAGGCTTATCGCCATTATCAGGGAAACCTCTGAAACAGCAGCTATGACAGCTGTCAGGTCCTCGGCGATGAGTCTTCTCGGTAGAAATTATGCACGTCTCAATGACAATACTAGGGCTCTTTCATATGGACAGGACGCGCTTTTACTGGCTGTCAGCAGCGGAGATGAACCAAACAGGCTGGAAGCCTATTCTTCATTGGCTTTTATCTACAGGCAGATGAATCAGTTTGAAGAAGCTTATAATTATTTATCACTGTATTATAAGCAAAAGGAAATTTACGATTCAGGTAAAAACGAGAAGAATCTGAATAGCATTAAAGCTTATTACGAGACTTTGGAAAAAGAAAAGGAAATAGATGAACAGCGGGTCAGAATTGCATCACAGAACCGATTAATTATTTATGGCACTCTACTTCTGGTTGGACTTCTCGCACTTCTCTTCATCTTTTACCAGCTCTACCGCAGAAATCAAAGAGTTGTTGAAAAGCTGAGTCGGGATCTGAAAAAAGAAATGGTTCTTTCAAAAACCGATGCTGTTACGGGGCTCCCGAACCGCAAGGCAATCGAAGAGAAAATCAGAGAGGCATTTCTCCAGTGGAAAACAGACCGGAAAGATTTCTCTCTTCTCTTTATATCATTCAGTGAGTATAGAAATCTGGATAAGGATATAGAAGACGGAGCGGGAGAAAAATTTCAGAAATTCATCGGCGATCTTCTTAATACGGAGCTGAAAGGTCAGGATTTTATAGCCTTGTGGAAACCTTTTTTATTTTCCGTTCTTCTTCCCTCAACTGATCGAGAAAGTCTAATTCTTCTAGGAGAACGGCTGGAACACTCTCTGATTGAGCAGCGTTTTAAAATAAATGATAAAGAAATGTCCCTCTCTTATACGACCGCTTCAGCAGTGTACAGTGGAGAGGGAACAATGCACGAGTTCATTGACAGCTGCAAAAATGAGCTGAAAACCGATAAAACTAATACTTGAAAGAACTATTTCCAATAAATTCACGCAATATTGAATCCTCGGGAACCATATGACTGGGTATGGGTGTGAAGCTGGAGAGAAAATCAAGCAACCTCGCGGCATCACTGTATTCGGGATTGTCCGGTTTTACTGATTGAAGAAGAGGCTCGGCGTACACTTTTAAAACCGAGATTTCATAATCCAGGGCTGAATTGAAAGCCGAATCCGCCGACTCCTGGTAAGGGAAAATATTCTTTTCTTCTCCTCTTCTAACGGATGGCCATATCCTGAAGGTATTTAAGGCATCGTAGTTTCTGAAGTGGTGGTCCCGAACCATCCTGCGGATAATCCGGTTATCTGTTGTGGCGATTCTATTATGGTCATCGATGTTCAGCTGAGTCAGAGCAGAGAGATAAATCTTGTACTTCCTGCTTGCGGGTATATCCGGTGTCAGTCTTTCGTTCAGTCCGTGAATTCCTTCCATAAGAAGGATCGTTCTGTCTCCCATTTGCAGTTTTTTTCCTGTATCTCTTCTTCCTCCGATTTTAAAATCGAAAACCGGGATTTCGACAACTTTGTTATCAAAAAGATCTATGAGATTTTTATTCAGCAGCGGAACATCAAGGGCTTCAAGAGCTTCCAGATCAACCTTGCCGAATTCATCAATCGGAACTTCATGACGGGGCCTGTAATAATCGTCAAGCGAGACAATAATCGGATTGAAACCGACAACCTGAAGCTCTATGGCCAGTTTTTTCGTAAAAGTCGTTTTTCCCGAAGAAGATGGACCGGCGATGAGAACAACCTTTACATCTCCTTTCCTGTGCAGGATTTCATCAGCGATATGGGCGATTTTTTTATTATGAAGCGCTTCTGACACGCGAATGAAATGCTGGATCTCTTTTTTGTTGGTCGTCAGTTTGTTCATTTGCCCGACACAGTTTACATTGAGGATTTTCCCCCAGTTCTTGTACTCTTCATAGATGGAATAGAGAAGAGGCCTGTCTTCAAAAGGAACAACTTCCCTGGGACTTTTAGAACCGGGATAGCGAAGCAGAAACCCGTTCCTGTATTTCATAATCTCAAAATAGGGCAAGGCGGAAGTGTTATCCACAAGAGGATAGAAAGAAGGCGCCATAAATCCGTTGCAGATGTTCATGGAGACGGAAGAACAATTCATTCCCTGCAGAAGCAGCTGAGTCTCCGGCTGATTGAATTCTCCGAACATTTCTACGGCTTCAATATAGGGAACTTTGATAATGTCAATGGGATAAGCCGTTGCAACGAGTTCTGTCATTTTATTGCTGAGGCTTTGCAGGTCTTCTTCTTTTATGTCTCGGATATCGTCAAAGAAATAATAGATACTGCTTCCGATCGAATGACTTATCTTCAATCTTAAATCAGGAAAAACCTCTTTCGATGCCATTTCAAGCAGAAAAGAAAGACTCTTTCTGTATATTCTCAATCCATCGGTGCTATCCAGTTCTACAGGTTCGATAACGCAGTTATAATTGACTGTAGAAGCTAAAGAGTAAATCTTGTTGTTTACTCTCATGGCCATAAAAGGAAAACCCGTAGAATTCAATTTCTCCTTATCGGTAATCTCCCGCAATGACATTCCATTCTCACAGGAAATGGTTTTTCCGCCGGGAATCGTAACCTTAACTTTCTGCATGAAAATCTCCTTCCAGAACAATCTTATAAATCAAATTGTAATGTATAAGAAGACCCCTTGCTAATCCTTTTGTATTAAACCATCGGCTTTCAGCTTCATGATTTCTTCACGGCTCAGAATATTATGAATTTTAAGACCTTTCTCGTCCCGCGTTTCAATAACGGGCATATCGGCCAGCGGTTTTCTGTCCGGATCGATAAGCACTTTTACAAAAGGGAATTTAGGATTTCCCTTGTTGTTGTGAACCACTACGCCGATGGATCCGTTTTCCAGAACAACATGACTACCGAGAGGATAAAGTGAAATAGAATACAGCAGAGTTCTCAACGCCGTTTCATCATATTTCACTCCTTCTTTCAGCATTTCCATCAGCGTGTGATAACCATCCCGTGAAGCACTGTGGGGGCGGTCGGAAATCTGGGCATCATAGGCGCAAACGATACTTATTATCTTGGCATAATCAGAGATTTTAGGAGCTGTCAGCTGCTGCGGGTATCCGCTTCCGTCACATCTTTCATGATGCTGCAGAACACCCATGAGAATATCCTGCGAAAGAGAGAAATCTTTCAGAAGCCTGTAGCCGAGAATGGTATGAGTTGTAAGGGCTTTCTTTTCCGTGTCGCTCAGTTTTCTGGTGAAATTGTAGAGATTGTCCGGAAGTTTCAGCATCCCTATTTCATGGAGCAGTGCGGAGATTCCGAGTTCTATCAGTTTGAACTGAGGCATTTTTATACTCTCTCCGATAGTCAGTGCCAGCAATGCCGATTTGACAGAATGGGTAATCAGATAATCTTTGTTGTAGTTGTCGAGATCGGGCAGGCGGAGAATGTAATCGTGGTTCTCCTTGATCATAGTAATCATTTTTTTGATATATTCAGTGATATAGTTTAAATCAAGATGCTGGTCTCTCGAATAGCGCTGATATATTTTTTCAACAGCATCGAGTATTTCCACATAGAACTGGCGGGCTTTTTTAATTCCCTCTTTCTCTTTGGCATCATGGTCGAGGAAAGCTGAAGACAGATTGTGATCGCTTCCCGTCAGAGATTCCTTCCCGATGATAGGGCCATCGGTTTCCAGTTCCTTGAATTCCCATTTCATCAGGTTTCTTTTCAGAGATTCCGATACTGGAATTTCCGGTGTGAGAAGTATATAATTTTTATCGAGATAGACTGGTGATTCAAAAACCATGCCGTCAATTATGTTTTCCTGCGGTATTTTGTTCATTAAAACTCCATTGAAACAAAATTCTATTTCCCTAGTGTTAATTATATATATAGGAGCTCAATAAATGAAGTTTAAATCTATATTTTTTCTCTTTAATATAGTGGTTATTTTATCTTTTGCCCTGATTTTCCTCCTGCCGCTGATTTTATTGAGCGGAAGTTATTCGACGGTGTTCTGGAAGGATAACTGGTATCTTGCTCTGATCTTTCTCATTCTTATCGCGGGATTGGATGGGTACTTCATTATAAACTGGAACCTGTTCATTTATCTCGAGAAGGAAGACTGGCCAAATCTGACAAAATATCTTGAAGAAAAAATATATGAGAGAGGCCGTTTCAGAAGGCAGTATATCAGACTGATGATCAACACAGCTCTGGCTGTCTCAAACCTCGATAAAATTGAAAGGCTTTCACGGGAGATTTCTGAACGCAAACCTTCTCTGCTTCCCAAGTATGCGCTTCTTCTGGGTATCCCGCCTTTTCTGAGAGATGACAGCGCCGCATCACTTATGCATTATGGTGAATATAAGGATATAAAAAACACAGCAGATAGAGACTGGGTGAAATGGGCTTATGCCTTTTCTCTTATCAGGGATAACAACAGGGAGATGGCCGAAGCTGTACTCCTTGAAATTCTTGAAAGCAAAAATGATTTTGTTCTCAGGCTCCTGACTCTATTTTCACTGAACTCGATAGGCCATAAGTCAGAAACAGCTGACGAAGAATTAAGTAAGTATCAGGATAAATTCTCCGATGACCGCAAGTGGGCTTCCTATTGCGATTCATTGAGAGGGAAAAATATCTTTATCCTGCTCCTGACCGGTCTGCTTGATGAAGCGCGGTCATGGGCAAAAACACCAACAGCCGCTTAAGGTCGGAAGGCTTTGTTTTTCTTTCAGGATATGGTATTTATATTATCAGTCTATTTCCGGAGTAAATTCTATGTCTCAATTGTGTAATGTTCTAATTGTTGAAGCTGATTCAAAAAACGTTGAAACGACTGTTCCGCTTCTTAGAAAGATGAACAGCAAAGTCTCTTATGTTAAGCAGGGGCTCAATGTTGTAACTCATCTCCAGAAGAAAGGTTTTGATCTGGTTCTTTTAGCCGATAAACTTCCCGACGAAGACGGTTTCAGGGTTCTCAGAAGAATCCGGGAAAAAGCGGAACTGAAGAACATTCCCGTGCTGATGATGCTTTCCGAAGATGAATCGAAAAAAGCGGCGTTCGAAAGCGGAGCTTCGGATTATATTGTCAAACCCTATATGCCCTATGAATTAGTCGCCCGCGTAACACCATATATTTCTCTGGTTCTGGACAGACAGAAATTTACCGATGAATGCCAGAGAAAAGACAAAATTGCCAAGCAGCTCGACGAAGCGTTTACTGAAATGGAAATAATGAGCCGTCTCGATCCCCTCACCAGGGTTTACAACCGGAGAGCTTTTCTGGAGAAGATTACCGACGAGCAAATCCGATCCAGGCGAAGTCAGAAAAAATTCACCCTTCTGCTGGCTAATATCATCAAATGCCGCCACTACAACGAAAGGCACGGTTACGAATGCGGAGATTTTATTATAAAGAAAACAGCTGAACTCATTCACGGTTCACTGAGAGAGCGGGATCTGACCGCTCGTTGGAGCGGCGATAAGTTTATGATTCTTCTCCCGGAAACGGAATCTGATGGTCTTGAGATCATTCAGACCAAAATTAATAAAGTGTTTCAGGAGAGCTCTTTTGAGTTCAAAGGGATGAATCACCGGATAGATCTTTCTTTTTCTTCGAAAGTCTGCACCGGCAATGATGATCTGGATCTCGTATTGAAGGAAATTGAGTAAAACAGACCAATTTTGTCTCCCCGTATAGTCATAAATCGTCACAATAGTTATACTCATCAAATAAGAATTACCTATCCATGAGTTAAGGCAGTTCTTACTCGTAAATGTCGCGGCTTTGCCGTCTTTATACCAGTCTTCATACACGAAGGAAACATCGGCGTATGAAGGCCTTCGAATATTATTAAAATGAATGAAAAAGGAAGTTCAGATGAGTGTAAGAGTCAGATATGCGCCTTCTCCCACAGGGCTTCAGCACATCGGTGGAGTCAGAACAGCTGTATTCAATTACTTTTTCGCCAAATCTTCCGGCGGGAAGTTTATTCTCCGGATCGAAGATACAGATCGGGAAAGATATAATGATGAATCGCTTCAGGATCTCTACGAAACGTTGAACTGGCTGGGAATTACTTGGGACGAAGGTCCCGATAAAGACGGGGGCTATGGTCCCTATGTCCAGTCTGAACGGTTTGAAATATACAGAGAATATACGGAAAAGCTAATCGAATCCGGTCATGCCTATAAGTGTTTCTGTACTGAAGAGCGTCTTGAACAGCTTAGAGAGGAACAGAAAAAAACAAAATCGAAAGAGCAGGGGTACGATCGCCACTGCAGCAATCTCACTGCTGAAGAAGTAGACGCGAATCTCGCTGATGGTAAACCTTTTGTCGTTCGTTTCCGTATCCCTGTCGAAGGGAAAACGACTCTGACCGATGTTATAATGGGCGAAATAACAAGAAAAAACAAAGATGTTTCTCCCGATCCGATTATTCTCAAATCCGACGGTTTTCCCACTTACCATCTGGCTAATGTGATCGATGATCATATGATGGGAATAACTCATGTTCTGAGAGCCCAGGAATGGATTCCCACGGGACCTCTTCATGTTCTTCTCTATAAAGCTTTCGGATGGGAACCGCCTCTTTATTGCCATTTGCCTCTTGTCGTCGGCAAAGACGGTTCGAAGCTTTCCAAACGGCACGGATCAACATCTGTTCGGGAATTCCGTAAAGGCGGATATCTTCCGGAAGCCATAATCAATTACATTTCTCTTCTCGGGTGGTCTTTTGATGATTCGAGAGAATTTTTTACGAAAGAAGATCTGGAAAAGCTCTTTAATCTGGAGAAAATTAATAAGGCTCCGGCAGTTTTTGATTATAAAAAGCTTGATTGGTTTAACGGGCAGTATATCAGAATGAAAGATCATGAAGAGCTCAAAGAGCTTCTCATGTCGGTACTGATCGACGATGAAGTTGTCAGTAATCCTCCGACAGATAAAGAAAAGTCTGTTTTTGACGGCGCATTTCCTATCATAAGAGAAAGGTTGAAACTGACAACTGATGTATCCGGTCTGGTCCGGTTCCTCTACACCGATGAGCTTGAGTGGAACAGCGATGATGCCGTTCCCAAAAAAATGGATAAAGCCGGCGCTGTCAAAATGCTGGAATTGGCCAGAACCCTTCTTGAGGGTTTTGACAGTAGAAGCGATGAGGAAAACGAAGAACTCTTCAGCAAAACCGTTGAAGAACAGGGAATTAAACTCGGCGATCTCATGCAGCCTCTGCGTGTTGCTGTAACCGGGACGAAAATGTCTCCTCCCATGGTTCAGTCTCTTTCATTGCTCGGTGAGAAAAGAGCTCTGCAACGGATTGACGGTCTGCTGTCTCAGCTTAAATCAGAAATCTGAAAATTACAGAAACTGTTAAAAATTAGCTCCGTCTGTCCGGGACGGAGCTTCTCTATACAAGGTGGATAAAATGGCAAAAAACAAAAAAGAAAATGCAAACACAAAAGTAAACGAGTACGGTGCGTCTATGGAGAAGATCGTCTCTCTCTGTAAGCGGAGAGGTTTCGTATATCCATCAAGTGAAATCTACGGCGGTCTTTCGGCAACTTGGGATTACGGACCACTGGGCAGCGAGCTGAAAAATAATATTCAGAAGCTGTGGTGGAATGAGATGACGAGAAAACACGATAACATCGTCGGTCTTGATGCGGCCATAATGATGCACCCCAGAACCTGGGAAGCATCAGGTCACGTTGAAAATTTCTCTGATCCGCTTGTAGACTGCAAGCAGTGTAAAACCCGTTTCCGGGAAGACAAGCTTGAGCCGGAAGTTCTGAAAAGCCGGATCTGTCCGGAATGCGGCGGAGAGCTTACAGAAGCCAGACAGTTCAATCTCATGTTCAGCACGCAGATGGGACCTGTTGCCGATTCCGGCAGTATCATATATCTCAGACCGGAAACGGCTCAGGGTATTTTTGTGAACTTTAAAAATGTTGTCGATACGAGCCGAGTAACCATACCTTTCGGTATCGCGCAGGTCGGTAAAGCATTCAGAAATGAAATAACCACGAAAAACTTTATTTTCAGAACCTGTGAATTCGAACAGATGGAAATGCAGTTTTTCGTTAAACCCGGCGATGAAGACGAATGGTTCGAGTACTGGAAAAAGACCAGAATGGCTTATTACGACAAAATGGGAATCAACTCAGCCAAACTGCGCTTCCATCAGCACGGAGAAGGGGAGCTGGCGCATTACGCAAAAGATGCTTACGATATCGAATATGAGTATCCATTCGGATGGGAAGAACTTGAGGGTATTCATTCCAGAACGGATTTCGATTTGGGGCGCCATAGTGAATATTGCGGAAAAGAAATCAATTATCTTGATCCCCAGACTAATGAGCGCTATATCCCCTATGTAATTGAAACATCGGCCGGACTGACAAGGTCCGTTCTCATAGCACTTATGGATGCCTATCATGAAGAAAACCTGGGCACGGATTCCAAGGGAAATGAAGATGTCAGAACAGTTCTCCATTTTCATCCCAATGTCGCTCCGGTTACGGTTGCCGTGCTTCCCCTGGTCAAGAAAGACGGACTGGCTGAACTGGCAAAAGACATTCAGGATGAGTTAAGAGACGATTTTACCACTTTCTATGATAAATCCGGAGCGATTGGCCGGCGTTACAGAAGACAGGATGAAATCGGGACACCCTTTTGTATAACAGTTGATTACGAAAGTAAAGACAATAATGATGTTACGCTGCGTTTCAGAGATTCCATGGAACAGATCAGAGTTCCCAGGGCCGAACTGTCTGAAAGAATCAGGAAAGAGATTAAAAACTACAGGAGACCGGAATAGTGAATGCTCTAGACGTACTGAAAGAAAGGGGCTTTTTCAAACAGTGTACTGATGAAGAAATGCTCCTGAAGAAACTCGAAGCCGGACCGACCCGCATTTATGTGGGTGTGGATCCTACCGGTCCGTCCATGCATATTGGTCATATGGTTCCTCTCTTTGCCATGCATCATCTTCAGAAAGCCGGCCATCTTCCGATCATACTCGTCGGAGGAGGCACGGCGCGAATCGGTGATCCTTCGGGAAAATCCGATATGAGAAAAATGCAGACTGTAGAAGAGATTCAGAGCAACGCGGAAAAACTGAAAGAGCAGATCTCACGCTTTATCAGCTTTGAAGAAGGCGGTGCTAAACTCGTAGATAATGCCGAGTGGCTTGCACCTCTGAACTATATAGAATTTTTAAGAGATATCGGTCGGCATTTTTCCGTAAACCGCATGTTGACTTTTGAAGCCTACAAGCTGAGATTGGAAAAAGGACTATCGTTTATCGAGTTCAATTACCAACTCCTCCAATCCTATGACTTTCTCGAACTGTACAGAAGAGAAAACTGTATACTCCAGATCGGTGGAGATGATCAGTGGGGTAATATTGTTGCCGGTATGGAACTGATTCGCCGCGTTGAGGGCGGAGAAGCAATGGGACTGACATTTCCCCTGGTCACCCGATCGGATGGAAAGAAAATGGGTAAAACGGAAAAAGGAGCTGTGTTCCTGGATTCTTCCATGACAAGCGTCTACGATTTCTTCCAGTACTGGAGAAACGTTGATGATGCCGATGTTGAAAAATTCCTGCTGATGTACACATTCCTTCCTGTTGAAGAGTGTAAAAGACTCGGTGCTCTTGAAGGCCAGGAAATCAACAAAGCGAAAGAAGTTCTGGCTTATGAGCAGACTAAGATCATACATGGCAAAGAAGAAGCTGATAAGGCTTTGGCTGCGGCGCATGCGGCATTCACTTCCGGCGGGGCTGATGATAAGTCGGGAATGCCTTCTAAAGAAATGGCGGCATCAGATTTTTCTGCGGGAATAAACATTCTTGAACTGTTTTCCGAAACAGCGCTCTGCTCTTCGAAAAGCGAAGCCAGAAGACTGGTGATGCAAAACGGAGCTTCAGTCAACGGCGATAAAATTAATAATCCCGATGCTTTAATTGATTCTTCAATGATTGTTGATGGCGAACTAATTCTGAAAGCAGGTAAGAAACGATTCTTCCGTATAATTGTGAAATAAAATCAAAAAAAGGCGATCCTGATACAAGGATCGCCTTTTTTATCAATTATTATCGGGCTTATCCTTTTGATCTTCCTCTTTGATTTCCTTGATTTTTTTCTTAACCTCTTCGGTCATTTCGATTTCTTCTTCATCATGTTCACTGCATAAAGGATCGTCATAGTAAAAAATCCGTTCGAATGACATTCTCTTGCCGCAGACCCTGCAGCGAGAGTGGTAAGGGAGAATCAATTTCCTGCCGAAGAATAGTATCATAAGGGCAACTATGGCTGCAATAATCAGATAAATATCTGTCAGATCGTTCATCTTCAGAATAGTGGCATAAACCATAATTAAAAAAATCAGAATAGCCTGATAAAGTACGGCCATTCGTTTCTTTACGCCTTTGCTTCCATGACGTCTTTGAATGAGAGTCATAAATATCCATGCAAGAAAAGCCCAGTAAAAATATTTCGCGACAAAGTCTATAATTATTTGTGATTCCATAACTGAATTCTGTCCTCAATGATCACCATTGTCAATATAAGATGTATTTATAAAAAATGAATCCCCGGATTGTGGGGCATTACAAACCGGGGAAAATATCAGTTAACGGGTATTACTGATAAGGTAAGCCGGTAAACCGGCAACCCCCTGCCAGCTTCCATAGTGAAAGTCTGTTCCGGAAATACCGTAATTTCCGGACAAGAGGTTCAATAAACCCGATTCCTGCCATAACAAGCAGAGAAGGGTAATGTTTAGTATTGAAAGAAAAAAATCTGACCCCTCCAACAGATTCGTGACTAATAATAACATTATATTCCATTTCGGAATCCTTTCAAGGAAAAGTGTTAACTTTTTTTTCAAGAATAAATAATTTCTTTCCATAGAAGGGGTTAAATAATAATGATTCGCAATAAGTATTAAATAAAGCAACAAATTATTGTATACTTTAGTTATGAAAGAGGAAGATGACTATCGCTTTTTTCCGTATAACTTCAAGACAGGCAAGCTCATTGAAAGACCAAACCGTTTTGTGGTTATCATTGAGGTAGAGGGGAGGACGACCGGTGCATCTCTTCCCAATCCCGGAAAGCTGGGAGAGCTTTTTATTCCGGGAGCAACGCTTTATGTTCAGAAAATGGGTGATCACGTTAAATACCCTTATCGTGTAATGGCAGTAGTATCAGATTCAGATGAAGTCATAATGCTCGATACCCATGTTAATAATAAAGTCGCAGAATATCTTGTCAAAACTCAATCAATTCCGTCTCTTAATGGTTATTACTTAAAGAAGAGGGAAGTCTCGGTCGGTCATAGCCGTTTTGATCTTTTGCTGGAGAACAAAAGGGGAGAGGAACTATATTGTGAGGTGAAATCATCGACATTGTTTGCCGGACACTTAGCCATGTTTCCCGATGCCGTGACAAGCCGGGGTAAACGCCATGTTGAAGAACTGGCTGAAATGAGTCGGAAGGGAATCCGCACAGCTGTTCTATTTATCATACAGTCTGACCGGATTAATGCTTTTTGTCCCGATTATCATACTGATCCTGAATTTTCAAGAACTTTATACGAGTCTAGAGATCTGGTAAAAATAATTCCCTGTACGGCCGGATGGGATAAAGAGCTGAATATAATTAAGGATCATAAGGAAGTACCCCTATTGTGGAATCTCTATGAGAATGAAGGTCAATTTGATCGGGGAATATATATAATGCAATTTTATAAAGATCAGAAATATTATCTCTATCTTTCCTCAGAAAAAGAAATGTTGAACAAAAGGATTGAGAAGCACAAGCGAAAAAGGAAAAAACCGGAATCGACACTTGAAATATTAAGGAATTCATCGCGGCTTGAAATGACGTGGGCATTAAGAGTTCCCGTTGAGGAGTGTCATGAGTTCATGAAATGTATTTCTTCAAACAAAATAAAAATTGCCGATAAAAGTAATGAATACTATTTGTTGGAAAGTAAAGAAAATCCAAGATTATCTAGGTTTTTTCAGAAAGTCTTACTGGATTTCCGAATGGTCAGACCTGTTTTAAGGCTCTGATTACTTTTTTCGACAATTCGGGCGAATCGTCGCCCCGTATGTCGAAAACAATAGAAAATATTTGAATTTAAAGTATTATTTCCGCCCTGTTATCAGTGGCACGAATATTGCTTTAAATAATTGAGATTTGAAAAAATCTGATCATTCAAGGGTTTGGTATCTCATGTATAAAGTAAAGATCAAAAAGTTAATTTGTCTCTGGTTGATAGCTGTTTCCGGCTTAACTTATGCTCAGAGTGACGATAAAACCTTAGCGACTGAAGAATCAGTTAAGGATTCAGTCGAATACCACAAGGTAAACGGTCTGGAAAACTGGACATACGATTACGACATTTCCGGTTTTAAAGATGGAACGTACAATTTAATAATCCGTAGCCGGGACCGAGCCGGTAATATCTCTATAGATGGACCAATCAATATTTTTATAGATTCCGAATCAGATCTGCCTGTAGCGACAATATCCAGTCCTTCCAGATCTATGCGTGTCGGTGGAAATTTCAATATAGTCGGAACCGCAAAAGACGATGATGCTGTTGCATTCGTAGAGTACAGGATAAACGATGGAACCTGGATGAAAGCGGACGGGACCATATTCTGGGCCGCTTTCGTCAATACAGATAAGTGGAATGACGGAAAATACACTCTTTATGCCAGGGCATCAGATGTTAACGGTCTTACGGGGCCGGAGTATGCTGTTGAAATAAATCTGGATAAAACGAAACCGGTCATAACAGTTGATTCTCATGAAAATGGAGAAATCCTGTCGGGCAAAAAGAAAATCAGCGGTAGTGTTGTTGATACTAATGGAGTCTTGTCTCTTGAGTTCAGTCTGGATGGAGAAACCTGGGAAAATCTGAAATTATCAGGAAAAGAAGAACATGCGGAAAGAGCGTTTTCCCTTGATCTGGATACAAGAGAAAATGCCGGGGGAACCTCATATGTAAGATTCCGTGCTTTAGATAATACAGGATCTGAAGGTTCAACGGTTTTTGTCTATTATTCCGATAACGAAAAACCTGTTATCACTCTCATTTCACCAACAGAAGAAGATATATTAAATGGAAGAATTACCGTTACAGGTACTGTAACTGATGAAGTGGGAATAAAGTCGTTTATCTGTGTGCAGGATGGTGGAGAAGAAGAAGAAATCATTCTTATTCCGGGAAATCCCTACTGGAATAAGACATTTGATTATTCAGGCTTGAAAGGCGGGACAATCTCTTTCCTCGCTACTGATCTATCGGATAATACGGAAGAGATCAAATATAAATTCAAGACCGCTCTGGAAGAAGACTTGCCGGTCGTTTCGCTGATCGATTTTACAGATGGAGATTATCTCAATTACGATGAACCGGTATTGAAAGGAATTGTAAATGATGACGATGGACCAGCTTCCGTTTCATTTTCTATTGATGGCGGAGAGGTTATCAATCAGGATACTTATGGTCCTTTTGTCCTGGATTTTTATAATCTGGAACCGGGTAAACATATTCTTGAAATTTCCGGAACAGATATATATGGAATTAATGGGGTTAGCTCAAAGTATGTCTTCTATAAAGCAACCAGTGAACCCGTTCTCATCCTTACCGAATATACCCGTGATAAAGAAATTCTTCCCTGGTTTAACGGAGCTGTTTTTCAGCAGGGAAAAACTGCAAAGATATCGGGGCGAGTCGAAGGAGGAGAGAATGATATCACACTCTTTTATTCTTTTGACGGTCAGGAAGAATTGACTTCGAAAGTAACCAAAGGCCTATTTTCAATTGCTTTACCGGGAAAACCTGAACCCGGTGCCTATGATTTATCTATGAGAGTTGAGGATTCTCTGGAACGGAAAAGTGAAATAAATTGTCGCATTTATATTGCCCCTGCTCCTGGAAAAGATGAAAGCTTTAATCCGCTTCAATTAAATGACCAGGGACTGATCATCTCGGATATCAGATTGCGGAGTCAGGATCCTGTTAATATATCTCAAATAATGCCCCTGACGGGATTCATTGCCGGAGATTCAGTCCGTTCCGTAGAACTTGATCCTCCTCAGAATTCTATAAAAGCTGAGGTTCTTGAAAGCGGATTTTCTCTCGTTCCTCTTTCAGAAACAGCACCTGTGCGTTTCAAAATTAAAGTGTTCGGCACTTCGGGAAAAGAGTATGTCTCTGAAGAAATATATGCGGCATCAGATTTCTCTCCGCCGGTTCTTACACTGAATCCCATTCGGGTTCCAGTGAAAATCAAGAAAAACAGAACAGTGGAAACACTTCAGAAAAACAGTGAAGGAGAAGAAGTTCTTGTCGAATCAGTTGAGAAGATTACAGAAATTGATGAAATATCAAGTAATTTCATACAAAATTTGATGATTCTCAAAGGGGAATTCGACGATATGTCTCCTCTCCGAAAAGTTTCGCTTGAATACTCCGGCACTACCGGTACATCTGGTAATCCATTGAGCATTGATTTCAACCGGGAAGGCGAACAATATCTGATCGATCAGGAGTTTGATCTTTCATCCATCAATGAAGGTTCGCATTTTTTTACTTTGGTACTGGAAGACGATATGGGCAATATTTCGCGTACAACCATGCCTTTTATTATCGATCGGACAATCCCGGAAGTTCGTATTTTATCCCCCGGGCCGGAAGAACCTGTTGAGGGAATAATCACGGTCAGCGGTGTAATTGAAGGTTTTCACGGTCAGGGGAAATTGTATTTTTCAGAGGATGGTGCAACTTTTAATCCCGTAGAGTTAACTTCCCACAATACCTTCTCTCATAACATAGATTTATCGGTGGAAAATTCCGATTCTTCTCTCTTTGTTTTTAAAGCAGTCGATGGCGGAAGAAATGAAGTCGAATACAAACCCGTTTTCAATGTGGACCTCGATGCTGATAAACCATCTGCCGTAATTGAAGTCCCGTCAACCGGCTCGACATTGAGAAACGATTTTTCCATTACCGGTCTCGTTTTTGATGATGATGCAGTGGATTCTATTTATTACTCTGTAGACGGCGGGGAATTCAGATCTATCGAAGGGAATTTTTATTACAACATTCCCTTTTCTCTTGATGATCTTGATGACGGAGAACATAAAATCAGTATATATGCTGAAGATATCGGTGGCTTCCCCAGTGATATTGTTGAGTCGAAATTCCTCATTTCCAAATCTGAACCTGTAAGCACTGTTATCAATCCATCTATTGATGACTATATAAAGTCAACAATTGTCGTGGAAGGGCAGAGTTTTGATGAGAACGGAATCAGAAATGTTTTTATTTCATATGATAACGGTATCACCTTTAATGAAGCAACAATTCTTCAGAATAATAATCCGGAAGGCATTTCTGCAGAGGATCCCGAACCGGTAGTTAATATCGATGGCGAAGATACTCCGAAAAATGAAACTATCGAAAAGGAAACAGTAAAAACAGTATTCTGGGAATATTCATTTGATACTCGATTACCGGGAGATGGTACTCATTCCATTCTAATTAAAGCTATCGATGGCGCAGGAACAGTCGGTATCAGTTCAACGATTATCAATATTGACAATACTGTCCCTGAGATTAAGCTTGATACGCCGGGAGAGAGCAGCTCTTTCGCCGGTCAACTGATTCTGGATGGTAAAGTTTATGATGGTACAGGTCTCAAGAGCGTAATTGCTGAACTCAATGCACTGGATGATCCGGAATTTGAAACTTTCACAAATGAAATCGTCACGGAAGGCGTATTCAGAGAAGTTTATGATATATCCGGCTATAAACCTGGATTGTATAACCTGAATATAACAGTAGTCGACTTCGCGGATAACAGCATCAGTGAAACGAGAAATCTGAAAATCATTCCCGATTCAGAAAGCCGTTCAGTTGATATCTTTTTTCCCGAAGAAGGCAAGTCTTTTGCCGGCCCCTTCGCTATTGACGGAATTGTCAAAGGTTCAGAATCAAAACGGATCGTTCTTAAAATTGATGGTGAGATTTTTGAGACTTTGGAAGCCGATGAAAACGGCTTATTCTCTTTTCCCATTGATGTTAACTCTCTTTCCGATGGAAAACATGTTGCTCAGGTGGAAATCGGAACAGGCGAATCATCAATCATCTCGCGGGAACGGACTTTTGAATATATGACAGATGGACCATGGGTCCAGGTCGGAAATATTATAAGCGGCCAATTTGTATCAGGCCGGCCAATGGTTACAGGAAATGCGGGTTACAGCGGTCTCAATGGGGAAGATTCCGATAAAACAAAGACTGTTGATTATGTCGAAGTGAGTCTGGATAATGGTCAAACTTTCTCCAGAGCAAAAGGAAGAGAAAACTGGGAGTTCCGACTGGAAACATATGATCTTCCGGAAGGCATCAATCAGTTGATTATCAGTGCTCATTTCAGAGATGGAACTGTCGCTGTATCCAAGCTATTTGTCAACATTGACGAGACGGCACCGGATGTCGATCTTTTCTATCCCGAAGAAAACAGAACATTCAATGAGAATATATCGCTTGTTGGTACGGCAAGCGATGCCAATGGTCTTGATACAGTTGAAGTTCTGATTCGGGAAGGAAGGAAAGAAAAGTACGAAGTTCCTTCTTTCATACAGGGGCTGTATATCGATTTCCATGCGCTGGGTTCAACTTATGGAGAAATCGGAGTCGGATTAAGCTTTTTTGACGATGTGGTAAAGCTTCAGGTTCAGGCAGGACTTGCTCCTCCCGGTCGTTTTACAGGAATCGTTATCGGAGCAAAACTTCTCGCTACGATTCTGGATATACCTTTCAGCTATTTCTTTGGGTATGACTGGGATTTCTTTTCCATGTCTCTGGCTGTGGGAGCCAATTTCAATTACTTTACTATGTCTGAAGACGGATATTCATTTACTGAGAACGGAGTCGTTCTGGGTTCTGTTCTCGTTCAATACGAATTTGCCAAGTTTGAGATAGAGAACTGGTCGTTGTTCAACTCTTATTCTCTATACGCGGAGGCAGCGCTCTGGTTTATTTCTTCAGATATTGAGGCTGGTGTAACACCGACAATCAGTTTCGGAGCTAGAATCGGAATCTTTTAGCACTTCTACATGATGGGTGAGAATACACGTAAAAAGTTATTTCTCACCCTTCTGAAGAACCCTCTTTTCCTCAAACTCTGAAGTGTGATTTCCTCGCAATGTTCCAGATCCAGATTGAATCTGTCAACCAGTTCAGAAGAGATCTTTTCATCATATATAACTGAGTTGACTTCAAAGTTGATATGAAAGCTTCTGACATCCATATTACAGGTTCCTACCGTACTGATTTTTTTATCGGAAACCATCATTTTGCTATGGAGAAATCCGGCTTTGTACATGTAGATTCTGACACCGGATTCCAGAAGAGTTTCGAAATAGGTCTGTGCCACCCAGAAAGGCACCCGTTTATCGGGGATGCCTGTCATCATCAGATGTATTTTAATTCCGCTTAGTGCCGATGCCTGCATGGCTTTCAGGATACTGTCGTTGGGAACAAAATAAGGACTTTGAATCCATACTTCCTTATTGGCGTTTGTAAGAAGTATGAAGTATAACTGTTCAATGGAAGACCAGCGTGAATCGGGACCGCTGACAGCAATCTGCATGGGAATCTGAACCTCATCAGGATGAAAGGATGGAAAAAATTTGCTATCAACGATATATTCTGCGGGTCCGGATGAGTTCCAGTCTGTTAAAAAAAGTGCTTGTAGAAGCATGACCGAATCTCCGGTAACGCGAAGAGCTGTATCCCGCCATGTGCTGAACCGTCTGCCTCCGTCTATATACTCCTGCCCGATATTCATTCCTCCCGTATAGCCTTTACGTCCATCTATAACAACTATTTTCCTGTGATTTCTATAATTGATTTTCAATCTTGCCATTGCTGAGTTGAGATCAAGAAAATATCTGAATTGAATACCGTTTTCTTTCAATTCCCTTCTGTATTTAAAAGATATTTTTCCAAAAGAGCCGAGGCCGTCGAATATCAGTTTCACATCCAGTCCCTGAAGAGCCTTTTTTATCAAGGCTTCTTTTATACGCTCTCCCAGGACGTCTGAACGCCATATAAAGAACTCCATATGAATGGAATCTTCCGCCCGTTCAATATCACGTAGGAGGTCGTTAAACGCCTCCTGTCCATCGTAATAGAGCTTGATCCGGTTATTTAATGTCAGGATCGAACTATTTCCGGACAATAAGAGTCGGATTGTTTTTATCGTGTCGTTAAAGGTCTCATCTGAATCAGTATTCAGAGAATTTTCCAGGAACCGGCTTTGCCTGTCCAGTGCTGACTGAAGGTACTTTTTGAAAATGTCTTCAGGCTTTTCCTGTACCAGATTATTCTTTTTCCAATTAATACCTAGAAGGATATAAAAAATTACACCGATCCATCTGAAAATGAAAATGAAGAGAAGCCATGAAATAACAGACTCGGTAGTTTTGTCTTCATCGAGAAGAATACTCAGCGCCGCGGCAACAGTGATCAGAATACTTGTTATGGCCAGAATCTGATACATATCAAATTTAAACATAATAAATAATATAAAAGAAAATTGTGATCTATTCACTTAAAAAATGAAATCTGTTATTTTCTTATACTGTATGGAAACATTTATATTAGGAACCGGCGGCATGATGCCTCTGCCGGGGAGATATCTTACATCGGTTCTTCTGAGAAGAGAAGGAGATTTATTTCTCTTCGACTGTGGAGAAGGCACACAAATTTCACTTAGATCACTAAATTTACGCTGGAAAAAAATAAATACGATTTTTATTTCGCATACTCATGCTGATCATATTACAGGATTGCCGGGAATTCTCATGCTCTCGGCACAAGTAGACAGAACAGAACCTCTGGTAATAATCGGACCTCCGAAAATCAGGGAATATGTTGAGACAAGCCGGGAAGTTCTCGATATGTATATTAATTATGATATCGAGATCCGGGAGATTGAAAAACCTTCGGTATCTCAAGTCGTCTATGAAGGGGAAGGATATAAAGTGCGTTCTTTCCCTCTGAAACATTCGAAAGTTTGCGTCGGATATACACTTGAAGAGGATCCGCGCCCTGGTATCTTCTATCCGGAAAAAGCTAAGGAAGCGGGAATACCTGTTGGACCTCTCTGGTCAAAACTTCAGAGCGGCGAAGATGTTGTTCTTAATGACGGTAAGGTTATTCATCCTCAGGATGTTATGGGAATGGAAAGAAAAGGACGGAAATTTTCCTTTGTTACTGACACGCTTTATCGCGAGTCGATAAGCAAAGAAGTTACCGGCTCGGATCTTCTTATCTGCGAAGGGATGTTCGAGAAAGAATTGGCAGACTCTGCAAAAGAAAAAAAACATCTTACCGCTTATCAGGCCGGATTAATCGCCTCAAAAGCCGGAGGCGTAAAAAAAATGGGATTAATACATTACAGTCCCCGCTACACGGAAAAACAACTTCGCAGATTGAAAAAGGAAGCAAAAGAAAACTTTCCGGAAACCTTTCTCTGCAGAGATCAGATGGTGCTTGAAATACCGAACAACGAATAAAAAAACGGGGCTTTAAACCCCGTTTTTTTATTTCTTAGAAAGAAATTCTCTGAACTTATCCGGATCGGAACGAAATCCGACTATATTTTTTTCCGGATCATCAACAGCTTTATGCAAAGCATTTTCAGCTTCCATAAAGATTCTTCCACCGGTTATCAATCGACCGTTACGGGAAGATATACCCACATTGATTTCTCCGTATTCTTCAATCTCTCTACCTGTGAAAGCTTCAAGTGTTTTTAAAGACTGATCGAGATCATTATTGGGAACTATCAGGGCGAATCCCTTGTCCTTGTACTCAAAAATCAGATCCGGATAATTGAAATCCTCTTTGAGCTGATCTGCAAAGATTTTGTAATTATCTTCTGTGAGGCTGTCACATTGGATTAAACCGAGAACCAGATCCTGATCTTCAGAAGCGGCTCGCTCCAGTTCAAAGTTCACTCTGTCTTCGATAAAATCTTCCCAGCCGACTCCGCTCTTGGGAGAAAATAACGATGGTCCGTTTTCACTGGAATCTGAATCTACATTATCGGTAAATGTATCCTCAATATTGTCAAAATCGAAATCATCATCAAAATCGGAAGATGGGGAGATCTCATGATCCATAGCCATAAGGTCTTCTTCTTCCGGAATATCACTATCGAGGTTTACATCGTCCAGATCATCAAATGACATTTCATTTTCATTATCATCAAGATTGAAATCCTCACTAGCATCTTCGAGGTTGAAATCATCAACAGGCTCGTCAAGATTTAATTCATCTGCCTCGCTATCACCGAAGTCATCGGTAACGTCATCAAAAGAATAGTCATCAGTATCTTCGCTGAGCTCTGATTCTCCAGAAGAGACCGATTCGAAATCATCTGAACTCTCTTCAAGATTGAAATCTTCAAAAGGTTCGTCCAGACTTAATTCATCATTCAGTTCATTACCGAAGTCGTCAGAAGATTCATCAAAACTGAAATCATCTGAAGAGCTTTCAGAAGCTGAATCGAAATCATCATTCATGTCATCGAGATTAAGATCATCAAAATCCCCCCCCGATGAATTCAGATCAAGATTATCAAACTCGGAGTCATCCATCGCAAATTCACCACCGGAAGAATCTTCATTTTCATCCCAGCCCAGTGAAAGATCGTCATGGCTGTCTTCAGAGTCGAAAGAACTGTCCATATGGTCGGACATGTCACTGTCATCATCTTCGATATCTTCATCAGCATTATGCCTGGATACTGTAAAAATCATAAATAATGTCGTAAAAAACAAAACTACAACAACTATGAGAAGGCGAATGAGAATATTATATATGGTGGCACCGTCGACAACTTTATAAATAAGATCCAGCTCCATTCCCGACATGCCCGGTGTGTTCAGTGAAGAAGTGAGTTTGCTTTTCATCAGCTGATTGTATTTATAATCAGGAAGATCTTTCATTGTGAGTGGTGTCGTTTCATCCAGATTCAGCAATTCGACATCTTCACCCCGGTTGTAATGATATTCAATTCCCACATCGGAATCATGCGAATAAACAGTGAGGATTTCCAGATCGGGATTGTCTTTGAAAAGCTGTCTGATTGATCGGAAAAAAGATTCGTCGGAAAAGGACTTTGCTGCATTATAACTTGATTCAACATTTGATTTAATCTGATCAACATTAACACGGGCGGCTTCGCTGTTAGAGGTCCTGAGCCGGTAGATATCCCAGGCTGACCATCCTCCGAGAATCAATAATACTAATACAACCACAATGGTGTAGATTTTAGAGAGGTTCTGTTTCATAACTTTATTATATTCAATTATTGATTATTTTGCAGTATTATTTATTTATAAAAGATTTTTTAGAGGCCAAAATGGATAAAATCAGATCTTCCCATTTTTCCGGCAGTTGGTATCCGGAACGGGAAGAGGATGTGAGACGCCAGATAGAAAAATACGAAGAGATACTGGGAAAAGCGGAGATGGATTCTGTTTCCGCCATTGTTCCTCATGCCGGTTGGTATTTCTCGGGTCATCTGGCCTATGATGCCATTAGACGGTTAAAACAGGATGTTGATCTTGTTCTTATACTGGGAGGACATCTCCCTGCCGATTATCCCTTTCTTTTCTGGACGGACAATATCTGTAATACGCCGCTTGGTGCATTGGAAGTTCATAAGGGGATCAGGGATCGTCTTCTTGAAAGATTGAACGGAGTTTCCGACGACAGCCCTGACAACACGATCGAACTCCAGCTGCCTTTTATCAAAAGTCATTTTGTTGATATACCCATTGTCCCTTTGCGCGTTCCGGCCGGAACCAGCTCATTGCGTTTTCATGAAGTGTTAGGAGACGTCATTTCAGATGTCGGGCAGAGTGCTGTTGTCATCGGATCTACAGATCTGACACATTACGGACCTAACTATGGCTACATTCCCGGGGATTCTATTGAAAATCCTGAGATATGGGTTGAAAACAGCGATAGGAAAATCCTTAGAGCAATGGAGAACTTCAGGGGAAAGGATATTCTGGATCTTGCAGATCAGGACCGGTCAGCCTGTTCTGCAGGAGCCGCGGCCGCCGCAGCTCTTTGGGGAAAATCCTGCGGCTCGGAGAAGGGTGTCCTTCTTCAATACGAAAACAGTCTTTCCAGGCATCAGTCATCTTCCTTTGTGGGTTATGGGGCTCTCGTTTATCCCGTCTGAGTTATTTCTCTTTCAAGCAGGCTGATCGTCCATTGAATGGCTTTTTTTAGAGATTCCTTTCTGTCTGAAAATTTACGGCTGAATTCCGCAGCAGCCGGTAAAACGGTTGTAATAAGTTCCAATTCGCTATCAGTCAACTTTTCCCGGTATCTCCATAAAGGACCGTCCGGAAGAGGCAGCATCTTAAGGTTTTTAAGATATTCCCCGAGAAACTTCTTTGAGCTCATCATGGGGGAGCCTGCTGATAAAACCGGCCTGATACTTGGAAAGGGATTCAATTTTCTGTTCGATATTTTAAGTTCGCAACCGCTTCCCTCAAGAGGAATGACTTTGGGGTCGATGGCGGTGGCTGCCGCTTCAAAGAGTTTTCTGTAACCAATCATCGGTTTTGAAATGTAACGTATGAATCCATCTGAGTCATCCCGTATCATTGAATTATTGTGCATGATGAAGGAGAAAAAGAAACTTTCAAGGGACTGGAAACGGGATTCAAGGTTCCTGAACCAGGGATAAAGATAGGTTTCCATGGCATAGGATTTACCGCGGGGATATGAAAAGTCAGCGCCTGAGACATAAATTTCTCTTGCGCCGAGCGAAACCGCCAGAGAAAGGGCTGCATATGTTACATTGCCTCCGCTGGTATCGATTTGCGGGAAATTTCTGAAATGTCTGTTAACATATCTGGAAAATGGATGGCCGCTGGAGAAATATAGCCTGTTATCGGTGAATCGGTTGAGCCGGGTGGGAGATGCCAGGTCAAGCAATAGCGGAACATGTTCGGGATAACCCTGCATAAAATGGTTGTAGCTGATGTCCTGACAGTCGATAGATATGACTATATCGGGAATGATGCTCCGGTGAAGAAGAGCCGGGAGCGAAGTATCTGTAGCTATCAGGAAGATTTCTTTTCTCATAGACCTGATTTTTTCGATATTTTCATCAAGCGAGGGACCCGCTGCTGTTATCATGGCTTTTCCGATTGAACCGATTTTAAAAATCGCTTTTTCGGCTTTCTCGAGATTGGCTACAGTATTGCGAAACCATTTTTTGCCAAATCGCGTTTGAACAGTCAAATCATCGCTGACCTGTTCAAGTGTTTCTCTGATCAGTTCTGCAATTTCGTTGTAATAATTTTCGTCCATCTGAACAGAGGGCCTGAGAAGAATGCTTTGAATATCACCGGTCAGTATGGGGAGGTAATGGGTTAGAAGTGAATTCCTGATGGATTCTTGTTCCTCTTCCACCAGTAAGACAACCCGTTTATCAAAAAGAAGATCAGTTAAATCCATCTGAGTTAAAACATAGGTAAAAAAATCCAGGTTCTTTTCTATAATAACAATTTTTTCTACTGTTTCATCTTTCAGAAAAGGTGTTATGTGGTAGGCTCCTCCGAAGCCGAAAAAAAGAAGAAAGCCCCGACTCGTATAAACCTGGGGAAATCTGGATCCTTCTTTTTCAGGATCAAAGCGGGAATGCATTGGTGTTATCCGGCCGTTATTTTCCACAGCTGGAACTTTTTTTCCCGTTTTAGATTCAATCATGTGAAAATTATTAGAGCTTTTACAATAAGCACAACGCGAGGAAAGTTGCTTGTTACCTGTTCCCAAAGCGAGAAGATTTCTATCGAAAAGTGCTGTTTTATTCATAAATGACCTTAAGTTTATTCAGATATTTTATGGCATCTGTTCTGTTTTTGCTGCCGGTTGCATTTACAGCATCAAGAAAATAAAAAAAAGAACTGTTTTCTCCATTTTCCTGTTCTTGTATCCACTTTGCCAGTAATTTATTAATCTGTTTTTTTCGTGTCTCGACTGGGGATGTTTCCGATATTTGTGACGTTAATGAGTTATGGTAATCCTTATCCGGAATATCTTCGACTCTGCAGTTTTTGAAGCCTTCTATAGAAACCGGAGAGGGATTGATTCTGTAAACATCAGCATTATTTGATCTTATATACTTCTCAAACCAGTTCCTGTATGTATCAAGTGAACGGCCGGTCCGGATTCCCCTGGAAAAATCCGGAACAGCTCCGGACGCTCTGTTGAAATAAATGGAATGAAGAGGATTGTTTCTCAGTGTTCTGTCAAATAGTAAAACATCAAAGCTATGAGGTTTTGTATGAGACTGAATATCCCTGAAACAAAGGTCCAGACCGGCAAAATAGACGGGATTGTTATATAAGCCTGAAAACTGAAGAGCTGTTCCCGAAACTGTCCCGTTAGGTTTAACAGCTTGGTGCTCTAAACCGGTAATACTAAAGAGATCCTTTTCGAAAGGTGTTTCCTGGTTGAGAACCATTATTGATGCATTCTTTCTCCAGAAGCCTCTTCCGGCGGTCAGGGGTTGTGCCAAAGGAACATTCAATCCCAGATAATAGAGGTGAACCGAACTGTAATATCCGGGATCGGTAGATATCAGAAGATCAGGAGTTATGCCTGCTTTGGAAAAAGCCGCGAGAGAAGAGGGAAGGGCAATAAGAAAAAAACGGTTTCTGAAAACGGACAGATCATCAATTATTTCGCTTAGAGTTGGACCGGATGAGGCTATGAGTATCGGTTTCTCAATAGTAACCGGACTTAAGTAATAATCCATAGATATATAATTGACTATCAGATTTCGAAGCCATTTTTTGCCGAACCAGGCTGTTGTAAGGATATTTCCATTCAATTCCTGAATTGTTGTTTTTAATGCTTTAGATATTTCCAGAGATAATCCGGGGAAAAGCTGCGCACAGGGTTCCCATTCAATTACGGAAAGAGAGCTTAACCTGTCTTCATGTATATTTTTGAAAAAAAACTGACTTATTGAATCGGGAGAACCGGGGAACCAGCATAAGAAATCGTTTTTTTCCGAAAAAGAATTTTTGTAGATTTCATCATCAAGAAATATGCAGATAATCCTGGCTTGAGGAAATTTTGTTTTTAGATAGTTCTGTAAATAACCTAAACCGGCACCGATTAAGACTATGGTTTCCGGCATATCCGTAACGGTTTTATCTATAAATCTTTCAGCTTCCTTACGGGGATTATATCTGGAATGAATGTTTTTTCCTCCCAGCTCCGCGCATTGGAATCCTTTATCGGATCGGTAAAATCTCATTTTTCCAATTGCTGAATAAGGTCCTGTTCGGATGAACCGTCCTCGGGAAAACGGACCATTTTCCAAACAGGTTTAAAGAGGGAATTATCAAGTTTATAAAAATAAGACAGGGAAAGTCCTATCTGATGAATGAAGAGTTCAGCTTCCTCTTGACGAGAGCTTCCAAGGAGAACATAGAGCGAACGGGAATCTTTTATTGTTACGGAACCTCTCCCCCCCAGCAATGTTTTCACTAGTCTGAGAATGTCTTCAATCATTCTGAATTCAACGGAATTTCTGTCATTACTCTTTATTTTATCCATAAAAGAATCAAGTTTAAGAGACAATAGCAGGAAAGGCGAGGAATCGGAACTGATCCGTTCTTTAAGGAATGTTGAGATGTCATTATGTTCATTAGTAACATCTTCAAGCCTTAACAGGATGGAATCTCTTTTTTCCTTAAGCAGAGAACCTGCGGTTCGGGATATATTTTCAAATAAGTCATTTAGTGTTCTTCTATCCTGATTTAATAAGTTTCCTTCAGTGATAAATAAAACAGCAATCACCTGAGAATTATTTTTGAGTGGAACTAATATTACTCTGGATGTAACTGAGTATTCGCGAAATGAAAAAAAATCTTTTAATAAATCGATCTCGGTATTCTGTAATTCGACATAATTAAAATGCTCTTTATTGAGACTGGGTAAAAGGCTGTCGGGAATTCGGATTCTTCTCGATGTTGTCTGATCGAAACCTTCGACTGCCCAGGGCGTGAAAACATGGCTTTCATCGGGAAGAAGCAAAGCACCTTTTTGAATCTGAAGCTCATTAACCAGACCGCCGAAGAGAAGGGAGGGAAAATCCAATCCTTTTGTTGATGTATTCAACCTGTTATATAAACTCTCAAGATTCGGATTAAAATGCAGAGAGCTTTCAATCTCTGCATTTTTTTCCGTTTCAAGAGTCAGTGCTTTGTCGAGAAGACCCATTATTTTTTGATTCCCAGTTCTTCAAATATCTTTTTATACACTTCGAAATGTTCGCTTCGGGCAAATTCCTGTATTTTTTCATCAGGAAGTGATTCCAGAAGCTGATCCATATAAAGAAGTATATCTTTTATTTCATCACGGAGTTCTTCAGGGATGTTGCCGTTCATTGCAGCATCGCGGATCTCTTCTACTCTTTCAGACAGATCTTCCGTAAATTCCTGAGGAGTCATTTCTCTATCCGGTTCTTCTATAGCCAACTGCTCCAGAGAGTCAAGATCAACAATTTCACTATCTCCACCGAAAATGTCATCTTCAGCTGCAGGATCAGTATCAATCTCATCTTCGCTATCGTCGATTATGATATCATCAAGATCGGGGAGTTCAATTTCAGAAAGCTCAGACTCTGTATCACCTTCTCCGGAATCAGCGATTATATCGTCAAGATTGGGAACATCGCTTTCTTCTTCGTCATCGATGACGATTTCATCAAGATCCGGCAGCTCCGGTTCTGCATAATCCTTTGCTTCGCTATCGAGCTTTATTTCATCAAGATCCGGAAGTTCAATATCTTCGATAGCTGAATTATCAGAATCGAGATCACTCAAATCCGGCAGGTCAACATTGTCATCGATTTGTTCATCGAGAGAGAGATCATCCAGATCGGGTAAATCTATTTCTTCATTCTGGATCGATTCTGATTCATTATCATCTTCTTCAAGGATTATTTCATCCAGATCCGGTAATTCTATTTCGTCTTCGAAGCCGGTCCCTTCCAGGGAAAAATCTTCTTCAGGTTCATCGGACATGATATCGTCAAGAAGCATTTCCTCTTCAGGAAATACGTTATCGACGGTTATTTCTTCTGTCTCGTCATCAAGTAGAAGTTCTTCCGATTCTTCCGGTTCTTCCTCCAGAATGATTTCATCTAAAGTATCATCTCCGGAAAAGCTCTCTGCTGATTCTTCTTCAATTATGATATCATCCAGAGAAATATCATCTGTTTCCAATTCGTCATTATCAGATTCTACAAGTATATCATCCAATGAAATTTCCGAGCTATCTTCAATTACCGGATCGTCGGAGTCTTCCTCTAATATGATTTCATCAAGAGAGATCTCCTCTTCGGATAATTCTTCATCGAAATCTACTTCATCAAGAGATATTTCATCTGTTTCAAATTCGTTGGAATCATCTTCAGAAACTATATCATCAAGAGTGATTTCTTCTTCAGATATTTCTTCGTCTAAATCTACTTCATCGAGAGTGATTTCATCTGTTTCAAATTCGCTGGATTCATCTTCAGAAATAATATCATCAAGAGTGATTTCTTCTTCAGATATCTCCTCGTCGAAATCTACTTCATCGAGATCGGGAAATCCCTCATCAATATTTAACTCCGAAAGCGTAATATCTTCAGAATCGTCGTTTTCTTCTTCAATGATGATTTCATCAGATGAAACTTCATCTTCAGGATTTATATCATCAATACTGATCTCTTCATCCATCTCTGATATTTCATCATCAAGATTGATCTCATCGAGTGTGATATCCCCATCTGAGTCCTCTTCCAATTCAATTTCGTCGAGAGACATTTCATCATCAAAAGAGATATCGTCCAGAGTGATTTCATCCATTTCTGAATCCAGAGACTCTTCTTCGATTTCATCAAGTGATATTTCATCAAGTGATATCTCCTCTGAAACAGATTCATCTGCAGCTTCGTCAGATACTGTATCCGGTTCCAGTGATTCCTCATCTATGGTAATCTCGCCGAAAACGTCTTCTTCAGGTTCAATATCAACAGTTATTTCATTCTCTTCTTCATCATCAAGGAACGAATTGAGATCCACATGCTCAAAATCATCACTTTCCTCTTCAATGACAAGATTTTCATCAAAGGCCGACAGATCTATATCTTCGATATCTTCAAATGGTACTGATTTGCCGGATTGCGCATCAAGCGAGAATTGGGCGTCTTCGTCAATGGAAAGATCAATCTCTTCTCCTTCATCGAAGTTTGTTTCATCATCCTCTTCAATAAAGGCTTCTTCAATGGGGTTCTCAGTTGCAAAAGACTCAACAAGTTCCTCTTCTCCTGTTTCATCGGAAAGAGTCAGAGAATCCTGTTCATTATATTCTTCTACAATAAAATCCTCTCCATCGGATCCTTCGAATTCTTCAACCTGAAAAGATTCCCCATCAACATCAAAACTTTCTGATATGTCATCCATATCAGGTATATTGTCCAAATCAAAATCTTCAGGAATCTCATCTGAAATAATCATTTCATCAGATGACGTATCTATTTCTGTTTCAGTCAGTTCCGCTAAAGCCGGGTCGTCCTCACCGAGCGAGAGGTCATCGAGAAGGGAATTATCCAACTCCGTATCACCCAGAAGATCTTCCGTATCCTGAAGCTCATCTTCATCGAGAATATTTGATTCGTTAAATTCTTCTGGTAATTCCTCTTCTTCCCCGGAACTGATTATTTCATCAAGATCGGGTTCTTCTTCCACAGAGGCCGATACGAGGATATTATCAAGTTCATCGCCGGTCAGAGCAATTGTCTCATCATCATCTTCTTCGAAAAATCCGGTAGATGATGACACTCCTTCATCTTCCGAAAGAGAATCGGCTATGGGCGATTCCGGAGCTTTCTGAATCTGACTCAATTCTTTTTTTAAATCCTTAACTTCATTTCTCAATCCCATCAGCTCATTTTCAATGCTCTGAAGGATTTTCATGGAGAGGTCAGGCGATTGAACCAGCTGGCCGGGAAAGTCATCATCGGGGATTTCCATGCCGAAGGTATCATCCACTTCGTCATCGAGATCACCGAACTCATCAAATGAAATATCTCCGAAAGAACTTTCGCTTTCGCTGGATTCCAATTCTCCGAGAAGCATTTCCTCTTCTTCGGTCATCAGTGCGTTTTCAGGGTTTCCTTCCAGGTGGTAATCATCATCAAGACTTTCAACTTCGAGATCCTCGGGACTGCCTTTTACCCAGCTCCCATATTGCTCAAGCTCTTTTTCTGCTTCTTCGAAGTTCTTCGGTTTATTTGCTGCCATAAACGCTCCTGAATCTTATCCAAACGTAATTATAATTTAACATCTTATTGATTATCGGACAATAGAAGCGAAATTTTTAAACAAAATGAAAGTGTTCAGGAAAGTTGAATAGTTACCGTAAATGAAACATATGAAATGGTCAATTTTACTTTATTCTTTACTGGCCGGACTGGTCGTTTACAGCTTGCTTGTTTTTGCCGGAGGAGATACGGGACTGTCGGCTATGGTACGGGCCGAATCCTACAAAAAGCTCTTAACAGAAAACCTGGAAGAAATACGGGAAATCAACAGAGAATTGACAGTTGATTTTGATGCGCTCTCTTCGGATAACGAACTCATTAAAGTAAAAGCTCGAGCTTTAGGTTACTACGAGGAAAACGATCATCTTGTTCATATAGATAGATGGAATCCCGGTGCAGATGAATACAGACCGGGATTCGTTGTAAAAAGGGAATACAGAATGGATGTTGATGAACGCTCTTTCCGTCTGCTAAGCCTGGCGGGAGTTCTTATCGCCATGATAACAGGAATCGTTTTCAATATGTCTGTTAACAGAAGCAGAGCTTGAAATCTACTCGATAACTTTTGTATTGATACCGGATAATCCCTTTGGGAGGCCATCTTCCAAGAGATGGCTCCGGTAAAGATTCTCTCTCTGGTATAGCATATCCATCGGAACCTGATAAGCTTTTTCAAGGTTCTCTTTCGACATGATTTCCCTTGTCGGACCAGAAAGAATCTGTCCTTCTTTAGTAAAAAGGAGCGCGGATGTGGAATACTTCCTGGACAGATCGATTTCATGTATGGAATAGTATATTGTCACACCATATTGAGCCGCATATTCATTAAGATAAGCCAGTACGACTTCTTTCCTGTTATTTTCCAGGGCGAAAACCGGTTCGTCCATCATGATTATTGATGAGCCATAGAGTATTGAGAACGCGATAACAGTTCTCTGCATTTCGCCTTTGCTTATTTCTCCGGTTCTTTTATCAAGCAGACTTCCAAGCTCCAGCACATCTATGATTGTTTTCAGCAGTGACGGATCCTTCTTTTTGTGAAATCCGCCTTCATAGATTGTGGAGAGAAGTTGGCCGATTGTTTCCTCAGTCTCAAATTCCATATTCTGATATATGAAAGAAACCAGACTGTTCCGCTCTTCCTCGCTGGCAAGTTCGCTGCTGTTCCTGCCGAGAATTTCCACGGTTCCCTTTTCCGGGAGAAGTCTTCCCCCGGCAAGAAGGAGCAATGTCGATTTGCCGGTACCGTTCTGCCCCACAAGAGAGACAACACCTTGAGGCAAATCAAGAGACATATCTTTGAATAGCGGTTTTCCTTCTTCATAGGAAAAGCTGATGTTTTTGAGAATGACGGGGAAAGCCCTTTTTTCCATTATAAAAAAATTCTCCGATTATTAGTAGTTACGACCGGCCGAACTTGTCCTGGTATTCTTTGATGGTAATCATAGGAGGCCTTTCGTATTCCTTGATATTGTACTCGATTGTTTCAAAAGTTTCATCCCTTACCTGAAATTGTCTGAAAACGGTATTCAGTTCGGGAAGATTTTCAATGTCGTGTTTTTTCTTGAGTCTCTGGAGAAAGGTTTGAAGAATGCCGAAGGACATTTTCCCCAAAGCCCTAGTTGTCTGGTTCCGGTGTACCCGCTGATCCAGGTCTGTCTGGGCGAAAGCAGCTAATCCATATTCTTCATATATATCAATGAGATGAGATGTCTCAACGCCGTAACCGATGGGGAAAGGAATCTTCTCTATCACTTCACGCCTGACGGCATACTCTCCCGATAGCGGCTGGATGATTGCCGTCAGGTCCGGAAAAAACAACGAGAAAAGCGGCCTTGTCAGAATCTCCGTAACGCGGCCGCCTCCCGATGGACGAATGCTGCCGGAAAAAGCCAGCGGACGATCGTAAAAAGCTTTTACATAATGAACTTCGGGCTTAAGAAGAAGAGGGGCTACAAGTCCGTATACGAATCTGGGGTGTATGTTTTTGATATCAGCGTCTATGTAAACTATGATATCGCCTTTCAGTTGATATATGGCCTTCCATAGGTTTTCACCTTTGCCTTTTTTATCATCCAGTCCGGGGAGAATCTCAGATGCGAGATATGTGTCTGCTCCGAAGGCTGATGCCACTTCAAGAGTCCGGTCTTCAGAGCCCGAATCGATAACGGCGATTTCATCGAGAAGGGGAAAGCGTTCCATGAGTTCCGATTTGAAAAGTACGATCTCCTTTCCGATTGTTTTTTCTTCATTGAGAGTGGGTATGCAGAGAGAAATGGATAGTTTCTGAGCTTCTTTCAGTTCAACCAGTTCTTTTATATTGGAGAACTGGGAATGATGGAACGTGTTATTTTTAAGCCAGTCATTAATTTGCATTGGTGTAACCTCCATCAATAGCTTCGATTAATGCGACCAGTTGAGCGAGGCCTGTGTACAAAGGCTCGATCTGTATGGACTCATCGAGTTCACCGAGATTTTCACCCGTTGTTATTCCCATTGTGATAGCGGGAATTTCTTTATCTATAAAAGCGGCCAGCTCCGAAGTGGAGGGAGAGAATCGGGGTTTAATACCCAGATGATTGAGAATGTCCCGGCTTCTGGAGTTGAGCGGATGGGAAAAAAGAGTGCCCCCCGGTTTTCTCCTGGCCACTTCACGGAAGGTCACTTCCGAATCCGTTTTGGAAGACATCTCATCAGCGAGGTTTCCGATTTCTTCAGCCAGAGATTCTACCATTTCCTCCGCTTCGCTTCTGATTTCAAATTTCAGTTTTGCCTTCATCGCCTGCATGTTGTAGGAACTTCCGGCTTCGACCGATCCCAGGTTGATGCTCGTCCTGGGGCGGCCGGGCAGGGGAATCTCGAGTATGCGGGAGATCATTTCAGTCATGTTGACTATGGCTCCCACGGAGTTGAACCGGGTCCAGTCATACTCTTCGGGGATTTTATAGGTTAATTCGCCTCTGAGCATTCCAATGGAAGAATAGCTGATTCTTCCCAGCTGAACTCCTTCGATACAAATACCGCTGTTTATGCTCATCTGGGAATGATCGAGAAAAAACCTCAGTCCTTCCAGATCGCCTTTGCCAAGGCTTCTGGAAGTCCCGATAAGAATGATATTCGAATTGAATTGAAGATCGAGTTCCTTCAAAATAAGTGGTAAAGTAACGAGAGCCGCCAATCCTGCTCCGTTATCGGCTACTCCCGGTCCGGAAACGAGATTCGGCTGAATGGAAACGGTTGTGTCGGTATTTTCGGGAAAGACCGTATCCATATGGGCGCAGAGAAGTATGTTACCTTCTCCTGTCTTTCCGGGAATAACGGCTAGCGCATTTGATTTTTCATCGACAGAACAGTTCTGCAACTCATAATCGGTAAAACGTTCTAGAATAAAATTCCGTCTTTCCTCCTCCATAAAGGTAGGAGCGGGAATTTCGCTGAGCATGACGAGGTTCGCCAGGAAGATATCTTTGAGATTGGCTATCCTCTCTACATAACTATCCAGTTTTCCTAGGATTTCTTCGAAATTTTGTGCCATTTTATTCTGTTCCTGTAGATTTTTAGGTAATTCTATATAAATGATAATATAGAGAGGTTTGATTAAAAAGAAAAAAAACTTCTCAGCTGTTTGTAGAATAAAACAACAAATATCATTAAGATAACAAAAAATCCCATGAGAGGGCTGTATGAACCAGAAGATCGATTTCACAATAACCAAATTAGGTAAAAACACTGTTAAATCACCAATTCCCTATTCTGTAGAAAAAGATAAAGGCGGAGCGAGATTCGTCAGCGATGACGAATTTATCCTGCCTTCAAACACACTAAAGGAACAGAATACCGATAGTCTGCTGGAAAAAGCCGGTCCGCGGGAAATGATCTATTTCAATCCAAACCATGTTCATGCCGGTATTGTCACCTGCGGGGGACTGTGTCCGGGGCTTAACGATGTCATTCGGGCTGTCGTGAGAACTCTGTGGTACCGCTATGGAGTTCAGAGAATTACAGGTGTGAGAATGGGATATAAAGGGTTTCTTCCGGAATACAACCTTCCCGTTAAAGAACTGAATCCCTATATTGTCGATCACATACACAATATGGGTGGGTCAATCCTCGGCTCTTCCCGGGGAGGATCCGATACCGTGAGGATTGTAGACGCTATGGAAAGAATGAATCTTAACATTCTGTTTACCATCGGCGGGGACGGTACTCAGCGCGGTGCTTTGGCCATTACAAAAGAAATAAAGAAGCGAAACCTGAATATCGCGGTTATCGGTGTGCCTAAAACGATTGATAACGATTTGAGTTTCATACATAAATCCTTCGGATTTGATACGGCAGTGGAACGGGCCGTTGAAGCGGTGAATACAGCTCATACGGAAGCCAAATCAGCGATCGACGGTGTAGGTCTCGTGAAGCTGATGGGACGGGAATCGGGGTTTATCGCTGCTCATACTTCTCTGGCAACCAGCGAAGTGAATTTCTGTCTCATCCCTGAAGCGGAATTCTCGCTCGAAGGAGAAAACGGGCTTTTAAAAAAACTCGAAGAGAGGCTTGACGCCAGACATCATGCGGTGATTGTGGTGGCGGAAGGCGCCGGTCAGAACCTCCTCGAAGCTTCCGGTGAAACCGATGAATCGGGAAACAAGAGACTGGCTGATATCGGTCTTTTTCTGAAAGAGAAAATAACAGCTCATTTTAAAAAAATCGGAAGGGAATCATCTCTTAAATATATTGACCCCGGTTATATGATACGTGCTTCTGCGGCGAATCCAGTCGATTCGCTCTACTGCGCCCGCCTCGGAGCCAATGCTGTTCATGCCGCAATGTCGGGACGTACCGGCATGCTGATTTCCCAATGGAATAATGCCTTCGTACATGTTCCGATCGATATGGCCGTATCAAAAAAGAACTGCGTCGATCCGGAAGGCAGCCTGTGGAGAGATGTGATAGAATCGACAAGACAGCCGGCCAGAATGCATGATTAATGACTGAGGAATAAAAGTACTTGACGGATCATTTGGCATCATCGAAACTTTTCATCTATGGAAAATATCGACGATAAAAAATTTATTGAAAATGTGGAAAATCTCATTGATCCCGAAGAAGTGAGTCTTCTTTTTTTCTTTCAGAAGTTCCGCAAATTACTGCCTAAATCCCTTTTCAAGAGGGTTTTACTCAAAACATCAAAACAAAATCCCTATATTGGATTTGTTATTGAACCCTACAGCTTTTTTCTTTTTTATAAGCTAAAAGACGTTGAAAAAGCCAGATCTCTTCTTCCTGCGCGATATGAACTAAAAAAAAGCAGGATTTTCGCCGACGAGGAACCGGAGCATTATTTCGGAATTGGTATATTCAACACAAGGGCCACTACCTTCTGGGGGGCCAGACTTGAGTGTTATCTCATCGCTGAGGATAAAGAAACCGGCTTAATTTCCTGGATCTTTCTCGACGTGCTCAGCAATACGCTTATAGCCATGCCCAGATCGGGAATCGAAGCGCCAAATTGCGAAAAATCCTATATAACAACCAGTTCCAGAGGCGAGATTCATCTGGATTTTATCGAAAAAAAGACCGGGCGGCAAATAAAAGCTAAAGGATCAATCAAGCGGGGAAAACTTAGAAAACTCGATCAGCCTTTATGGCTGATGGGAAACACTTCCATCGCTCATATTAAAAATCTTTCTGATAATGATGATAATCCCTTTGCTGTTATTTTTGATCCCTCTGAAGTTGAACAGTCTCTTGATATCCCTGTGGAAGATATCAATGTTGAAATCAATTCTCTGTTCCCGGGGCTTGCGGAGGAGGAGCCGTCAAAAGTCCTTTGTTTTCCTTATGCCCAGCATTACATATCAGATAGCCCGGGATGCAGGACATATGTGAAAAACCGCAGTGCCATGCTCGATTATTACAGAGAAATCTCCAATAGAAGTGAGATGAAATCATTCTCGACAAAAGTGATCATCAAATTCTTTTATGCGGGAATGATACTGACTGGAATAGGCTCTCTATTGTACATTTTGAGCCTGTTAGGTCTTGTTTAACAATCATATGGAGCCGTGAATTACGGCTCCATATGGAATCTTTATTTGATATAGCCTCTTTCTCTGGCCATATCGTATTCATCGGTATATTTTTCCAACTTTCTCAGGAACTTTTTTCTCAGAACCACATCGTCTTTATGGTTTTCTTCCTGCAGGAAGTCTTTTTCTTCTACGGCTATATCGTAATCGTCAAAGACGCCTACAATTTCGTCGTTAAGCGAGAGAAACCATAATCTTTCAGACATTTGTTTTCTCCTAAACTAATGAAAATCTTTATCTGCTATCTGATAAAGCCCTGTTCCTGAGCGAAGTCGTATTCATCAGGGTAGTCATCAAGTTCGTCGATACTTATTCCGTAATGATCAAAGTAATCGTAATCGGGATCGTCTTCATATTTTTCGAGTTCCCTTTCGGCATCATGGCGATCATCAAAAACTGCGATTAAATTGGCTCCGTCTGTAACAAACCAAAGTTTTGAACTCATAGTGTTCTCCTAATGGAAAGAGACGGAAAGGGATGTAGTAGAATTCTGGTTCCCGCCAGGGCCAACAAGTCACTTATACCTTTCCCATTCACCACTCCAGGTGAAACTCTTTACCAAGAATTAAAGATATAAGCAGACATTGTTAGCATATAGGTTCCGTTGTCTGCTAAGAATTAATTTTTCAATACACCTTTTAAGCCATGTGAGTCAATAGAAAATCTACATATTCATAAAAAGACCGCTTAAGTAGGGAATAAGCCACACGAACCAGACAACTAAACTGAATTTGTGAAAACTGACAATAAGTCTTTCCTGCTTTTTCAGAAGGACATAGGTTGCCCAGATGGCGTGGAAAAGCATGAGAATTATAGCAGCTGCACCGGTAAGAGAGTGAATATTGAATTGATTGGCTCCGGCCATTTCTGACATCAATGCCGTTCCGGTTGAATCCATGATAAAGCCAAGCCAGAATAATATCAGAAAGACCCATTTAAGCCTCCCTGTCAGTTTTTCACCCCATACTCCAGCTGTATAAAAAACAAGAGCCAGAGAAATAAAAATTATAGCAGATATCAGCATTTTTTCTCCTTAATGCACTCATGAGTGCACATATGCATTATTGAGTGCAATTATGGATATGTACTAGTATAATGTCAAGATGATTTCACCAGTTTTGTTTAAAGGGGCACTCCTATGAAAAATAAACCGGGCAAGTGGGAGAGAACCCATTCATTGCTTCATGAAGCTGCCGTATCTTTATTTCTTGAAAAGAGATCGGCCAATGTGTCAATGGATGAAATCGCCGATAAGGCGGATGTTGCAAGAAGGACGCTCTTCAATCATTTTCCAGGTAAAGAATTGCTTGTTCTCGAAGTTACATCCCCTATCCTCACCGATGGCTTGCATTACCTGGAGGAACTAAACAGATGGGACCGGGTCTCTCTTGATGAAGTTATAAATCTGTTTTTTTATCTCTGGAAAAAGCATGGCCAGAGCCTCAATCTTCTTTATGCCATTGACTTTGAAGATTTTCAGGATTTAAAAGATCTTCATGGCAAATACCTTAGAGAATATATGAAAGTATTCAGCAGGATTGCCGATTGGCCGGAAGGTCTCAGTGAAAGAAAAAACCAGATTGCAGTTCTGTTTTTCAGGATATTCGTTAACATCCTTAACAGTCTGAAAGATATGCCGGATCAGGAGTTTCGATTCAATAAGGCATTAAAAGGCCTTCTTATGGGGATGAACCCGGCGGAGCAGTAAAAATATTTACAGTAAAATAAATTACAATGCAGTAAATATTTTTATTTTATCTATGATAATTCTTGTATATGGAGAAATATAGTTACTTAATTTTCTTTCTGTAGAAATATTTTATCAGCAATGGTGTAATGAAAATATCGGCCAGATATGCGGCGGCCATTCCTGAAGCTGAAAGAATTCCCATGTTGCGTATGCTGTTTACATCAGAAGCCAGAAACACCAGAAAAGTCAGACAGAGTATGACAGTTGTTTCTGTAATGGCTGTTCCGACAGTTCTGAAAGTGAAATCTATGCTCATCTGCGGATTGCCGGTTATCTTCAGATCTTTGCGGATATGGGAAATGAAATGTATTGTATCATCAACAGCGAGACCCATAATCATTGGCGCTATGGTCATGGTAACAAATTCCATGGGAATGCCTCCATATCCCATTATGGCTCCGCAGATGAGAAGCGGGTAAATATTGGGGATCATGGCTATTATCCCGATTTTAAAGCTCCGGAAAAGAATAATGAGAAGAAGCGCTATTAACGCCGATGCTGTTAAAACTGACTTAACAAGACCTCGTGTAATGTACTGGTTCATAATAGCCATCTGATAAGAAGATCCGCTCATATAAAATCTCGCATCTTCCGTAAAGCTTTCTTTAACAAGTTCTTCTGTACTGGATAGAAGTTTTTCAATTTCAAGTGAAGAGAAATCATTCAATTGGACAAAAATACGTGCTGTTCCATAATCATTATCAATCCAGGGACTGATTGATTCCGGTGCCACTCTCTGGTAATAAAGCAGCAGGCCGCGTATCAGTGAATCTTTTTCCGGTACTATATACTGATCCTGATTTCTGTTATATCTGAGATAGTTAAACTCTTTTATCGCTTCTGCCAGGGAATGGGTCTCTTTGACAAGCGGAGACTCCTGAAGCTTCAGTTCAAGGCTTTCCAGCTTCAACAGGTTTTCCCGGGTTTTGAACTGATCTTTTCCCAACTGGATGATGACTTCCAGAGTCTCGCCTGATGCGATATCGGACTGAATGATGTGAATGTGATCTTTCATGTGATTCAAACGGTCACCCATCATCTTTATCCCGTTGAAATCCACTTCCAGTCTCATCAGTCCGAACAGACTGATAATAACGGATGTGATGAAAAAGATTATAATGGGAACAGTGTGTTTCTCAGCAAACCTCGATGTTCTCTCCATTGCTTTTTCAAATCGGGCAGCAGAATCTTTTTCGTCTGACAGCTCCCTATCTTTCCCCAGGGAGAGAAGCAGAGGATAGTAGATTAGTGTCAGAATACATACCGCAGCGATAGAAAGAGCTGAAGTCAAACCGACCCATTGAATCGGTCTTATTTCAACAAATGTAAAGGATAAAAGGGCAGCAATTGTAGTAAAGGCTGTAAAGAGTATCGGTCTTCCACTTTCCTGAACGGCATAGAGCACGGCATCATGTCGTTTTCCCGTTTTGCGATAATAGAGTCTGAAGAAGCGGGTTATATGGACGGTATATCCAATGGAAACACCCATGGTGAGCAATATTGGAACGGATATGAATGCACTGTCTATGGTCGTATGCCTGAGGCCCTGAAATCCAAAAACAATGAGAACGGAAATGATTATTATCAGTATGGCACCGGCTACACCGCGGAAGGAACGGATGATCAATGTGGAAAGCAAAAGTGCGACCAGAGTTCCCATAATGAGCACTTTCATAAGATCGTACATCATCTCCGTTTGCTTCCTGTAGGCGTAAATGGGAACTCCGGTGCCGGTCAGCCTGATATTGCCGGAATTTATGCCGGAGAGAATCCTATAGGCTTCCTCTCCGATAGAAAACTGATCCCATTCATCCGTATAGGGTAAGAGCTGGAGTATTATCCAGGCTTCTTTTCCGTTCTGTGAGAACAGTGTTCCCCCGATAGAGGGAATGGTATTGTACAATTCCCGTATCTCACGTATTTCTGAATCTGTCGAGAGCAGTGAATCCCCTTCAAAACGGAGGGTATTGCCTCCTAAAGGGAAGTTTTCCAGTTCTGTCAGAGAGATTAAAGATCCGGCTAGTGGTACCTCATTCCTGAGAATAGAACCGACTCTGTGGATCAACTCAAGGGTCTCCCGGTCGAAGACATCACTGCTCTCAACCAGAACACCGATAAAATCGCTGTTTTTAAAGAGTTTTTCGAATTCTTCATTATTTTTTAAAACGGGATCGGAAGATACAAAAAAATCTTCCATATTAACCGAGATGTTCAGTCCGCCAATACGGGAAAGAGCAAAGACTAAAAGAACAGATAGTATAAGGACAGCTGCCAGTTTCTGTTTCAGGGCAAATTGGAGGAAATCCGTAATGGGAGAGTTGTTTATTTTCACTTAGTTCTCTGTTCCTTGAAAATCGGATATGGTTTTTTCCATCCATGAAGCAGCTTTTTCCGACATTTCTTTCAGAGCTTCTCTGGGAAAAGATCCTTCAGGGCTCAGCGGCGGCGGATAGATCGGCTCACCGACGACCATTTCCATCTTAACCCAGTTGGGGGGGAGTTCTTTTCCGAAAAGCTTTCTTCTTTTCATGACATACACCATAGGCAGTACAGGTGCCTGATGAAGATAGGATTGAAAAAAAGCCCCCGGTCTGAAACGATGAATGGTCTGGCTGAGGTGGACAAGTTCTCCTTCCGGGAGGAAATGGACATGATACCCCCGTCTGAGGGCTTCTCCGATAGGCTCCGTAATCATTTTAAAACCAACAGGACCTCCCGGAATCGGGAAGGCTTTGAGAAAACGGAGGATTCTTCTGACTATGGGAACTTCGTAGTTTCTCTGTACGACAGTGACGTAAAGTCTTCGCGGAAAAACAACAAAATTGGCAAAAACCGTATCGAAATAATGACAGTGGTTCGAAACGGTTATACATCCTCTTTTTTTCAATATCCGGAGATTCTTTCTGTTGCGTACACGGAAGCCGAAATAGAAAGTCGCTAAAAAGGCCGCCGTATAACAGAGCAGAAAAAAAGGCATGGTCAGCAGATGAAACCACCAGTCGAAATAGATAAATCTATAGGGACGGGAAAAATCAATCTTCTTGGTGTTGTTTTTCACTTCGAAGATTTTTTCTTCCGGAATTTCAGGCCTGATTGTTTCTTCCATCAAGAACTCCTAAACAAGTATTTCTGCATCTTTATCTTTGATATTGACCGGAGATCCTAAAATCTCTGTGTAGAGGTCTTCCATTTGGTCCACACATTTCTTAAAACGGAAATTTTCGGCCATTTGCAAAACATCTTTTTTTCTGTTCTTCAGACTTTCCCTGTTTTCGTACAGATAGTCAATTCTCCGGGCAAGGCTGTCAGCATCATCCATTTCAAAAATGAAATTATCATCCAGGGCGAACTGAGGCGCCGCACTGTAGGGAGAATTCCCGATCAGGCAGGGCAGACCGCAACCGATTGCTTCCAGGCAAGAGAGACTTTCAAGTTCGACAACCGATGCGTGCATATACAGATCCGCCGTATTGAGGTAGTGCAATTTCTCCTCCATGGAGACATAGCGGATCAGAGGTTCGACGGGCAGTTCCTTTCCCCGTTCTCTCAATTTGTCCGAATCTTCACCTTTACCGCATAGAAGGAGCTGTATATTGTCTTTGTATTTGGACTTGAGAACTCCGTCAATAAGCAGTTCCTGCCTTTTCTCCATGGCATGACGTCCTATGTTGAGAATCACGAATTTATCTCCGAACCAATCCGGTCTATCGTATTCTTCCGGTATGTAAGCATCGGGGATGCCATTGGATATGATCTTCATATCGGCTTTGCTTCCGTGGGCACTGAAAAGATCAGCTGCAAACTGCGATGGGCAGTGAAGAGTGTCAACCTGGTCATATAAGCAGTAGTTGAATAGAGTGTAAAACATGAACTCCATCAATTTGCTTTCCTTACCCATGGCTGAAATGATATTCTGAGGTTGCACATGAGCCGCGCCCAATACGGGGATACCCATTTTCCTGGCTACTTTGACTGCATTTCTGGACATAAAAAAAGGAAACTGAATCTGTACAAGATCGGCGTTCTTATAGGCCTCTTCCAGGATTTTCTTTTTTCCTATTCCGAATAACATCCCCATGTTTTCCAGAGATTCTCTGACCGGCGCCGGTGCGAACCCGGGTATTTCATAAAAATCACCTTCATGGCTGCCTGTCGTCACGACTCGCACCTGATGTCCCCGGATCATTAATTCCTCAACAAGTCTTTTCGTGGCGATAACTCCACCGTTTCCCTCTGACCATGTGTCAATTACTATAACTAATTTCATAAAATCCTGTTCTCCTGTTTTCTCGTCGCAAAATTGTCCTGATTCGCAATTAAATAGTCAAGAAAAAGAAAAATGTTTTAAGGAGAATCTTTATTCTTTTATTTCTTTATACGCTCAATCCGGTCAATAACCCAGACGTCTTTATCCATGGATAAATGCAGAATATCCCGGGTTTTTTCCTCTATTGGCATCATAGGTTTGCTGCTGTCGGGATCTTCAACTACCGCAGGAGACCATTTTGAATATTCGGCTTCAAACGTATTGTTTCCCAGGGTTTTTATTTTTAATCCCGATATACCCCAGACCTGCGTTCCCGGCGGAACCGGTTCCATCCCCGCAGCTATCCATTCTTCGGGATCGAGCAGTCCGGTTGAGCCTTCATAAGACGTTCTGACTCTGGAAGTGACATAGATTGTGCTGATTTCATTAATATCACCCTTTCCCGCTTTTGCCGTTATCGTATCTTCAAGTGCTTCCGTGTCAAGGGTTCGGAAGCTATCGTAATAGAGATTGACCACTTCCTCCTGAGTCATGCCGACAGTAACCGGGGCTTCGAGTAACTTGGAGATTGGCGCCTGAAGGACCAGTCCGATTATCAGGACAGCAATGCCTGCGGCGATAAGCCGCGATCTGTTCTTCGTCAGAAAAAACCCGGCCTTCGTCTTTCTAACACGGGCGTCTTCCCGTTTCCGTTCCCGGAGTTCTCTATCTTTGACAGCTTCATTTGATAATGATGCATCGACAATACCCGAATCATTCCACTTCTTTAAAAGGTTTCTCCAAAGGGCAAGAGATCCTTTTCCCCGGAAAGACAAATCAATGAGAGAAACAAATTCTTCTGAGAGACGCGGTTCGAAGATGAGAGGCGATGCATAATTAACCGATGAAATGAATTTTTCAATCTCTTCTTCGCTTTCTCCGGGAAAGGGTTCTTTTCCAGTTGCTATTATATAGGCCAGAGAGGCAAGGGTAAACGCTCTGGCTTCATCGCCACCGATTCCGGGTTTATTCCAGGGAACGATCATTTTCATGCTGTTTTGCCTGACTCTGTGATTGTTGAGAAACTCCATAAGTCTCGGGGGGAAGAAAAGTATGTCTCCGTTATCGCAGAAAAAGACCGAAGATAAACTGAATTGCCGAACGGGGAGATTGCGGTCTTTAACAATATAAAGGGCCTGTGCCAGCTTTTCCAGGATGGCCGGAGTCATATGAATGGCAGCCAGTGTTTTTCCCGACAACTCCGGTCCGTAGAAAAGAGTATGGCCATCGATTTCCGTTATACCCTGAAGATTCCAGTTTTTTATCTCTCCGCCGCTTACAATAAGCCCCGGCAGAGACTGAAGCCGGCTTGTATCCACACCGACAAAAGCTCTGTTCTTCAGACCGCTATCAACGGCCAGGTAGGTCTTGCCGGAACTTTCGATAAGGGCTGATCCCTCTGAAGTACTGGATATGGTAAAGTCCATTCGATTCTCCGATTATTTTATTATTGAAATGAAAAAATTATACATTTAATGGCTCTATTATATGATAATTATTAAAAAGGACACCAGTGGATTGTTCCGTGTATGAGAAAAACTGAAAAAATTGAATTGTACCAGCCGGCAAACTCAAATAGCTACACAATTGAATCACTCGCTTTAACCATACCTTCCATCAGATTAATATATGAACATACATTCCGCCACAGAAGAGATGGCGATATCGAAATCAAAAGGACAAACGGATACAGCCGGGATCCTTCTCTCATAAAGCCTCCCCAATGTTCAGAGTTTTTTGAGCTAAAGCGTTTCTATGATACATTCGGAGCCAGATCCAAGGAAATTTTCAGGATCCTTCAGCGGAAAGGTTTTGTCAGGCTTGAAGACAACAGAGTCCACGTGAATCCCAAAACGAGAATGGCTAATCCCGAAAGCTTCCGGCTGGGGTTTTCCGTTGAGGAAGACCGATTGATCCTGGAAAAATTGAACCGCGTTCTCTGGCGCAGGATTTCAATGAAGCGCGATGAAAACGGTTGGCTTGATCCCATGGCGGAAAGTCTTTTCACTTACCAGGGTGTAACGGTAATCGGAGAGAAAGAGGGTATTAAAAATTATAAATTCAGGATCGGACATACCATACTTTCCGTCGAATTCTTCCGGGAGCCTGCTATTGAGTTGCTTGAGCTTGTCAGTCTGAGGATCCTGCTGATTTTCCAGGAGCAGCTTCAGAACTTTTTCGCCGCATCGGCAGTTCAGAATTACAATACCGATGTCTGGATGAAAGCGGTCAACAAGAGAAAAATCTTTTTTGATATTCTCTCAACTTTTCTCTATCATTCGTGGAATCCTTTCGATCTGGAAGAGTGTATTATCGTCATCAATAGCGGAAAAGGCCTTTACAGTTTTTCCGATGGAAAAATCATTTACCGTTTTGACTATGATGGAACCGAAACAAGCATCGTCGAAGACAGCACCGCTCTCGATCGCGAAATAACCGACAGTAACAGAGAGTTTCTGCAACGGGACATAGATATTGGAACGAACCGGGAAAAGATGGAAACGATTTATTTATCCATTTACCTGAAAAGCCGGAGCTATCACAATGTGGATCCCCGCATAAACAGATTAAGCCATCACTATATAAAAATGTTTATAGAATCGGCGGGAAAACTGATCGATGTCATCATTCCCATCTTACAGAGGGAAAAGACCCAGGATGCCCTCAGGTGGAAGAGTTTTTATGACCAGTCGAGAATCAGCGGACTCAGAATGGGAGAGAATATCAATGCCGTTCTATACGAATCGGTCAGAATCCTGAAAATAATTTATGGAATTGAAGATGTCGTTTTTTACAGTGAGGATAATTCCATTACGGAGATCATTACCATATTCAGGCAGCTTGAGGATAAGAGAAAGGAGAATTTCTCGTACAGGACGAAGCCCTTAAATAAAAATGAAATAGTTGAAGGGAATTATGTTTCCTGCAGCCTTAATGACAATATCAAGGAACGAATGGTTCTTTACTTTAAACTGCCGGTCATATATAAGCCGGTAGCCGGAAAATACCTATCGGGAACTTTTATCTACAGACAGTTAAAGGAAATCAGCGATATGCTCAATCTGAGCGACCCTGGAGAACTGCTGGCCATTATCGCCCGGACCACCTTCAGCCTCAATCTGACTCTGACAAAACGGCGAGCCGTTGAAAAACTGACCAGAAGGTTTCCCGAGTTTCCCGAAGAAACGATCGACAGTATCATCGGTAAGCTCGCCCAGTCTTTCACCGATTTCTTTACGCTTCTCGATACAATCAGCATTAATATAAATTCCGCTGTCAGCACAATGAGAGGAAGCCGGGACAGTCTTACGGGGCTATACAACAGGCAGTCTCTCAATCGGCGGATGGAAACATTTTTCAATGAATACGAGAAATCAGGTCCGGGATTCGGAGTTATGTTCATCGATATGGATTCTTTTAAGATCTATAACGATACTGTTAATCATTCTTTCGGTGACAAGCTGATTGTCCGTCTGGCCGAGCATTTATTGAAAGGCCAGCGCAACATGACATTCGAAACCGTACCCGCCCGGTTCGGAGGGGACGAGTTCTGTTTCGGAATTAATAAAATCCCTCCCCGGCAGTTTGAAGAAAAAGCTTTTTCCATTTTCGCCGACATAACCCTTCAGCCGATAGAAGTCGTATTCCATATCGGTGATTTTACCGAGTCGGGATGCTTTGAAATCAATCTGCTTTCATTCCTCCACAGGTTCATAAGGCCCGATATCGGGGGGGAGAGAGGTGAAATTACAGGATACAGCGAAAAAGAGAATGAGAGTCCGAGAGAGCATATCGTGAATATCTTTCTCCACTATCTGGACAGCGGCCAGGGAGGGGGCAGCGATTCAGTCGCAATACTGGAAGAAGCTCTTCTGGAAGAACATCTCAGTGAGAATCTTAAAGATAAAATCATTGACTCTCTCAATGAAAAAATCTGCGACAAAATTGTAAACAACAGTATTCTGAAAGAGATCGATTCCGAATTCCGGCAGATAATCGGATTATTTCTGAAACTGCAGCTGGAGAATTACACGACAGGAGCTATCAGAAAGGAAATTATCAGAATTATGGGTTTCGATAAGCTGGAACGGACAATCTACCAGAGAGTCAGCATCGGCCTGTCCCATTCCTCGGAAGACCGGTTGAGATCTGTTTCTTCTATCTTCAAACAGGCCGACGCCCGTTCCTATCTGGCAAAACAGAACGGGAAAAACTGCGTATTCGGCCTGAATAACAAACAGGTCAAAAGGTCGTTTAAAGAGGAAATATCCATTCTCATAATAGATGATGAACCGGAATATATCGACATTCTCAAGCGGGTTCTAATAGAAAAATATAATTGGCATCATGTTTACAACTTTATGAATGAAGAAAATGGTGAGATGTCTTATAAAAAACTGAGAAATATCGATGTCATCATTCTCGATCTTCAACTGTACAGCGATGAAGATTTTAATGTTATATTAGCCTATCTGAAAGGTGTGGCGGAAAACCGGGAGCTTCAGATCATCGTCAATTCCGGCTATATAGAGCAAAAAGCTCATTTGCTTGAAAAAATAAAGAAAACCAACGGTCTGAAAGTCATAGCGGTTTTTTCAAAAGATGATGAGGTTTATAAAAAAATCGATGAAGTCATCTGCGATAGATTCAATATTATGTCAGATCATTCTCACTGAAGACTTCCGCTGTGAAAGAATAGATTTCCGTCTTGTCATCTTCAAGAAAATCGGGACTCAAACCCGCTTTGTAAAATGTATGCTCGATAAAGGTTTCCCTGTCCCAATTCTGTTCGGTAGCCACTTGCGGAAGAAGAAGTCCGGAATGATATCCGTTTCTGATCAGGAGGCCATCACGGCCGGGCTCGATCAGGCTCGTATCTTTGACTCTTTCCAGAGGAGAGAGAACCGATATTTCTATAGATAGATCCCGGAATTCCTCAACTTTCAGAGGCGGGAATCGCGGATCCCTGAATGCCGCGGATAGAGCCATATCCCGGATGGTTTCCGAAAGGGGCCTTTCTGAAACTATATTGCCGATGCAGCCTCTTAATTCTCCGGATTTTTTTAATGTGACGAAAGCGCCGAAAGGTCCTCCCTGAGTTTCAAAATCAGGTTTGGTATCCCTCAGCCCGAGTTTCCATGCAATGGTGTCCCGGGCGTATTGCAGATACTTTCTTTGTTCAATCCGGCTTAAATGACTCATTCAGTCCTCCTTGAACGAAAGGGCTCCGTATGCGACTGTTTTACCTTTTTCCGATTCCTTTCCGACAGATTCACTCCGGCTTAGCACTTTCATGGAAAGAGCCGTCCCGAAATAGGCCAGAAACGCAGAGAGAGGGCCGGCTCCGCATGCTTCTATGTTTCCGGTTCTCCTGTTTTCAATTATGGAGCGCCAATCTCCGCCGGAAAAAAGAGAGAGTGCTTTTTCTGCTGCCGACAGAGATTCCTCTCGGCCCGCATAGGAACTGAGGTTCCCCGTCGCAACGAAAAGGACATCATTTCTATCACCGCTATAGGCTCGTTCCAGCCCTTTCGCTACTTTCCTGACCAGAGAAATCGTTGTCTTTCCCATTAAAACAGGAAGAATAGTTGCTTCTGGAAAGAGAAACTGAATAAAGGGAAGCTGGTCTTCAATGGAATGTTCTTCCAGATGGGGAATGTCGTTGCGGACGATCAAACTATCTTCATTCTGAAACAAGTGAAGTGATTTCATATTGATGGGAATCTGACCTAAAGGCGTTTCAAAAAACTTGAAATTCGGCAGAATAATTGTGTCGCTTTCCTCCCGGTGAACAGGGGAGATAATGACGACTTCCTTTATGTTCCTTTTGGCTGCTGAAATAAAAGCTTCAGCCATCAGTTTGCCTGCTACAGAGTAACCGGCATGAGGTGTATATATTAAATCGCTTTCGCCGGGAATTAAATCTTCAGCATAGGATTCTATAAGTGCTGTCAGTTCTTCCCCTGAGGCGGGATAAAATATACCATCGACAATGGGCTGCCGCACTCTTTTGTCTTTTTTTTTGTCCATAGGATATATTATCCGGTTTTCATAATATTCTTTCAACTCTCTTTGTTCCGGAGTATTTCAATCCTCTTTTCATCGTATTTAATGTGAATGTTTTTGTCATTGTTAACCAGAACCCGGCCGGGGGCGCCGCCTTTGATTCTTCTGAGATTTTTCACTTCCGTATAATGGATGTCGGCCTCAGTCTTTTTTTTCAGGCTGCTGTACAATATGGCCAGGTTAGCGGCATTGAGAAGGGTTTCGAGAGGAACGGATTTCCCTTTTAAGGTTTTTATAAATACATATCCGCCCGGGTGCTGCCGGACATGAAGCCAGATATCATTACCTCTGGCATATTTCCTCAGAAGTGCATCGTTTTCCCTGGAATTCCTGCCAACGAGTATTTCATATTTACCTGATTTAAACCTAAGACCTGTATTGATTTTTACGGAACCGCGTTTTTGTTCGCTATCAGCCGGGGAATCGGGTAAAGCTTTCTCAAAAAGCTCCAACTCTTCCGTTCCTGCAATTCTCTCAGCCTTATTTATTAGAATTTCCTGCTCTGAGATCTTCTCTTCCACATCTGCAAGATCCTCAGTTATTTTCTCAAGACCCCGTCGGTATTTTTTTGATAAAGCATAAAAGTCGTCACGGTTTTCCGAAGGTGACAGTTCCGGTTTCAGGGGAATGCATATTTCTTTTCCGTCGTAATAGTTTTTAGTCTTCAGGGAAGAATCTCCCTTTTTCAGAAGATGGAGGGATGAACCGATTAATTCTCCCTGCAGGCGCAGGTCATCATAGCGGGAATAATATTGTTGTTTTTCCAGTAAATTCCTGTGAAGATTTTCAAACTGCAAAAACTTCCTTTTAAGCTTTTTAAGCACTAGCTCCTTTCTGCTCTCAAATTCCCTTACCCCTTTTCCCTTATTGTAATAATCGTTTACAAAACTGTTGAAGTCGGAAAAACCTTCGTAGTCCCGCACAGGCCTTGGAACGGGATCCTTATTCGTGGATAACTGACTGAAATCCGGCTGGTACGTTTTTCCGGGATATTCGTTCTGGTTTTTTTTCCGGTAAAGGACATCGATGATTATATTGTTTTCACCAGTTAGAATAATATTGGGGTTTCCGCTCCAGAACCTGATCCAGAGATTGTAGTTTTCCTCCTCGCCTGAAAAAACCAGATGGACTATCCTTTCCTTTTCCGGTTGGGAAACAGAGAGTATCCTGGAACCTTTGATTCGTGCCGTCAGGAGCTGGGCAAAGCGGGGAGGAGTTGAAGGAAGCTCCGGCTTCTGGTCGACCCTGCAGAGCCGGACTGAATTGTGATCAAGACTGACCTGGATTTTCTGTTTCCCCTCTCTGCCGTAAGTTTCCAGATAAAGAGAAAAACGGTCCGGTTGACTAATCCTGTCGACTCTGGATGAGATAAGATCCAATTCTTTGAGAATCAGATCTATCTCGCTGTTGTTCAATGACATGTTCAGGTAATGAAACTCATGGCCAGACCGATAAGTCCTCCGAAGACACCGCCCCAGATAACAAGCCATCCCAGGTGTTTTCTGATCATCTTCTGAATTATTTCTTTGACCATCTGGGGAGTGAGTTCTTCGAGTCTCCTGTCAACGATCATGCTTATTTTTTCAATAAGCTCTTCAGAGACTTTATCCGTGGATATCTCACTGCTCACCGCAGCCATAAACTCTGGAGATGAGGTTTCCTCTCTGATGAAGTCTTTTATCTTCCCGATCATTGGTTCTCTGAAAGATTCCAGAGCGGAAGCTCCGCCGAACATTCCGAGCATCCCTCCGAAACGGGAACTGAGAATGGCTTCGGTGATTTTTTCGAATATTCTGTTATAGTCGACAGAATTGATGGCTCCTTCGAAATCAATGGAAGGCATAAGGGAGGCCGATTCCTCTTTAATGATCCGCCTGATATTATCAGAAGTGAAAAACTGATCCATTATCAGGTCTTTTATTCCTTTCTTGAATTCCATAAAATGAAGAGGGATTACGCCGGATCCGTAGAGAAAGGGGACTTTTTCAAAAAGCATATAGATTGCCAGCCAGTTAGTCACTGCTCCCGAAAGGGCGAAATAACCTGTATTGAGAATCTGATTTCTGAAGACCGGAGAAAAGTAACCGATAATAATGACTATAATGGTAATTAAAGTTGTAATTGAGCTCTTATTTATCATAACTCGAAAAATATACTGATATACATGACTATGATCAAGTTTGAAGCAAAATTGTTAATAATAATTTATTTTTTCTTTTTATTTCCCCTTCTATTGTGGGGAAACCGGGTTTCGGGATTATACGATCCTCCGGTGCGGTCTGTGCGTTTCGGCAGAGGCAATCCTTTTTCGTTTATCCCTATCGGCTGGTCGGAAAATGGGGCAAGTGCTTTCATGGTTCAGGACAATGTGTCTTCAACAGTCATTCTTATGATTTTTGACGGGATTGAAGATCGGGTTTTGTTTGAATCGGAACCATTTGACATGCCCGAAGGCGGCATAGGCGTTCTCTGGAAGGAGAATAGGGAATCCTTCAGTCAGAAGCTGGGAGATTATTCCATTATTCCCGATAGAAATCCGTCCTATGGTCCCGGTGATTTCTCCTGGGGCAATGATGAGTACTCAATATATGAGGAGACGACCATGCTTGCCGGAAACAGAGGCATTGCCAGTCTTAACCTCATAATAAAGTCGGAAAAAAAAGGCGTGAAGTCTCTCTACTCCTATACACACAATGACACAAAAGGTTCTGTCCTTCTCGATAGTTATGTTGTCGGTTACTATCTCAGCCCTCAGGAGAGAAGAATCCTTGCTATTTCACTAGATGACAGAGGCGGGGAGGGCGAAGATCATAAATTGTCTCTCCGTTTCAACGGGGCTCACCTCACAATAGGTTTTGCAAGAGTCAGAACAGAAAGAACCGGTTTGATAGAAGCTGTCCTGAGTGGTCAGTACTATACGACGAGAGCTTTGCTGGAGGAGGGTGCGGATCCCGATATTGCTGTCGAGGGCGAGCCTCTTCTTCTTATGGCTGCCCGTCAGAATAACTGGGATATTGTTTTTTTACTGCTCCAGGGCGGAGCGGAACCGGCAGTAGTCGACGGAAAGGGGAGAATGCTACTTCATTATGCAGCCCTTTCGGGAAACCGGGAAAATGTCATTCGACTTGTGGCTATGGGAATGAATAAAAGCTACCGGGATCTGGAAGGCCGAACAGCGGCCGACCTGGCTGAGATTTACAATAATGATTTTCTGATACCGCTTCTGAAAGAATGATGCGGACCGGAGGGGACATTTTATTTGTGATAAGGCTCGTTGCGAATAATCCTGAAAGATCTGTAGATCTGTTCCAGTAAAATCAATTTCATCATCTGATGAGGAAAAGTCAGTTTTGAAAAGGACAAGGCAAAATCAGTCCGCCTTTTCAGATTATCGCTCAATCCCAGAGATCCGCCGATCAGAAAGGTAAGATGGCTGTTTCCTCCGGTTGTGACTTTTTCAATTCTGGAAGCCAGCTTTTCAGAACTGAGTTCTTTTCCTTCGATTTCCAGGGTGATGAGATATGTTCCTTCCTTCAGTTTCGAAGTAATCCGATCACCTTCTTTGTTTTTAATTATCTCTTTATCCGCATCGCTCAATGATTCCGGACATTTTTCATCGGAAACTTCTATCATTTCAAGGCTGCAGTATCGTGAAAGGCGTTTTGAATATTCGGCGATACCTTCCCTGAGGTATTTTTCTTTCAGTTTTCCTACGGATATCAGAGTTATTTTCATAATTATATTGTCCATTAATGGAGTGATTTCTTCAATCCATTGAAATTTCTGCGGTTATTTTGTATTTATATGAAGAATCAAGTGTAAAAAAAGAGGATGTGTAGATGAGTGAAGAGTTTACCGTGGTAAAAGATTTCCTCGGAAAAATGAACATGTTCCATGAACAGGTCGATATGGAAAAAGCTTATCAGCATTTCCTTACCGAAATGGAAAAGGGACTGAACGGAGAGAAGAGCTCTCTTCAGATGATCCCCACGTTTATAGAAAGTGAAATGGAAATTCCTGTCAATGAAAAAGTCATTGTCATGGATGCGGGAGGAACGAATTTCCGGACGGCTCTGATTCACTTCGATGAAAACCGTCAGGTCGTAATTGACAGTTTCAGAAAAAGTCCTATGCCGGGCAGTGACAGGATTCTGACTTTCGATGAGTTCTTTGATATTCTTGCTGATTCCATAATGGATATAGTTGAAGACAGCGGTAAGATAGGTTTCTGCTTTTCATACCCGACAGAAATAACTCCCGACAAAGACGGACGGCTGATCAAATTCGTCAAAGAAGTTCAGGCCCCGGAAGTGGAAGGGAAGATGATCGGCAAAAGCCTGCTCGAAAGGCTGAAGAGCCGGGGTGTAAAAAGAGACCATAAAATCGTTATTCTCAATGATACGGTGGCAACCCTCTTAACCGGCAAGGGATCCGCTCCTGAACGGAACTATGAGGATTATCTCGGATTTATCCTCGGAACAGGCCTGAACAGCTGCTATTCCGAATCGAATGAAAATATACACAAGCTCGATGCTATTCATCTGGACGGTACCCATTCACAGATCATTAATGTTGAATCGGGAAACCTCTCCGTTCCTGAAAGAGGTAAGTTGGATAAGATTCTCGATGAGAAAACATCCGCTCCCGGTTCCTACTTTCTGGAAAAAATGACTTCCGGAGCCTACTTCGGTGCCCTGGTCTCGGAAGTTCTGTTTGAAGCGGAAAAGAGTGATATTTTTGATAAAGGTTTTACCAGCGAACTGGAAATTGCGGGAAATCTCAATACCAGACAGGTAAATGAATTCCTGCAGAATCCCTTTATGAAAGAGAATATTCTGACAAAAATCTGCGATCGCCACCACGAAAGAAATCGGGACATCCTCTATTTTCTCATAGATTGCATGCTTGAAAGAGCGGCGAAGCTTATCGCCGTGAATATGGCGGGAATAATATTGAAATCGGGAAAAGGCGAAAGTCCTGTAAGACCCATTTGCCTGACAGTTGACGGAACGACCTTCTATGCCTATCACAAATTCCAGTTCAGAGTAGAAAAATATCTTAATGAATTTCTGACGGGAGATCGCAAACGCTATTATGATATCATAAAAGTCGAAGATGCTCCGCTTATCGGAGCGGCTATCGCTGCGTTAACCAATTGAAAAATGTTATCTTGAAAAAAGGGCTTCCGGCGTAAACCGGAAGCCCTTTTTTGTAATATATAAAAATTAAAAGGAGACGTTGATAAGGTTATCCACTTCATTCTGATAAGATGTGGATTTTTCCAATAGCGTATCGACAGAATCTGTTTCTCTGTTGGAATAATCGATACAGCTTTCCAGGTACGCTATCCTGCTGTTGGACTTTCTGATAAAAAGATTATTGAGAGTTACGAACCGGTCTGCTGTTTCAATGCTCTGCAGCAGCATTTCCCGTTCGCTGACCAGTTCGCTTCTTCTATTGGTCAGGTCGTATATCTGCTGACGGTTTTCCTCTATGCTGTCCTGTAGTTTCTGGCGGATAACGCTGTCTGTCTGGTTCGCTTTGGCTGAATAGAGTTGAGCTGAAGTTGATTTCAATTCAATAAGAAGAATATCTATTTTCCCGAGAACAACAGCGATTTCCGATTTTTTCGATCGGTCTTCATCACCTCTGTTTTCGTAAATTCTTATATCTTCCCGAAAGCCGGCGATATCGTTCCGGAGGCTTTCTATTTCATTTTCAGCGTTCTGGATATCGATCTGCCTGGGAGGCATTGTGTCGTAATCGAGAATGCTGCCGAAATTATTGCCATACAAATCCCCGCGGCTTTTACTGTAATCCAAATCGTTTTTTCCATAGATGTTGTCTAGATTTGTTCCGGAAACGGCTGTCAGAGCCAGAACAAGTAGCATTGTTGTAGTTAGTCTTTTTTTCATAAAAAAGATCATTGCAAATTCCATACCGTTTTTTCAATGGGTTTTATTCAATTTAAAACCGAATCTGATTTTTTTTTCGACCATATTGTCGAATGGCACGACCTGATGGGCGTTCCGAACCTTTATTCTTGACGGGGTGCAAGCTCGCTCCTATCATCTTTATTAGCGATATTTGTTTTTCAAAGTAAAAAGGAGATTGATTAATGAAAAAGTTTACAGCGTTCTTACTTTTGTTTTCAGTGGTCTTTTCTTCCGCCATAGTGGCGGGAGGACAGCAGAGCAGCGAAGATGCACCGATGGATGACGTTCTGAAAATTGTCCTCATCCTCAACGGTACACTGGGAGACAAATCATTTTTTGACTCGGCTGATAATGGGATGAAGCTGATAAAAGATAAATACGGAGATAAGGTCCTGGTAAAAACCATTGAAATGAATTACGACGAAACCAAATGGGAACCGACTCTGCTCGATGTGGCGGAGCAGGACTGGGATATCGTAATCATGGGAACTTGGCAGATGACTGAAATGCTCCAGGAAGCCGCTCCCGATTATCCGGATAAGAAATTTATCATCTTCGATACGGAAGTAGATTACAGCCTCCCCGATATGGATAATATCTACTCGATCACATACAAGCAGAATGAAGCCTCTTTCCTGGCGGGCGCACTGGCTGCCCGGGTTACCACTTCCGATATGCCTCTTGCCAATCCAGAAAAGATGATAGGGTTCCTGGGCGGAATGGATATTCCCGTCATAAATGACTTTTTAATAGGCTATATAGAAGGCGCTCAGTATATTGATAAAGATATAAAAGTGGCCGTTTCCTATATCGGATCTTTCGACGATTCGGCAAAAGGAAAAGAAATGTCTCTGGCTCAGTACAGTCAGGGGGCGGACATCGGTTACAATGTTGCGGGCCAGGCCGGGCTGGGGCAGCTCGATGCGGCTAAAGATGCCGATCGATACGCGATTGGTGTAGACTCCGATCAGGCTGAACTTTTCCTCTCTACTGATCCGGCGAAAGCGGAGCTGATAACAACTTCCGTTCTCAAGCGCGTCGACAACTCCCTTCTCAGAGCCATAGATCTTCATATGGCCGGTAAAGCGCCCTGGGGAAGCAGCGAGATCCTCGGATTTGAAGAGGAAGCTGTGGGTTTTGCCGAAAATGATATCTATATGAAAGTGGTTCCTGCGGAAATCAGGGAAGAAATGGATATGCTTCAGAAAAAAATTATTGACGGCGATATTGTCGTCAGCAGCGCATTTGGAATGAGTTCCAGTGAAATACAGGCTCTGAGAGACAGCGTTTCTCCATAGTATAATAATTCTTAAAAGGGTTGTGCCCTCATGGGCGCAGCCCTGTCTTTTTCAGGGAGTTTTGCATGCAAACTGATTTTCTCAGTATGAACAATATAACGAAAGTTTATCCCAATGGAATCGTAGCCAACGAGGGTGTGGATTTTTCTCTGCGAAAGGGAGAAATCCATGCCCTCGTCGGTGAAAACGGCGCGGGAAAATCTACATTAATGAAAATCCTCTTCGGACTTGAACACCCGGAGGAGGGAGAAATCCTGCTTAAGGGGAATCCGATAAATATCGGTTCGCCCAATGTGGCTATTGAACATGGGATAGGAATGGTCCATCAGCATTTCATGCTCGTCCCCTCGCTGACTGTGGCGGAAAACATGGTTCTCGGTTCCGAACCCAGAAAGGGACTTTATGTCAACATAAAGAAAGCCTCTACGGAAACATTGGAATTATCCCGCAAATACAATCTGGCTGTAGATCCTTCGGCAAGAATCAGGGATCTTCCTGTGGGCATTAAGCAGAAAGTCGAGATTCTGAAAGCCTTATACCGCGGCGCTGAGATTCTTATACTGGATGAGCCGACTGCCGTCCTTACACCTCAGGAAACGAAAGAATTATTCGAGGAACTTCATCTGCTGAAGGAGCAGGGCAGCACCATTATTTTCATCTCTCACAAACTCCATGAAATAAAAGAACTCTGTGACAGGCTGACGATTATGAGAAACGGCCGTTCTCAGGGTGTTTTCAACGTCGCCGATGTTACTGAAAAAGATATCTCCCGATTGATGGTAGGCCGGGATGTTATTCTCGAAGTGGAAAAAGGTCCCGCTTCTCCGGCTGCGGTGTCACTGAAAGTGGAAGATCTGACTGTCGTGAATGATTTCGGAAAAAAAGCTGTTAATAATATTTCATTTTCAGTCAGGAAAGGGGAAATCCTCGGTGTTGCCGGTGTCGAAGGTAACGGACAGAGCGAACTGGTGGAAATACTGACAGGGCTGCAGCGGATAAATTTCGGTTCTGTGGAAATAGAAGGTGTAAATATCGCCGGTAAATCCATAAAGGATATCCGGAATCTGGGAACATGCCATATCCCGGAAGACCGGATGACTTACGGTGTGGCCGAGACTCTGGATATTGAACAGAATCTTCTGGCGGATAAGCACGATTCATCCCGGTTCACCGGCAGGATATTGACGAAACCGAAAATCATACGGGAAAACTCACTCAAACTTATTGAAGAATACAAAATCAAATGCGGCTCGCCCCTCGAAGAGGTTAAAATGCTGTCCGGCGGAAATATACAGAAAGTTGTCGTTGCCCGGGAATTCTCGGTAGAACCGAAATTGATCATTGCCGATCAGCCGACGAGGGGTATCGATGTGGGAGCCACGGAATTCATAAGAAAGCGGCTTGTGGAACTGCGTGACGAGGGGAGCGCCGTACTGCTGGTTTCAGCGGACCTGAATGAGGTTCTGGAACTTTCCGACAGTCTTATAGTCATGTACAACGGAGAAATAACCGCTTATATAGAAGATGTTAAATCTCTAGGTGAAGAAGAGCTGGGGTTGTTCATGCTTGGAATTAATAAACAGTCAGATAGCGAGATCGGGAGGGCGCTTCATGTTTAAACAGAAAAAGCTTTTTGAGCTGTTCCGCACTGTGCTGGCTATTGTCATTGCCTTGATCATCGCTCTTATTACCATTCTTTTTGCCAGCGAAGAACCGGGAAGAGCTCTCAGCCTATTCCTTTTCGGCCCGATGGACAGTCTGCGTCATTTCGGCAATGTCCTTGAAATGATGATCCCGCTCCTTTTTACGGGACTGGCTGTCAGCCTTATGTTTTCCGCAGCACAGTTCAATCTCGGGGCTGAAGGCGCCTTTTTTCTCGGCGGTATCTCGGCGACAGCTGTCGCGATAAATCAGAATCTGATTCCTTTTGTTCACCCGGTTCTGTCAATATTGGCCGGCGGATTAGCCGGAGCGGTTTTTTGCGGAATTCCGGCGCTGTTAAAAGTAAAGTGGAATGCTTCCGAGCTTGTTTCCTCGCTCATGTTTAATTATGTCGCTCTTTTTCTGGGACTATATCTTATCAATTACTACATGCGTGATGTCGATGCCGGCGCAATGGTCTCTTTTCGTCTGGCGGAGACATCAAAACTCGTCAAGCTGATTCCCGGAACAAGAGTTCATTTCGGATTGATCATTGCCGCGCTGACAGTCGTAGCCGGTTATTACTTCATGTACAGAACCAGATGGGGCTACAGAATCCGATTGACCGGCCTCAACAGCAGCTTCGCCCGGTATTCGGGTATCAGAACCGCTTCGGTCATCATTCTCTCTCAGGTCCTCGGCGGGTTCATAGCCGGTTCGGGAGGAGCTATTGAAATCCTGGGTATGTACAGGCGATTTTCCTGGCAGTCTCTTCCCGGTTACGGCTGGGACGGAATCATCGTTGCCATACTGGCGCGGAACAACCCGGCTCTGATTCCGGTCGGTGCTTTTTTTCTGGCTTATTTGAGAATCGGCGCGGATTTGATGGCCCGTTCTTCCGACGTGCAGAGCGAAGTCGTGTATATCATTCAGGGCGTTATGATTGTTCTTATTGCTGCAGAAAGTTTCCTCGCACATTACAGACATAAGCTGGTTTACAGAGAAGCCCGGAAATCGGCGACAACGGGTGAATAGGGGGAGTTATGTCGGATTTTTTTAATATTATTTTTTCTGTCGATTTCGGTTATGCCGTTCTTCGCGTTACCACTCCGATTCTCTTCGCTGCCATGGGGGCTCTCATTTCAGATAAAGCCGGAGTTATAAATATCGCTCTCGAGGGCATGATGCTCATAGCCGCGCTAACCGGAGTTATCGTCAGTGCACTCGCTCAGAGCGCGGGGCTGGGGCTTCTGGCAGCCGTTATCGTCGGGGCCCTTGTCGGCATGATCCTTGCCTATTTCGCCCTGAATCTTAAAACCGATGTCATTCTGGCTGCAATTGCCATAAACCTCATAGCCATGGGCGGTACCGTATTCATTCTGTTTATGGTCGGTGGCGATAAAGGGATCTCTTCCTCTCTGCCCAGCAAAGTTCTTCCCAGGATTGACATTCCGCTTCTGAAATCCATACCGGTCGTCGGACCGATTCTTTCCGGACATAACATTCTCACATATATGGCTTTTCTCTCCGTTTGGGTCATGTATATTTTCATTTACAAAACCCCGCTTGGTTTGAGAATCCGAGCTGTCGGAGAGAATCCCGATGCTGCAGATTCGGTCGGGATCAGCGTGCGGAAAATCCAGTACATAGCTTTGACTCTCAGCGGAGCTCTTGCGGGATTCGGCGGTGCCTATATGTCAATGGGTTATGTTTCGTGGTTCAGCAAAAACATGACAGCCGGACGGGGATTCATCGCCCTTGCCGCGGAAGCCATGGGCGGCGCGACTCCCCATGGAGCCATGTTCACCTCCCTCCTCTTCGGGCTATTTGATGCCCTTTCCAATTCTCTCCAAACTCTGAGGGTTCCTGCAGAGTTCATTCAGATGATCCCCTATCTGGCAACAGTCATAGGGCTGGTTATTTATGCGGCGAACAAAACTGAACAGATAAAGAGGATACAGGCTCAAAAGGAGAGGCAGGCCGGCACGAAAACAGAGAAAGGAAAAACAACATGAAAATTCCCTGCATAATGGATTGCGACCCGGGACACGACGATGCCATAGCCCTGGTTCTGGCTTACGGCAGTGATAAGATCGATATACAGGCGATCACAACGACAGCGGGCAATCAGACAATTGAAAAGACTACCAATAACGCTCTCAGGATCATGACTTTTCTCGGAGCTGAAATCCCTGTTGCCGCCGGATGTGCCAAACCGCTCTTCAGGGATCTGATTATAGCCCCGGAAGTACACGGAGAAAGCGGTCTGGATGGTCCGGAACTGCCTGATCCTGCTTATGACGCTCAACCTGTTCACGCTGTGGAGCTGATGGCTGAAACTGTAAGGAAAAGCAAGGAAAAAATCACAATCGTCCCCACGGGAGCTCTTACCAATGTCGCGCTGTTTCTCATGACCTACCCGGAACTCAAAGGACGAATTGAAAGAATCTCTCTAATGGGAGGTGCCTGCTGGGGCGGAAACTGGACGCCGGCGGCGGAGTTTAATATTCTGGTTGATCCGGAAGCGGCAAGAATTGTCTTTGAGTCGGGGATTCCCATCACCATGAGCGGACTCGATGTGACCCATAAAGCCTATATCACCGATGATGACAGGGAGCTGTTCAGAAGCATCGGAACCAGGACTTCGATCCTTGTTGCGGAATGGCTCGATTTTTTTGCTAAATTCCATAAGGACAATTTTGATTTCAAAGGCAGCCCGCTTCACGATCCCTGTGCCGTCGTATGGCTTATCAACCCGGATCTTTTTACGGCCAGGGATTGTCATGTGGATATTGAGACTTCGGGCAAAGTGACTACAGGTTCGACTGTCGTCGATTATTACGATGTATTGAAGAAAGAAAAGAACGCAACTGTCCTATTCGATGTCAGGAGAAAAGATTTTGTAGATCTCCTGGCCGGTCAACTGGAGAAAATGCCATGAAAGAACAAAAAACAGGCAGACCGGTTCTGTTAGATTGCGATCCGGGCATAGATGACGCATTGGCCATATTTATGGCTCTGGCATCGGATGAACTCAAAGTCGAAGCGATTACAGCTGTCGCCGGCAATGTCCCTGTTGAGCGCACAGCTCTTAACGCGCTTCAGCTCGTTGAGTTGTCAGGCTACGAAGTAGAGGTTGCTTCCGGGGCGGGCGCACCCCTTTATGGAAAGAAAAAAACAGCCGAATCCGTTCACGGCAGGAACGGTATCGGAGATATAGAGCTTCCGCCTCCGGTCGGGGCTTTATCCTGTCAGACTGCCAGGGAACTCATATACCGGAAAGCACTCGAACAGGGGGGGGAGCTGGAAATCATAGCCACAGGTCCCCTGACAAATATAGCTTCAGCTCTTCTCATTTATCCCGATCTGAAGAATCTTATTCGACACATCTGGATCATGGGTGGGTCCGCCTACAGCGGAAACAGAACGCCTGCAGCAGAATTCAACATTTATGCCGATCCCCATGGGGCATCCATTGTTTTTCAGTCCGGTGTTCCCATTACCATGTGCGGGCTGGATGTGACAAATAGAGCTCTTATTTACAGAGAAGATATTGAACGATTATCCCTTTTTCAAAGCGATGTCGCCCGGAAATCCGCTCAAATGCTCACCTGGTATCTCGGATTTTATAAAAGCTTCGGTTTTGAAGGGGTCGCCATGCACGATCCTTTTACAGTGGCGGCAGCTATCGACCCTTCACTTGCCGCGACCAGGCATCTGTATGTGGATGTGGAAACAGAAGGGGAATTCACCTTCGGTCAGACTGTTGTTGATATTCTTAAAGTGAGCGGGAAAAAACCCAATGCCCATGTCGCTCTGGAATTGGATAACAAAGGTTTTGTCGATCTTTTTGAAAAACTGATGAGGTCATATGGCTGATGTTTTTCTGAAAGGCGGAACTGTTATCGATGAAAGGGGACTCATCAGTCAGAATCGGGGAATTCTTCTTAAAAAGGGTAGAATCCATTCAATCGGAATCGATGAAAAAGAAATCAAGTCTGATACAGAAGTTTTTGATTGTTCATCGCTTTTCATAACTCCCGGTATTCCGAATCTCCATACTCATTCTCCCATGAACATCTTCAAAGGCATAGCGGAAGATGTCGATGAGCAAAGCTGGTTTAATGAGGAAATCTGGCCTTATGAGAGTAAGATGGAACCCGGAGATGTATATGCCGGCTCGTCCCTGGCCATCGCTGAAATGATAAATCGCGGTGTTACGGCTTTCGCCGACCATTATTTTCATGCGGATCAGGTTTGCCGTGCCGCGATTGATGGGGGAATCAGGCTGGATATGGCACCCACATTATTCGGAATGGCCGGCCGCTTCGATGAACAGCTTGAGGCATCGACAGAATTAATGGATAGCCTGAGTGAGACCTCCGATCTTCTCGCATTCCATTACGGGCCTCATGCTCCCTATACCTGCAGCCCCGATGAACTGGCCGGAACTGCGGAAGCGGCGGAGAAGACAGGGCGGGGCATTCATATTCATGTGGCGGATGCCAAAGCCCAGATCGAGGCCAGCAGGGAGAAGTACGGAAGGACACCTTTTCAGATTCTCAAGGATTCCGGCGTTCTCGATCAGCCGCTTATCGTAGGCCATGGATTGTGGATTCTGGAGGAGGAGATCCCGTTGATCGGGAAAGATACCTATTTTGCCGTATGTCCTAAAACCTATATGAAACTTAGCGCCGGAACCGGACGTCTCTGGCAATTTGCCGACCGACTGCCCTTAGCCATAGGGACGGACGGAGCTGCCAGCTCAAACAGTCTCGATCCTCTGGAACAGCTGAAGTTCTTTCTGCTTCTTGGAAAATTGACAATGGGAGATTCCACAAAGTTTACGCTGGAAGAAGGATGGACAATTTTAATGAAAGGCCATAAAGCCATGCCTTTCAGGTCGGGCAGGATAAAAGAGGGGTATTCCGCTGATCTGATTTTCTGGGATCTCGACCGGATCAATACCGCGCCGGTTTACAATCCCCTGGCTTCCATTATTTACAGCAGCGGTCCGGAAAACATTGTCCATTCAATGGTCGGCGGACGGTTTGTTAAAAAGAACGGAGAGGTTCAGATGGATCTGAAAGCCATCAGAAGAGAAGCGGGAGATCGGGCGAAAGCCATTCTTCAAAGAGGTAAAGGACGCACGAAACTGATATTTTAGAAATTCAATATAGGAGAATATAATGGGGACACCACATCTGGAAGCGAAAAAAGGTGATATAGCTGAATCGGTACTTCTTCCCGGAGATCCGCTGAGAGCTAAGCATATTGCGGAAACATTTCTCGAAGATGCTGTTTGTTATAATCAGGTCAGGGGAATGCTGGGCTACACCGGACTATACAAAGGGAAAAGAGTATCGATTCAGGGAACAGGAATGGGTATCCCTTCAATTTCCATATATGTGAACGAACTGATTGCGGAGTATGGTGTCAGAAAACTTATGCGAATAGGTACGTGCGGATCCATTCAGGAAAATGTGAACATGAGAGATGTGGTTCTGGCCATGAGTGCTTCTACCGATTCGTCCATTAATAAAATCCGTTTCGGCGGACTGGATTATGCACCTACGGCAGATTTCGAACTTCTCCATACAGCATGGTCTGTGGCAAAGAAAAAAAATATCTCTGTGAAAGCCGGTCCAGTCTTAACATCCGATACTTTTTACGGCGACGATCCCGACTGGTGGCGCCTCTGGGCGGATTTCGGAATAATGACAGTGGAAATGGAAACAGCCGGTCTTTACACGCTGGCTGCCAAATACAAAGTTCAGGCTCTCGCACTTCTCACTGTGAGTGATAGTATACTCACCGGTGAAGTCTCGACTACGGAAGAAAGGCAGAAAACTTTCAATGATATGATTGAGATCGCTCTGGAGTCAGCCTGATTAATATTAATGATTGAAACCCGGAAAACCGAGAAAGTCGTTTTTTTATTTTCACTGGTGATTCACCTCACATCTCCTCTATTGTTTGTTCTGCGAGGAAAAAGTTCTCCTCTCTCGACATTATATTTTCCCCATTTTCTTGTTTTTCTGGGAATTTCTCTTCTCCTTTCCTTCATCATTTTTCTTTACAGATCCGATGGTGCGAGAATAACGATTATTTTAATCCGTTTTATGATCATCTATTTTATAGGTTATCCATTGGGCGATTACATCGGTATTGAAATTCTTCTTTTTTCCTCCCTTATACTGGAAAGCGGTCTGTTGCTGCCCATACCGGCCAATTCGATTTTTCTTGTTCTTGAAAATCTCGTTTTCCTTATGATCCAAAGAGAATTTTCCGCCTGGTGGTATGATCTGGAGGCTGTTCCGGTCCACGATTTGATTTTTACTTTTCTCTTCAATTCCCTGTTTTCAACTTTAGTGTATTATCTGGCGTACAATATCGAAGATCGTCGAAGGAAAGAAAAAAAAATAGAAAGACTGGATTCTGCCATATCCCAGCTGACCGATGCCAATATCGGCTTTCAGAAATATGTCAAAGAGAAAGAACTCGAGACAATTGTCAATGAAAGAAAAAGGCTGTCCCGGGAAATTCATGATGCGGTCGGTTATGCCTTGACGAATATCATAATGCTTCTTGAAGCTGCGGCGCTGCTTGTTGATAAAGACCGGAGCAAGCAGAAAGAAGCCATACTCAACGCTAAAAAACAGGCCATAAACGGGTTGGAGGAAACGAGAACGGCACTTCGTCATCTGCGGGAGGACAAGGAGGACCGGCTGCAGGGGAAAAGAGCTATTGACGAGCTGATCCGGGCTTTTCGCGACGCTACGGGAATCGTCATCAAAGTCGAATATGGCAATCTTCCCTTTTCTGTCGGCGAAAGAGTGGATACACTGATGTTCAGAATGATTCAGGAAGGTATGACCAATGCTTTCCGTCATGGCATGGCAACTGTCATAACGATTATATTCTGGGTCGATGAGGACCTTATACGGTTGTCCATACACGATAATGGTTCCGGATCTTCCGATATTGTCGAAGGAATCGGCCTGGCGGGAATGCGTGAAAGGCTGGAGCAGATCGGAGGCAGACTTCTTATGAAAAATGTTGTGGACGGTTTCGAGCTTTCTGCTGAAATCCCTTTGGAGGAAGATAAATGAAATTGCTTCTTGTCGATGACCAGGTCCTGTTTGTCGAGAGTCTCAGAACAGTTCTGATGATCATTGCCGATGATCTGGATATCGTCGGGATTGCCAACAGCGGCCTGGAAGCTATAAAAGCTGTTGAACAGGACAAACCCGATATAATTTTAATGGATGTCCGCATGCCCGGAATGGATGGTGTGGAAGCTTCCCGCGCTATTCTGGAAAAGTATGATGATATAAAGATTATGATGCTGACAACTTATGATGATGACGAGTATGTGCAGGAAGCGATCAAATACGGTGTCAGCGGTTATATGCTTAAAGATGTGCCGCCGGAAGATCTAGTCAATTCCATTCGCGCGGTTATGGCCGGAACGGTCCAGATGTCTCCTAAAATTCTGGAACGGATTATGAAAGGTGGCCGGTCCGTCCAGAGCATTATCGAAGAGGACTACAACAAAATACTCGGAAAAATCGATAACTTGAGCAAGCGGGAGCAGGAAATCCTCTTTCTGATGGCTGAAGGGGATGACAATACGGAAATAGCCTCAAAGTTGTTTATTGCCGAACAGACAGTAAAAAACCACGTCAGTAAGATATACTCCAAACTGGGTGTACATGAACGCATTACCGTTTTGAAAATTGCCAGGAAGGCTGATCTTGGGCGGTTTTTCAATTATCTGAACGACTGATAGTACTGTACCAGTACCGGAACAGTACCACAATGTGATTGGTGAAGGCCCGATACTGTCTTTAATATTAATTCAAACTATTAAAGGAGTATTGAATGAAAAAAAGTGTCTTTTCATTATTGCTGATTGTTTTTACTCTTCTCTTGCCGGTTAGCATAGCAGCCGGAGGTCAGCAGAGCGCCTCTGATAAGGGCGATCAGGGCGTTGTCGAATTCGATTTCTGGACAACTCAGACTCAGTCCGACAGGTTAGCGACAATACAGGTTCTTATCGATACCTATACGACTCTCTATCCCAATGTGAAAATTAATCTTGTACCTGTAGATGAAAACGATATGGTCTCCAACGTTCAGACGGCTTCCATGTCCGGTTCTCTTCCGGCCATGATCGAAGGTTCGGCGGATATGCATGTATCGTTCGGGGCCGAAGGCGTTGTCGATACGGCGGCTACAACAGCTCTTATCGAAAAAGTGGGAAAATCCGATTTTTATGCCGGACCGCTTAAAATGCTGGAATCCTCTCAGGGCGGAAGCTATTACGGAGTTCCCTATCATGGCTGGATACAGGGCATCTGGTACAGAGCTGACTGGTTCGAAGAAGCAGGGCTTGAGCCCCCCGTTACGTGGGAAAATATCCTGAAAGCGGCAGAGCACTTTTATAAGCCGGCTGAAAATCAGTATGGAATCCTCGTCGGTACAAAGGCGGAAACCTATGCCGAGCAATGTTTTACACCTTTCGCCATGTCCAATAATGCCGGACTATTCGATAAAGACGGCAATCTGGTTTTTAATTCTCCTGAAATGAAAGAAGCTGTTGAGTTTTACGCCCGACTGGCTGAGTATAATCCTCCGGGACCCCAGACATGGAGAGCCCGGGACTATTATCTCCAGGGCAAAATGGCGATGTTCTTTTATTCCACTTACATTATGGATGACCTGGCGCTGGCTGAAGTGGCCCAGGGATCTCTTACCAGCGAAAATTTTGAAAACCTCAAAGGCGCATCTTTTGACCCCGATCTTGTTAAAAACACGAGAATGGCACCTATTGTTTCCCATAAATCCGATGCGGGATATGGAACTGTCGTCGCCTTCAGTTTCCTGAATCAGGAAGACAAGAGAGTTACAGAAGCCGCCTCCCGTTTCGTTGAGTACCTCTTTACTCAAAATGCCTATATCACCTGGCTGCATATGGCTCCCGGGGGAATGAATCCCATGCTTAAGGGAATTGCGGAAAATGCACGATTCCAGAACGATCCCAATGGTATTTTTAAAAATTACGGACCGGAAAAAATGGCGGAGATTATCGATGGGCTGAATAATATCGAATCATTCGGCATCGTAGAGGGCAATGTGATCGAAGCGGCCAGTTCCATTACGGCTCAGCAGATTATTCCCAAGATGATCTACAGCATAACTCAGGAAGGAGTTTCCGTTGATAATGCCATGAACGAAGCGGAAATGGAAATGAAGAAACTTCTTCAGTAAAGTTTCGAACGAGTACGGAGACATCCCCGGAGCTATTCCCTGAGGATGTCTCTTCCCGAGAGGTTTAAATGAATAATGCAATAAAAAAACTGGACCGGGCGCAAAGAGAGTCAGCTCTCGGATGGGGATTGATTCTCCCGGCTGCTCTGATCATTGCGCTGCTTGTTCTTTACCCCATCGTATATAATATTTATCTCAGTTTTTTCGATACCAGTTTAAGCGGCCGCAATACTTTCATCGGCTTAAGCAATTATCAGAATGTCGTGTTCGATATCGACTTCTGGAAAGCTGTTTTGACAACCCTTATTTATGTCGTTTTTACAACGGCGGGAACTACGGTTTTCGGCCTCATCGTTGCTCTGGTCATGAACCAGAGATTTCCTTTGCGCGGGTTGGTGCGGTCACTACTCCTTCTTCCCTATGTGGCGCCGGTCATATCTGTCGTTTACTCCTGGAAATTTATCTTCGACCCGGTTAACGGCATCTTTATGGACCTGACTGTAGAAAAAATGGGATTGTTCGCCGAACGGTTCAACCTGATCGGTTCTCCTTCCGCGGCCATATGGGTCGTTATAGTTTTCAGTATCTGGAGAAATTTTCCTTTCACATATCTGATGATTCTTTCCCGTCTGCAGGCTATAGACAGGAATCTATACGAAGCGGCTGACATCGACGGATGCGGCGGATGGGCCAAGTTCCGATATATCACCTTGCCGGAAGTCTATTTTGTCACGGGCTCGATCGTGCTGCTGAGAATCATCTGGAACTTTAATAAATTCGAAGATATCTATCTGCTGGCCGATAACGTGGAAGTGCTATCGGTTTACACATATTTCAAAGCTTTTACCGGTGCCATGGAAATGGGACAGGGATCTTCGCTGGCCGTTATCCAGTTTCTCCTGCTCATCGGTTTTATAATTTATTATGTAAAGAAGGTGCTTAAATGGTAACTTCCAACAGAATCCCGAAAAGAATCGGCTTTTACGCCCTTGTTATATTTATTGTATTTTTTGCGGTTTTTCCCTTTGTTCAAATGCTTTCCATGTCTCTGAAGTATCAATGGGACTGGGGAAATCCTTCTCTTATTCCCACTCAGATCAATCTCGAGGCATACAAAGAGCTGCTCAATATCGGTCAGGAGGAAAAAAACATTCCCGAATCCATAAGAGAGCTGCTCGATACGACTCCGGATTTGACCAGAGACCAACGGAAAGCCATTGTCGACAAGTATAAAGACTCGGGCAACGTCTTTCCTTTTCTCAAGTACTTCAGGAACTCACTGTTCCTTTCTCTGACGGCAGCTTTTCTCTCTGTTAGTTTATCTATTTTCGGGGCCTATTCTTTCAGCCGCTTAAAATACATCGGACGCTCGTCCATACAGAGAGGTGTTCTTTTCGTTTATATGTTCGGTGGAATCCTGCTGCTGATTCCTCTCTATACGATGGCATCCAACCTCGGACTGCTGGCGACAGAAGCAGGCACATTTTTCGCTCTTCTGATAATCTATCTCGTTCAGACTCTGCCTGTCTCTCTTTATATGCTCGGGAATTTCTTCAGAACCATACCGTTTTCCATAGAAGAAGCTGCCATGATCGAAGGGGCTTCCCGCCTGGGAACCATAGTTCGGATTGTCATTCCCCTGTCCATATCAGCTATCGTAACGGTGTTCATCTATTCCTTTATGATTGCCTGGAATGAATATCTCTTTGCCGCGGTTTTTCTGAAAGGTTATACGGATATATACACTCTTCCTCTTGGATTGAGACAGCTCTATGTCTCTAAAAATGCCATATGGGACAGAATAATGGCGGCCTCCATGCTGACGGCCATGCCGGTCATAGCTTTGTTTATGACTATTCAGAAAAATCTAGTGGGGGGATTATCAGCCGGCGGAGTGAAAGGGTAGGAAGAAAATTGAAAAAAAATCTTCATTGTCCTCTGTAAAAGTTGTATATTGTCCTAACGGAATATGATCATGAAAAATACCTACAGAATTGCTTTTATCAGCGGTAAACTCGCAGATGTGGACGGAGTTTCCCTGGAAGTTGACAAATGGATTGAGATCCTTTCCGGCAAAGGACACGAAATTTTCACCATTGCCGGGAAATACGGAGCGGAACTGGAAAACGTTCCCCCCTCCAACAGATATTGCCACCCTATGCTGGCCTTTGATTCGCCTCAGCAGAAAAGCTATGAGAAAATTGTGTTTCCCTATCTCTCGGGGAAACACAATCATGTTTCTCAGATCCAGGTCGACACAGCTGTCAGCAAGATGCTGGAAGAGGGTGAAGAGCTGGCTGGTTATCTCTATGATTACATTCAGGAAAAACATATAGATGTTCTCATCGCCCAGAATACCAATGCCATGCCCATGGCTCTGTTAACCGGTATTGCCGTTCATAAGCTGGCAACGGAAAGAAAAGTAGCGACCATATTTCATCATCACGATTTCTGGTGGGAAAGAAGCCGATTCAGCGGGAACAGGATTGAACCTCTGCTGAAAGAAATGATGCCTTCCCATGATCTGGGTCTGGAGCATGTCGTTATATCCTCATATGCCGGCCATATTCTTAAATCCATTAAAAGAGTGAATCCCCATGTGGTACCCAATTGCGAGGATTTTTCCGCCGCTCCTGTAAGGGATGAATACAACAGTACTTTCCGAGGGGAACTCGGATATGCCGCTGATGATATCCTATTCATACAGCCGACCAGAATCGTTCCAAGAAAAAGAATAGAAGATTCGGTCCGTCTGGTGGCGGGATTCATGAATCACTATCCTGAATTAAAGGAGAAAGTCCGTTTCATCATCTCGCTCTACCAGGGCGATGAACTGGATGATTCATATGTAAAAGACATTCAGAGACTGGCCGGTGAACTGGACGTGCCCCTCGATCTGATCGCCCACAGAGTCGCATCGGTCAGAGGCCTCAACGACAAGGGTGAAAAGCTTTACACCAACCGCGACGTGCTGGTTAATGCCGATATTGTTACTTACCTGCCTGTCTGGGAAGGTTTCGGGAATGCTTTTCTGGAAGCTGTCGCCGCCCGTGTTCCCGTTGTCATAAGCACTTATCTGGTCTATAAAACGGATATTCAGTGTGCCGGCTTCAGCAATATTGAGATCCGCGATTCCTATGATGAAGAAGGAAACCTCATTCTCGATGACAAGGTCTACTCCCGTATCCACAGGATTCTCACCGATGAAAAAGCCCGCCGGGAAATGGTTGAGAAGAATTTTATCACGGGGAAGAGGGAATTCGGTTTCAGGACACTGGAAAAGAAACTCGATGAAATTCTGGAATCCTACAGCGATGAGATAAAGGCGTCACGGAGAAGGCTGGAAAAATCCAGGCTCACTTTTTCCGTATAATGAAAGAGTTATTTATCTTCATCGACAGTACCGTTCTTTCTGATGCGCTTTTTCTCTGAATCATTTTCATCTTTGAGAGGGAATGAAAAACGGCCGTACAAAATGCATCCTTTGACTCCGGGATTACACTCTTTGTTTATTCTGCGGCAATGACCGTCTTTTATTTTAAACTGGCAATCAAAACTCATATACTTCTATCCGGTTTCTTCCGTTTTCTTTGGCTTTGTATAAGGCGCTGTCAGCTCTTTCAATCAAATCGACCGGGATGAGATCCGTCTCCCTGTTGTAACCGGCCAGTCCGATGGAAATGGATGTCTTAACGATCTGACCGTTCTGGATAAACTCTTTCTGTTCTATCGTCGATCTTATCCTTTCAGCGATTTTCAATGCCACTTCATTGTCAATATATCGCAGGACTATGGTAAACTCTTCGCCGCCGTATCGGGCGGCCATGTCTTCCACACGGACATTTTTGAGTATAATCGAAGCCACTTCTTTCAGAACCGTATCTCCGAAGGAATGTCCGTAGGTATCATTCAGCCCTTTGAAGTGGTCAATATCCATCATGAGAATGGTAATGTTCTCACCGTTATAGTTGGCAAATAAATCCCGCAAATGCTGAAGCAGGATATGTTTCTGCTTCAGATGGGTCATCATGTCCGTGGAAGACACTTCCAGAAGAAAAGTATTGTGTATCGCAATAGCTCCCAGATCGGCTACGTTTCTCAGAAAGACTTTTTCCTCATCGGAAAAACCCGTTCCGGTAATTCTTTCTCCCAGAACGATTATTCCCTGAAGGTCTTTTTTCATGACAATAGGGATAATCAGCGAAGGTTCAAGGATTGTGAAAGGTTTAATATCCGAGATTTGTCTTATATCATTCAGAAGCTCCGGCATTGTAAGACAACCCTTTGCCTTTTTTAGAGACATAATCAAATCTGATTTTTCCGGAATGGCAAAATCCACATTTTTGTCGGGATTAAACCCCTCGTAATTTCTGTAAAGAGTGAAATCCGTGCTATCTATATTATGCCGGATAAAAAGGCCGGCTTTGACAACCATTGCCCTGCCCATGCAGGTCAGAAGAAGCGAATCGAGCAATGTTGCATATGAAAGATTCGAATTGAGACTCTTACTGATGTCTATAAGTTCCCTGAGATCTTTTATTTTCTGTTCGTAACGATCTTTTTCATCGGTATTAAGCATCAACTAGAATTTAGATCAAAGTAATACCACTTTCCAGTTTTATTTTTTTAATAAAGGAATTTATATCCGCGACCCCGAATTGTAATAATATGCCGCGGAATATCGGACTCACCAAGTTTCTGGCGTATTTTTGCAATGTGCACATCAACCGTTCTCGATGAGGTTTCCGAATCGTATCCCCAGACTTCATCGAGCAGCCTGTCGCGGGAGATTATTTTTTCGGGGTTGCTCACCAGATAATCGAGCAATCTGTATTCCTGTCCATTCAAAGGGATGCATTCGCCACTGCACAGTAATTCGCCTTTTTCTCTGTCGAGGATGAAATCACCGAAGTCCGCTGAAGAATTATTTCCTGTTTTTGCAGGTGAAGTCATGGAGGAACGGCGGATTAGAGCCTCTATCCGAGCCAGAAGAACAGCCATATCAAAGGGTTTGGCCACATAGTCATCGGCTCCCTGTCTCAAGCCCAGAACCGTATCAAGGTCGGTGTTTCTCGCCGTCAGCATGATAATGGGAACGGTCGAACCGCTTTTTCTTATGTTTTCACTAACGGCGTAACCATCTCTTCCCGGAAGCATAATGTCGAGAAGAATCAGATCAAACGGCCGGCTTAAGGCTGTCTGCTCTCCAGTCACGCCGTCTGGGCAGCTCTCCGTTTCATATCCTTCAGCCTCCAATCTGTCTTCGAGGGTTATTCTGACGCCCGGTTCATCTTCAATTATAAGTATTTTTTTCATGTCTTATTCCTGCAGTTCTGATTCAAAAAAGGGGATGGAAACAGTAATCGAGGTCCCGGGACGGATTTTTCCGTCGGCCCGCAGATAGGGGCTGTTCACTTTTACCGATCCACCCATCTGTTTCGTTTTGCGATTAACCAGGTAAAGGCCGAGACCGCTCCCTTTTATCTGCTCTCTGAAACTCCTGTCTCCCCGGAAGAAGGGTTCTAATATGTGTTTTTGTTCTTTCCGTGGGATACCCAGTCCGTCATCCTCCACCGAGAAAACCAGTGTTGACGGTAAACGGAGATGTGCGGACAGGCGAATTTCTCCCCTGTTGTCCGGAGGATAGGCATGGCGGAAACTGTTGCTGATCAGGTTTGTCAGGATGAGAACGAGAGTCTCCCTGTCTGTCTGCGCAACGGCAGGCAGAGAACCGAAGTCGATCGATAAAGTGATTCTGCCTTCGGACTGGAGAGAGTTGAAAAACAGTTCCAGTTCATCCTGTACGGTTCGGAAGATGACATCAGAAGTGACTGAAGGTTGCTCCGCTTTACCCTCCAGCCTTGAAAAAAGCAGTATGCCCTCGATCATGGCTGACAGACGTCCTGATTGCTCTTTGATCAGTTCTCCATACCGGGTTATTTTTTCAGAGTTGAGGATGCCGCTCTGCATATTGTCTGCGGCTGAATGGATAACGGTCAGAGGTGTGCGCAGTTCATGGGTAATTGTCGCGACAAACTCTTTCTCCTTACGCCGCAGACGGCTCAGTCTGTTCTTTTGATATAAGATCAGAATATACGCAGCGCCGATCCCCAGCAGCAGAACTGAACCGGTCAGCCATTGAACGGCAATAGCCAGTTCCCTTTCAATAAAGAGAGATGCTCCTGTTTCCGAACCTATGGCCATATACATATTCTCTGAGAAATTATCAGCGGGTGGTCTGGACAGGGAATCCCGGGTCAATCTGGTCATGGGTAAGCGTAAAAAAGGGAAAGTCAGATAATAGACTTTATCGTTTCCGGCCAGGTGATTGAAAAGTATGTCGACAGGTGAAAAGCGATAGTTTCTCTCCTCCAGAGGGACCGCGTCTGAAGTCAGGTCTGAAACAAGGGATATGGTATAGTCGCCCAGAGTTTCATCGATTGCGGGAATGAGTTCTTTTTCCATAAAGAGCTTCAAATCAAAATGAATAAAGGATGTATACTTCCCGCCGGGATATCTGCGCACCAGATAGACTTTTCCCTTATCTTCCGGATCGATGACAATCGACATATCGCGAAAATCCGGTTCGCTGTGCTCTTCTTTAAAGACCGGATTATTCATGAACCCAGTCGCATCCTGAACCCAGTCTCCGCCGACAGTGCTTGAATATCCGGTTTTCTCCATAAGGTTTGCATAGGCGTAGGAAAGAATATAATTACCATTAAACTCGGAAAGGAATTGATCTCCCAGATATGTCAGTCCGGTTCTGATCTCTTCATCATCAGATATATCTCTTCCCCCGGGATGTTGCGTGAATAACTCGATACGACTGATCTCCTGCGCCAGAGAACCGAAAATCCGGAATTCAAAAGATTTAGCCAGGTCATTGATTATTTTCTCGCCGGAGTTGACAGCCCATCGGTACTGGAGGATAGACAGAACGGCGATCGCTGAAAAAACCGCAACAGTCGTCAGGCGCATAACCAATGTTCCCTGTCTCTTTATTCTTTTCATGGTCTTCAGTATATATCAGCCGGTTCGGTCATGCGAGTTTCTTTACTGTCGAAAGGGTTAGCTTTTACATAGTTTACATTCCTTTTACACAGAGTTAACCACAAGGCTTTCTACCGACTGTATATTCGGTTCACAGGGAGGTCAAAATGGCTGAATTAAGAAAAATCATACAGGTTGAGGAGTCTTCGCCCCTTATTTCCGGAAGCAGGAAGAAGAAGGCCTATATTTCAGCAGCAGTCGTCGCGCTTCTGGTCGCATCTGTGCTTGTTGCTATATTTCTCAATACAAAAAGCAGCATAAAACAGATTGGAGATTACACTGTTGCAGAAGTAACGACAGGTTCCTTTACGACTTCAACGGAAGCCAGCGGTACGGTGGTTCTGCCCACTCAGGTTTCCATAGTAAATATGGAAACAGGTTATGCGAAGGAAATTTATGTAAATGAAGGCGATTCTATCACCGAATCCACTATCCTTGCCGTTCTGGATGTCCCGGATCTCGAGGAACAGCGCGATGATCTGATGGATGAACTGGAAACGCAGCAGATAGCTCTGGAAGAGATCAAGCTCTCCGGCGAATATACTCTGAGAGAACTGGATCTGAGCCTTCAGCGCATTGAAGAGGATATAGCGGAGGGAGAGGAAGCTGTTCAGACTGAAAAGGAACTGATGGAGCTTAAAAGTTCAAGAGCCTCCGATTACGAGGAAGCTGTGGACGCCCTGCAGAGCCTATATGAACAGAAAGAGGATTTATTGCTCTCAAAAGAGAAAACGGAGAGAAGCAATGAACTCAGCCTGAAAAAACAGGAAGCCCAGATAGCCTCTCTGGAAGTTTCGCTTAAGAGAGTACAGAAGGATATTGAGGATGCCAGCATCACCAGCCCCATTGCCGGAGATATTCTCAGTCTTGAGGAGAATCTTATGGTTCCCGGCAGTCTAATCGAACAGAACACAGCCCTTTTTACCGTAGCTGATACCAGGGATGTCTACATCGATCTGGAAGTATACGAGCAGTACAGTTCCTATCTTGAAGTCGGCGGAAGTGTTGAACTGGTCATAAGTAATAATGTCGTCGAAGGGGAAATCAAACAGATCGGCCGGGTGGCGTCCATGTCCTCCGACGGTCTGGCCGCTACTGTGACAGTCCGGGTCAGACCGGTCGGAGTCAGTGAGTTGACCCCTGGAGCTTCCGCCGTGGCAGATATTCCTCTCGGAACGACAGAAGATGCTCTTCTTCTCCCCAGGGGATCCTATCTGACAACAGGCAGTCAGAAATACGTTTACAGAATAGATGGTTCCCGAGCCTATAAAACAACGGTTGTTTTCGGAGAGATTCAGGGAAGTCAGGTCGAAGTCCTGAGCGGTCTGGAAGCGGGGGATCAGATCATAATCAGTTCCTATCAGGATTATATCGATCAGGATGTGATTGAAGTAAATTAAGATATTTCGGAGGATGCGTAAGCATCAGGATCCGAACATAGTCGCAGGAGAAATGAAATGATTGAATTAAAAAATATCAGCAAATTGTATGATTTGGGAGAGGTAAAAGTAAATGCCCTCAAAGATGTAAATCTGAAAATCAACAGGGGCGAATATGTGGCGATAATGGGACCTTCCGGTTCCGGTAAATCAACGCTGATGCATATACTCGGAATTCTTGATTCCGTATCGGGTGGTCAATATCTTCTTGAAGATTACGATATAACCTCTCTGCCCGATAAGGAGCAGGCGAGAATCAGGAATAAGCATTTCGGATTTATATTTCAGAGTTTCAACCTCTTTCCCGAATTGAGCGCTCTTGAAAACGTTATGCTTCCCATGTCTTATGCGGGAATCAGCTACAGAAACAGAAGGTCCCGAGCCCAGGAACTGCTGGAGGAAGTGGGGCTCGGACACCGGATGTATCATCTTCCCACGATGATGAGCGGCGGGGAGCAGCAGCGCGTAGCCATCGCCCGCTCTCTCTCCAATGATCCGGATCTCATTCTGGCGGACGAGCCGACGGGAAACCTGCCGTCGGATAAGGGGGAGGAAATTATGGTTATGCTGGAAAAACTCAACAATAAAGGTGTAACCGTCGTAATGGTTACCCATAACCCCGAGCAGGGCGACAGAGCCAGAAGAAAAATTTCAATCAGAGACGGCGCTCTTTTCAGCGATGAACTGATCGCCCAGGGGATTTGATATGAAGAGCGAACCCCTGTTGATTGTAAAAAGAAGGTTTACGGGCCGGATCCTGGAATCGGGACTGCTCATTCTCGCTGTGGCTCTGGGAGTCGGAGCCGCGGCTTCGGGATTATCTCTGTTGCTCCATACGAACAGCTACAGCAGGCAGATGCTGGAATCTCCCGAATACCGGGAGCTCATAGTCTCCACTCAGGATAATGCGGAGGATATGGAAACTCCTCTGATCGAAACTGTTACCGGTGAAAGTATCATCCTCACTTACGATGATCTCGAAGCGGCGGAACTGGTTCCCCAGATCTCTTTTGCCTACCTGTCGGGAAAAAGCAGAATGCGTTTCATGAACGGGCAGTTTATGAATGAGATGCAGCAGATGGAAGCCAATCGTCCCGAAGGAGGAGAACCTCCCATGGGCGGAGGAACGGAAGGCGAGGGGGCTCCCCAGCCTCAGGAGGGGGATGATTTTCGTGGAAATATGACAGAGATGCTTCAGGAAGCCGCCTCTGACAGTTCCATCATAATACCGGAAGTGGAAGAACTGTACGGGTATGAAGTGACTCCGCAGTTTTTCAGCGCATGGAAACTTGAGACCCAATTCGGCAGTCTCTTTACATCAAGCGATATGAATGGAACTTCAGATTACGTAGTTCTGGGCGTCGACGCCGCCGAAATGATAAATAGGGCCGGGGAACCACTGGAAAACCTGATCGGAAAGAAAATACTGTCCATGCGGAGCTATTACATTATTGCGGGAATTCTTGAAGAAACCGGCACGTCATATGATGAGTCGTACTTCTCTCTCGACAAACAGGCCGGTTCCAGCGGAGCCATGGATAGATTCAGACCCGGTGGCAATAAACAGCTTCGTTTCACTGTGACGGATCCGGAAGACCTGGATAGCGCGGCTGAACTTCTATCCGCCTGGTTCGCATCGGAGTTCGGCGAAGGACAGACCGTGATTTCCAATCCCCGCGAAGAAGCGGAAAAGCTGATCAACAGAAACAGAGGTATCAGTTACCTGATCCTTTTCCTGAGCCTGGCGGGATTGTTTATCGCATCGGTCAATATTTCCCATATTCTGATGAGCCGGACGCTCCGTATGAAAAAGCACGTGGGCATACTGAAAGCACTTGGAGCCTCCAATAGGAGTATTCTCAAATTATTCGCCACTGAAGCTGCAGCTGTCACGCTGATGGGTGCGGTTCTGGGAACGATTATTGCCTTTCCTCTATCGGGAGCTATGGAAAAGGCTATGGGATTGGAGGGCGGTAGCTGGTTATTTATTCTGGCGGGAGTCCTTCTGTCCTCCATCCTAACTTTCGCCTTCTCTGTTATTCCCTCTTTTCAGAATTCCGGTATTGAAGCTGCAGAAGCCATGAGACAGGCCGGTTGATCAGGAGAAATTGAATGAAAAAATTTATAACGATGCTAATAAGACACTGGGTTAAAAATCCGGTCAAAATACTTATGACAATAGCGGCAGTTGCATTGGGTACGGGTATACTAATCATCTCCTTCAGCGCCGGGTCGGTTCTTCAAAGCGAAGTCCTGGCAAAAATGAACGAAAGCGGTGTTATTTTATACGGAGCGAACGGCGAGTGGGCTACTGATGGCTCTCTCGAACAGGAGAGGCCCGGGCAGTTCGATCAGAAAGTATTTGAAACTCTAGTTTCTGAAGGTATGACGATTACCGTTGCGGCTATCGTAATGGGTGTTCCTGTTGATGAGATTACTGTTGAAGGTAAAACATGGCAGTTGAGAAGTTCAGTTGGAACAGACCCGTCCTACTTTGATGTGTTCGGTCTGGAAATCATCGCCGGTGCACCTATGACAGAGGAGGTTTATGCTTCTGGATTGAAAAAAGTCTGGATCAGTGAAACTACCGCACTTATGCTTTTCGGCAAGGCGGAAAACGCCATCGGCAAAAGAATTGCGCCTCCGGGAATGCAGTTCATGCGCGGTCCGGGAGGAAGCGGCTCCAGGGATCTTATTACCCAGTATTCCGTTGCAGGAGTTTTTGCCGATCCGCAGGAAGTGGCCAGACGGTCCTACGGTATCGCCGATGTCATTTTTCCTGTGACCGCCATGATGCCTAACTCTGATTTCGCTTCCCGAATGCTCGACTTCATGTCCGGACAATTTGTTGTAAAGAGCACATCGACGTCGGTTGAAAAAGTGCAGGCGGAAATAGCTTCAATCATAGAAAATAATTACGGTTACGATGTCAGTCTGGTCTCCTGGGAAGGCAGTCTGAACGGAGAATCAACTTATATGGAGGAATTGCGCCAGGCCGTATCGATTTTTACGGTATCGGTGAATATTCTCGGCATAGTTTTACTCCTGACCAGTTCTCTTGGAATCTTCAGCATTATGGTTGTTGAATCTCTTGGCAGAAGACGGGAAATCGCTCTTGAAAGATCTCTCGGCGCATCTCAGGTAAGAGTTATCAGAGAATTCTGGTCCTGGTCAATGATGCTGAGTCTCCTGGGAGCTGTAATCGGTGTTTTGCTGGCTCTGGCCATCGGCAAACCCGTTCTCGGAACGCTCTCCCCATTGCTCGGCGAGCTTTCATCTGATTTCAGTTCGGCAGCGGGGGTTAAGTTTCTGCCTCTTGTCAGCGGCTTTGCTCTGGCAATCGGATGCGGCGGCCTGCTCGGGCTTCTTCCGGCTTTTTCCGCCGTAAAAGGCAATATAGCTGAAACGCTGAGGGAGGTCTGATATGAAAAAATACAAATCCCTTATTTTACTACTTTTCATTCTGATTTCAGCTGATTTGAGCGGCGAAACTTTACTATCAACTCTTGATGAGATCGCTGCTTTCGGTGCTGAAAACAACCTGGAGTATAAAAGCGGACAGGCCGCTCTGCTTCGCGCTGAGAATAACAGACAGAGTATCCTGCTGCTGGAAAAAACAACAATCGGTGCCACCGGATCCTATAACGATTCGGCTCAGTCTTCGGGAGAAGCCGGAGGCATCAGCACCTGGGGCATCAAAGCGGACATTGAAATACCGGTCACAGAACAGGTGAGTCTGTCCGGATCAATCAATCAGGATGGAGATGGTTCTGCAGCAATTAATCTGAAACCTCTCTCTCATTCGGACTCGCGGGAGCAGTCCCTCAATTCCTACAGCAGCGCCCTTGTTTCAGCTGAAGCGGCAAGGCTGAACTCTGAAAGCAGCGCTTTGAATGCTGCCCTGAATTGGATGTCGGCATCGCGGGAGTACGACACACAGAAACGGCAGACAGAGCTGTCCGGCGCCTCCTATCTTGATGATAAGGTCCGGTTCGATCTGGGAGAAATCACTTTCGATGAGCTTCAGGATTCAATGGTCAACTGGTCTCAGGCCAGAGTCACGCTTTCAGAAAAGGAAAATCAGTTCAGATCAGCTGAAAGCAATCTGTATTCGGCTCTGGGAGCCTCAAAGGGAGATGTATCAATCTCTTCTCTCACCGTTGATAAACTGGAGTCCGCAGTAGATGGTCTTCAGTCCCGGCTCAATAGAGAAGAGGGGGATTTTCTTAAAAGCAGCCAGCTAAAACTGGCCGTACTCAGTAAAGAGAGTGCCGCAGCAGCTTTAAAAAATACATGGGCCTATGAACCGGATTTAACAGCCGGCGCGTCATTGAGCTTTGATGATACAGGCTACAAAGGCTTTGCCGCAACGCTTTCCTTTTCCCTTTCTCTCGATAATATACAGGCGACGGAAAAAGAGATCAGTCGGTATGAGTATGAAATCGCTTCGCAAAAAGAGCTGCAGAGCCGGTATGAAGCCGAATTGAACTTCAGCCAGATCATCGATACCATAGAAAGCACTGCTATTAACAGGGATATAGCAAATATTGAATACGAACAGGCTGAGATTCTCCTTTCGGAAGCGGAACTCCTCTTCAAGAGAGGAGATATCTCCGAAATGGACCTGGAAGAGAGCCGCATTTCCCTGCAGGTCAGCGAAAATGCTTTGTTCAAAGCTCTAGCCGATGAATATCTGGCCTGGCTGTCCCTGAAAGCCTATCTATAATTGCCAAAGGGTCCTTCGGGACTCTTTTTTTAACTTTATCCTCATCTTTTTTAATGATATCATAAGATTCCGGTTACTTTTAGAAATCAGAAATACAAGCTCAGCATTTTATTGAGAAATTGTGATATATCTGTTTCCGAACCGGAAGGGCAATTAAAAAAGGATTGTATATGAAAATCAGGAGTAAATTACAAATACTCATTATCTCTTTAATAATCGGTATGATGGTGGCATTTGTGGTCAACTATGCCTTTCAGCAAATGGTGAAAAAGACAGAAGAAGAAAAAGCATTTCTGCTTGAGCTTAAAGACAGGATTATGCTTGAGCACATCGAAATCTCAAAATTCCTATATGACGGGGTTCTGGTTACGACGCAGCTTGACGTTGTAAAAGTAGCAATTGCTGAAAAGGAAAAGGTTCTTGAGGACGTCGAAAATATTGAGCTGCTCTCCCGCATGAGCGGAGACATCAGAGAAGCCATATCCCGGATCCTCAGTCTTAACGAGCTTCAGGTAACTTCGCAGAATAAACTTATTGCTGCTGCCGATTCTCTCATCCTCGATGTCGTCGACGTTTACGGATATGACCCTAAATACTCTCTAGATGATGTTTATTCTGATCTGGCCAGGACTTTTAGTGGATATAATAAGCTGGCTTACAGCACATATAAAATGCGATCACAGTTAATGGCTCTTCAGAGCGCTCTGGAAGGTTCTGAAACAACGATCAAGGAACAGTATGAAATTATAAACAAGCAGATCAACTATTTCAGGCAGCTTGGGTCAATAATCACTGTAGCGCTGATTATCATTATTATCATTCTATCCTTCATAGTCTCGACTTTCATTGCGGGACGGATAGCCAGGTCTGTGCAGGTTATCGGCAGTAGTCTTTCAGTCATGGCCTCCGGTGACCTGACGATGGATATTGTCGCTGTTTCAAAGGATGAAATCGGTGAATTGAGTTCGGAAATGAACACCTTTCAGTCCGGGTTGAGAAAATCCCTTACACAGATGAAAACTTATTCGGAAAGCAATAGAGATGTCAAAGAAGAGCTGATCGCCACGGCAGCGGAAACCTCAGCCGCAGCTGTTCAGATCTCAGCCAATATCAATTCCATCAGTAACCAGATGACCTCTCTGGACAGTAATATTTCGAACTCGACAAGGGAGGCTCTGGAAATATCAAGTTTCTCCAATGAATTAAGCGATGATATATCTGAACAGACTGTCATGGTGGAAGAATCGACAGCATCCATTACAGAGATGATCGCCTCAATCGAAAATGTGTCCAAACTGACTGAAAAAAACAGGGAAATAATTAAAGCTCTGGTGGAAACGGCGGATGACGGTGACAAAAAGTTAACAGATACGACAACAATGATCGAGGAGATAAATTCTTCGGTCAATGAAATTAACAGCATGGCTTCGATTATTCAGAGTATTTCGGCTCAAACGAATCTCCTGGCTATGAATGCCGCCATCGAAGCGGCCCATGCGGGTGATCAGGGGCGGGGCTTTGCCGTAGTAGCAGATGAAATCCGAAAACTGGCCGAAGCTTCTGCGGGCAATACAAAGGAGATCACCAGAAATCTGAAGGAAATCATTTCCCGGATCGAAGGGGCTTCCGATTCAGGGCGGAGCACGAAAGAGGCATTCCTGAAAATCAATGATGAGATCAAGAGCGTATCCGAAGCCCTTCTGACTGTTTCGGCAAGCACGTCGGAACTCAATGCCGGAGGAACTCAGATCCTTCAGGCTATGTCGGGATTGAGTGATATCTCCAGTCGGGTAAAAGACAAATCCCAGATAGTCAAGGGTTCTGCGGAATCGGTGACATCTTTAATGGGACAGGTTTCGGAAATCTCCGGCATGGTCACCAGCGCCATTACTGAAGTCAATGTCGGCTTTAATGAAGTAACGGAAGCTGTAACAGGATTGAAGGAAATTTCCGATCGTGTCGGCAGAGTTACTGATGAAATAAGAGAAGAGATCAACAAATTTAAAACCGATGCCGTTCCGGAATAATCTATGGACCTTTTAATCAGGAATGTAAGTCATGAAGGCAAGATTGTTAACATTTTTGTTTCCAAAGGGAAAATAGATCGTATCTCCGATACCGTCTCCGAGTCTGATCTGCAGGGGATTGCAGTTCTTGAGGGAGATGATAACTATATTTTCCCCATGCTGCACAACGGTCATACCCATTCTCCCATGGTTCTCTTAAGAGGCTACGGGGATGATATGGTTCTCGATGAATGGCTCAATACAAAGATCTGGCCTGCTGAAGCCCGCCTTACGGAAGAGGATTATTACTGGGGCAACCGGTTAGCTCTGGTAGAGATGATTAAAAACGGCACAGGCTTTTTCAATGAAATGTATATGAATCCCCGTTCCATGGTTAAGGCTCTGATTGATTTTCCCCTTAAAGCACGTATTCATTTTCCCCTTATAGACGGAATGGATGTTGAGCTGGCAAAAAAGCAAATTACTGACTGTTCTCTTTTTTTTGAGAACACCTCCTGGACGCAGAACGTAAAAGGTGGTGTGGCGCTTCATTCTGTTTACGCCAATTCTGAATATTCCCTGAAATGGGCGGGGGAGTATGCGAGGAGAAATAACCTGCCTCTTCATATACATCTCTGTGAAACAGAACAGGAAATTGAGAACTGCCGACAAAAAAATCAGGGTCAGAGTCCAGTAGAGTATCTGGAAAAACTTGATTTTTTCCGTGACAACAAAGTCTTCGCTGCGCACTGTCTATGGTTGGATGAAAGCGATATTGACATTCTCAGCGGACATGGGGTTATTGCTGTCCATAATCCCGTTTCCAATATGAAACTGGCGGCAGGCAGGGTTTTTCCCTATTCAAAACTGAAGGACAAAGGAGTTCCTGTGGTCCTGGGAACAGACGGCGCGGCATCCAACAACAATCTGGATCTGCTGGAGGAGATGAAAATCGCCTCACTGCTTCAAAAGCATCATTCCGGCGATCCCACACTCATGTCTGCCGATGAAGCATTCTCCCTGAGTTCTGGGCCGGTCGTATCGCAAATATTCGAAACGGGCTCCGGTAAGATCGAAACCGGTTCAGATGCCGACTTTATAATCATTAACAGGAAATCTCTTTCCATGACACCCGCGACAAATATCAAATCCAATTTAATATATTCCGCATCTGGCCATGATATTCTCCATATGATCCTTCAAGGAGAGATCCTTATGAAAGACCGAATGATAAGAGGCGAAGAGACTGTTGTCGAAATGGCTCATAGAAGAGCTGAAATTTTATTAAAAAGTTGACTCTTTGGCATTTTCGAAAAGATCTTTCAGGTGGGAAAATCTTTCAATAAAATCTTCTGTCGAGGATATACGGTGCCGTTTTAAAACAGACTGATTTACATCTTCCGTAAGAAGCTCCATATTTTCCAGGCTGACAAGTGTATCGGCGAGATACACCACATCGTTGAGGTTCCTAATAGCTTCAGGAGCTGCATCCGGTTCATGATGAAAGCGCATGACGAACTTGAGCGAATCGGGAAGATTCCATTTTTCAGCCATCAGATATCCGGTCTCGCAATGTCTGATTCCAGATAAAGCGTCTTCAATGTCGCTCAGAAAAACCTTATAGCGGGAACAGTACTGAATCAGATCTTCATTTTCATTTTCAAAGATCATTGTTATGGGGAATTTCCCGATATCATGAAGCAGCGCGGCTGTGTAGATACTGTCCGTATGGGCAATTTTCACATCCAGTCCATGGGCTATATGACATGCATAGAAGGCGCTTTTATAGGAATTAAACCAGAAATCGTCCAGATTCCTGTCAGTATCGGACAACACGTTTCTTATAGCAAGGGTAATCAGGAGATTGTACAATTCTCTCAGACCCAGGTATTTGAGGGCCGATTGTATGTCTTCTATTCTGGTACTCAGCATATAAGCACCGGAATTAACGATTTTCAGAATATCCATCGTCAAAGCCGGATCGGTTCCAACCTGACGGGCGATTGCGTTCATGTCAAAAGATCCGGAATGAAGCATCTCTTCAAGTTTGAGGAGGTTTTCTTTTAATGGCGGCAGTTCTTCAATGGAATCGATGACAGCTTCGCGGATTTCATTCCAGTTTTCTTCGGAAAGTTTACAGTCAGGGATATCCAACTCAAGCTTTTCGGCTGAGTAAGTAATGTTATCTGCCTCAATCTGCTTGATTTCAAAAAGTTTTTTCAGGAACTGTATATCCGAATAATATTCCTGTTTGGGCATTTCATCGTAGAGATCGTTAATAAATTCTATAAACTCTCGTTTATTGATTATGTTTTTAAGAACATCGGAGAAAATCTGGATTCCGAAAGAACGTTCTTTTTTGACAAATCGTATATTACACTGTTCAAGCTTGCAACTGTCCATCGCAAAATGAAGAAGGCCCCTGGTCAAAAGACTGAAATAGTCAAACCAGACTTCCATCTTGTAGAATTGAAGAGTGTAGAGTATTAATTGGTCCATGTTCTTAAATGTGTTTTTTTCAAGATTCGAAACTTTGACCGATATTTTATTATTTCGGTCGAGCATCGAATGCACCTTTTTAAGATTTCCGGAATTGTTCATTTTACCTCATGTTCAAATTGATTATCGGAGAGACTATCTTTAATCTTCTCGATAAAGTTTTATGTGATACAATATTTTTAAATTGAACAAAAAAATTATTGTTTTTTTGTTTTTTTTCAGAAAAAAGCAATAAAGTTTTGTCAGGAAAATATATCAACTGTATAAAAAAATGTCGATCCCGACCATAGTTCTATCTATATTTTTATACTTTCCCATCGTCTTGAAAAATAACCGCCAATAAGGATCGATGCATGAAAGAGCTGATATAAGCCGAAAGAGAACCAGGCCCCATAAATACCTAATCCGAAAACACTTGTTGCCAGCCATGTACTTGCCAATATAAACAGAATATTAGTCAGAGCTTCCGAAAACAATACAAACTTGGCCCACCCGAGATTCTGAAAGATGATTTCAAGCGAGAAGCCCATCACTTCGGCGAAAAAGAAAAAGGAGAAAAACCTCAAGGCTTTCATACCTGTTTCAATAGTTTCTTTGTCGCTTGTATAAATCGATACGATTTTGTCGGGGAAACTCAGCACGCTAACAAGAATAATGATGCCTACAACAGCAGCGATTTTCTCCATAGATATAATGATTCTGTTTGCTTCCTCTCGATTGTCCGTGCCCATTGCATTTCCCGCCAGGATTGAGGCACCGCGGGCGAAACCTCCAACGATGGTTTTATTGATCCTGTACATGGAAAAAACAATATGCGTCGACGCGAGATATACTGTTCCTATTCCTCCTACCATGGATTCATATAAAAGAAAAATGGCAAAAGCCCCGCCGTTTTGAATAGCTGCCGGATAGGATAATTGTACGACTCTCCCGATCAATGTTTTATCCAGAGCCGTAAAGTGAAAGACTTTATAGGATTTGGCATTCCTTGAATTCAGAATATAAACAATGAGAATCAGAACAGCGGCGCAATTGGCAATGAGGGTTCCCAAGGCTGCTCCGCGAATTCCCATAGCCGGAAAGCCAAGTTTTCCGAAAATGAAAATGTAGTTCAGGCCTATATTGAGGAGATTGGGGACAAGCGTCGTATACATGACGATTTTTGTACTTCTTATACCGCTTAAAAAACCGGTAAATGCACTGGCGACTCCGATGACGGGGAAGACAAAACGCATTATGGATAAGTAGCCCAGGGCAAAAGGCAGAAGCGATTTATCTGTAATAAGAAGAGAAAGAACCGGGGGCGCCGCGGCAACGGCTATTACACCGATCAAACCCAGGAACAGACCTGTTACGATCCCGTTGTCAAGCACCTCTCCCGTATGAGCTTTGTTTGTTTCAGGATCGTTTTCGCGGCTTGTCTGAACGCCGTATCGTCTGGCAGTTATTACCTGAACACCGATCGAAACGGGCCACACAAGTACTGCCAGGACATAGAAAAACAAACTGGACATGGAAATGGCTGCGAGCTGTTCAACTCCCAGCCGGCCGACCATAGCTGTGTCAGCCACATTCATCAGGTAGTGGGACATCTGACTTGCCAGAAGCGGCAATCCCGTAACAAGTATTTTTTTAACTGTATTTTCCTTCATTTGTCCGAGTATAGACCGATTGCATAATCTAAACAATCTGTTCATATTCTTTTAATGTCAGCTTTATGGGCAATTGTGTAGCAGCGCTTTATTCTTGTATTATGAATGTTAATAATGAACTGGATCCATTTCTTTTTTTAGCCCTCTTTCTCGGCCTTTTGACTGTTGAAACGGAGAATCCCGATGAAACGAAGGAGAATGAATGCACGCAAAAGTATTGATCATAGAAGACGAAGAGGACATTGCCCGGCTCATAGCCATGTATCTCAAAAGAGACGGGATCGACTCCGACTGGTGCGAAACCGGAGAAGAAGGACTTCAGCAGTTAGAGAAACAGGCTTATGACATATTGGTTCTCGATATCAATCTGCCGGGAATCGACGGATTTGAAACTCTCAGAAAAATCAGAAAAGATAATAATATCCCCGTTCTCATATTATCTGCACGAAGAGAAGACGCCGATATGCTGATCGGCTTCGGAGGCGGTGCGGATGATTATGTGACAAAACCTTTCAGTCCCGGGGTTCTTACCGCCAGAATAAGAGCCCACCTCAATAGAATCGCTGCTGAAAGCAGTGGCCGCGAAACGCTTTTTCAGTTCGGTGAAATCGTTTTCGATCCCGCCCACTACATCCTTAAAAAGGGGGAAGAGAGGATAGACCTTTCGAGAAGGGAAATGGATCTGCTTCTCTATCTGACCAGAAACAGAGGGCGGGTTTTTTCCAAAGAGCAGATCTACAAAGAAGTCTGGGGGAATGAATACGGCGATATTTCTACTGTAACGGTTCATATGCAGAGATTGAGAAAAAAAATAGAAATCAATCCTGCCGAACCACAGTTTCTCATGACAAAATACGGTTATGGCTACTATTTATCCGCTGAAGGGGAAAATGAAACAATCCTTTAATCTTAAAACAATGTTCACGCTTTTTCTGGCCGCTCCTTTTATCGTCCTGATCGTAATGATCTTTATTTTTATGGGAATTGCCGAAAGCCGTAACAGCAGTTCAGGCCCTCTCGAAGCACCGAAGTATTTATTATATCCCCTGACATATATTATTGAACACGATTTCAAACCGCCGACTGATCCGAAAGGTGTCATCCTGATACTGGACAGCGCGGGGAAAGTTATCTATTCCCAGACCGATATAGGTGATGGCATCGATATAGATAAAGAGGATACGGCAAGTATGCTGGCACAGATTGTCCTCAAGGGATCTACAAATATGAGTATTTCCCATTACAAATACAACGATGAACCGTATTTCTGTTTTTTTGATAACGCCATGTTTCCTGCCATCTATAAACAGCAGATGCGCGTAGGGATCTCTTTATTTATAATTATAATATCTATTCTCGGACTGGTTTTCGGACAGATCTCCACCGTGATTATCAACAGTTCCATCAAGAAGCTCATTGACGCTTCGGACCGGATAGCCGAAGGAAATCTGGAAGAAAGCATCAACTTGAAATATGACAATGAATTCGTTCATGTCGCAAACGCCATAGACAGAATGAGGGTTGAGCTAAAGGAAAAAAGGAACGTGGAACAGAGGTTTGTCATGTCAGTGACACATGATCTTAAAACGCCTTTGACCTCTATACAGGGATATCTGGAAGCTTTATCCGATGGAGTTATTACGAACAGGGACGAAGTGGCCTCCACAGTTGAGCTGATGCAGAAAAAAGCCTCTCTTCTCGATAGCCGTATCAATGAACTTCTGGATTACAGCAGAAGCAGAACAGCGGGCTGGAGGGAAAACTGGAAAGAAATCAATATGTCGACATGGCTGCAAGACATCTCCTCGATGTTCCGCAATGATGCAAGCCTCTGTGGCAGGAACTATCTTGAAAAGATAAATATCGATGAGGATACAATCCTTAAAGGCGATGATAAACTTCTCTCCAGAGCTTTCGAAAATCTCTTTGATAATGCCTGCAGATATACTGAACCGGGAGACTACATCATTTTTTCCGCAGATCAGAGGGAGAAAGCAGAGTGCACTCAAATAGAACTTGTATTTGAGGATTCCGGTTCGGGAATAAGCGAAGAAAACCTGGATAAGATATTCGAACTGTTTTATAGAAATGACCGCGGCCGTAACAGCCGCGGCATGGGTATCGGACTCGCATCTGTACAGACAATAATTAATGATCACGGCGGAACGATACAATGTTCAAACAGCGAATCCGGAGGAGCCAGATTCACTGTTATCCTGGAAGTCTGATTTATTTTTCAGGTCCTAGGCAAGCTTTTCCTTTGCCATCTCTCCGATTGTTCTGAAATCAGCTTTCCCGCTTCCCATTTTAGGGAATTCATCAATAACGAGGAATTTTTTGGGAATGGCTATGGGGGGCAGTTTATCGGCGAGGTCTTTGATCAGCTTGTCTTTGTCAATCTCATGTGTCAGAACGCAGACAAGAGAAGCGCCTTTTACCTTATCCGGTACATCGACGACACAACATTCGATATCTTCATGAAGGACCTCTTCAATAATCATTTCCGTTTTTACCAGCGAAACCATTTCACCGCCAATTTTGACGAATCGTTTCAGTCTGCCTTTATGCCATAGAAATCCGTCTTCATCCAGAAGACCTATATCTCCAGTGAAATACCATCCATCTGTAATAGCCTCTCTGGTCTGGCTCTCGTCCAGATACCCCTTCATGACCAGATCTCCGCTGACCATGATTTTCCCTTCCTGACCGATGGGCAACTCTTCTCCCGTAGCGATATCTATGATTTTGACATGGCAACTCGGGTAGGGAAGGCCGACGCTGCCCGGTTTATTCCAGTTCCTGCGGTTTACGCTGATAACGGGACTTGTTTCAGTCGCACCGTAGCCTTCGACTATTTCGATATTGTGCTTTTCTCTGTAACCTTCTCTCAACCAGTCGGGAGTCTTGTCGGCACCGGCGACGATAAGTGTCAGCTTCTCAAAGTCTCCCGGTTTTGATTCCCGCAGATATCCGGAGAGAAAAATGGGAGTTGAGGCTATAGCCGTACAACCTTCCCGTTTCATAATCGACACGACTGTCTTGTACTCGAGAGGGTTGGCATATGTAACCGCGGTAAATCCATGAGTCAAAGGGAGCCAGAAATTGGTCTGGAGCCCGAAAATATGAAAAAGCGGTAAACCGGATAGCATGACATCATCAGGGGTCAGTTCCAGTACGCTGTATGAGTCTATGGCATTTGATCCTATGTTTTTGTGGGAAAGCTGAACCGCTTTCGGATCTTTTTCACTGCCGCTTGTGAATAAAATAGCTGCCGTATCATCTTCGACCGTCGCCGGTAGAGAATTGATTATGGATCGGGCGGGTAGTTTGGTCCTGATAGCCGCTGCGACTTTATCGACCACTGTTACACCGGTCATAATATCTTCAATGCAGATCATTCCGTCGATAAGGGGACATTTTATTTTCTCAAGAAGAGCCCTTGACGTAATGATCGTAGTAAAACCGCACTTCCGCTGGGCATAGCGGCAGTTTTCTTCGGCTCCCGTCGAATAATTGATCATAACGGGAATCTTTCCCGCCATAAGTGTTCCGATGGACGAAAGCATGGCCCCTGCTGATGTGGGGATCATAATACCGAGATATTTATCTTTATAAATGCTGAATTTCTTGGATAATATGAGAGATGCAATTAAAGCTTTTTCAAAGGTGATTGTCGCTCCGGTCATCCTGTCTTTGATAGCTGTCCGGCTTTTATTTTTCTTTGCTGTTTCAATAAACTGATAGTGAAGAATCACAGTTTACTCCTTATATACGAGGAAATTTTCCAATAATTTACAATTTGAGATTTATTATATTCTATTTTTACAGAATTTAAAATCTGTAAATAAAAAAAACACATAAAAACTTATATAAAAATTTTTGACTAAAATTCAAAATAATTGTATAAAATCAGATAGAGTCTATAATTTATTAAGAAAGAGTTAAAAAAAATAAGAGGTTCAATATGAGTGAAATGGTATTGCTTGGAGATGAGGCGGTTGCCCAGGGGGCTATAGATGCCGGCTTGTCGATCGCCTATGGTTATCCCGGAACTCCTTCGACAGAAATTGTCGAATATCTTCAGGAATGGAAACGGAAAGAGGATGAATCTTTAATCGCTTCCTGGTGTTCCAATGAAAAAACAGCTTACGAAGCAGCTGTCGCCGTATCCATGATGGGTAAAAGAGCTCTGGTCACTATGAAGCATGTAGGTTTGAATGTCGCGGCTGATGCCTTTATGAATTCAGTCGGATATACTATCCACGGAGGGCTTGTTCTCGCTGTTGCTGACGATCCGGGAATGCATTCATCACAGAATGAACAGGATTCCCGTTATTACGCCGATTTCGCCAGAACCATATGTCTTGAACCGAGAAATCAGCAGGAAGCCTATGAAATGACTAAGGATGCTTTCGAACTTTCCGAAAAATTGCATCTGCCGGTTCTTCTTAAATTAACAACAAGAATATCCCATTCAAGAGCGGTTATAAAAAGGGGAGAAGTCAGGCCCAAAAACGAATTCAACCCGTCAAAGGATCGTTCGCATTGGACCAACCTTCCATTTTTAAGCCGTCAAAACTATGAAGATCTCTGGCAGCAGAGACCTGTGCTGGCAGAAATTTCCGAAAAGAGCGATTACAATCCTCTTATCCTTAACGGGAACAATAGAGATGTTGCCGTTATTACGACAGGTCTTGCATATAACTATTACAAGGAAGCTGAAAGAGACCTTGAGAATAAGCCTTCCCATCTCCATATCAGTTTTTACCCCATGCCTGAAGACAAAATCAGGGAGCTGGCAGGTTCTGCAAAAAGGGTCATTGTTATCGAGGAGGGGTATCCCTTCGTAGAGAGATTTCTGAAGGGCATATTGCCTCAGGCCGTTCAGGTTGATGGTAAGCTCAATGATGTCATTCCTCACCTGGGGGAGATCACTCCTGATATCTGCCGTAAAGCCATGGGACTCGAGGCTTTTGAAAAAGCGGAAATTCCGGAAATTGAAATGCCGGGGCGTCCTCCCCAGCTCTGCAAAGGATGCCCTCATACAGACAGCTATAAAGCTCTTAACGAAGTTATGGGTGAATATGAGAATCCTGTTGTTACCTCTGATATCGGATGCTATACCCTTGGTTATTTCGCACCCCATAACGCCATTCACAGCTGTCTGGATATGGGTGCGGCTGTTACCATGGCAAGAGGCGCCGCTGAAGCCGGAGCCCATCCCGTAGTTGGTGTTATCGGAGACAGTACCTTTATGCACACAGGTATTCAGGGACTGGTCGATATGCTCTCGGCCGGAAATAAAGTCACTCTCATGATTCTCGATAACAGTATTACTGCCATGACGGGAATGCAGCAGACTATAGTCGAATCTTCAGGAATCATTAATGTGGTAAAGGGATGCGGTGTCAGTCCGGAACATGTCAGAACGATTATTCCGCTTCCGAAACACCACGAAGAGAATGTTAAAATAATCCGTGAGGAAGTTGAATATAATGGTGTTTCGGTAATCATTGCTCAGAGAGCCTGTATTCATGTAGTTAAAAGAAAATACGCTAAGGGGTAATTTAAAAATGACATACAATATTGTTTTATGCGGAGTAGGCGGACAGGGCGTTCTTTCTGTCGCCGCCATAATTGCCAGGGGAGCCATGATGGAAGGTCTTCAGGTTAAACAGGCAGAAGTCCATGGAATGTCCCAGAGAGGCGGAGCTGTCATAGCGACTATGCGGATTTCATCGGAGGAAATTTTCAGTGATCTCATATCCGAAGGTCAGGCTGATATGATTCTCTCCATGGAACCTCTCGAATCAATCCGCCATATTTCTTATCTGAGAAAAGGCGGCCAGTTGATTACCGGTAAAGAACCTTTTATTAATATTCCCGAATATCCGGAGCAGGATAAGCTCTATTCCGTGATTGACTCCATACCGGGCTCGATGATCATCGATACAAAAAACCTGGCTGTGGAAGCGGGTTCGCAGAGAGCACAGAATATGGTTCTTGTCGGATCCGCTTCAAAAGTTCTGCCTATAAAAGAGGAGACTTTTCTCAAAGCAATCGAAAATGTTTTCACCAGGAAAGGTGAGGAAATCGTTACAATTAATAAAAAAGCATTCGTATTGGGAAGGAACTCATAGATGACATTTCAGGATCTGGCGGAAAAGCTAAAAGGCGGACAGAAACCGATTATCGCAGTGGTGGCTCCCACGGGAGAAAATATATATTCCGCATTAAAAGAAGTTGAAAAAGAGGGCATTTGCACTTTTCTCCTTGTCGGAGAAGAAGATCAGATTGAAAAGGAATGCTCACTCTTCGACTTGAATCAATACGCAGTCCTTTCTTCCGGAAATCCCGCAGATGATGCAGTTGATGCAGTTCTTCAGGGAAAAGCTCATGTTCTGATGAAGGGAAAAGTCGATACCTCGGTATTTATGAAAGCTGTGCTCAAACGCAAAGATGAGCTTATGAAAAGTGCCCTTCTTTCCCATATTCTTGTGGCGGAAACCGCTGAGGGCAAATTGCTGGGGGTAACTGACGGCGGGATGGTTATCGATCCCGATCTTCAGCAGAAAGCAGCCATTACCCAGAATGCGATTGATGTCTTCAATAATCTGGGAGTTATCAATCCGAAAGCAGCGGTTCTGACTGCAATGGAAAGGGTCAATCCGTCGATTCCCGCATCGCTTGACGCGGCTCTGCTTTCCAAAATGGCTGAAAGGGGACAGATCAGCGGCGGGATCGTAGACGGACCCCTTGCTATTGATCTTGCGCTGAGCAAAAGGGCTTGTGAAATTAAAGGTCTGAAAGGGCCCGTTCAGGGAGATGCGGATATACTCGTCGTTCCCGATATGAATACAGGTAATATTTTTGGAAAGAGCCTTATCCTTTGCGCCGGATTCCCTTCCGGAGGAATGATAGCCGGAGCGTCATTTCCCATAATCATGTTATCCCGTGCGGATCAGGCCAGCGAAAAGAAAAACTCCATAATTCTGGCATTGGCTGCAGCAGGAGTCTGATGTGAAAAAGATACTTGTTGTAAACCCCGGTTCCACATCGACTAAAGTCGCTTTATACGAGAGTGGGAAAGCCGGAAATGTGAAGGAAATCGCTTCCAGGTCGATCACCCACAGCCGTGCTGAGCTGGATAACTTCGAGACTACGGCAGCTCAGGAAGCATATCGCGCTGATACTGTTGCTCAATTTTTAAAAGAGAACAATGTCAATGAGCTGCATTGCTGTGCTGGAAGAGGGGCTCCCGTTAAAGCTCTCGATGCCGGAAGTTATGGCATAAACGACATTATGCTGAATGACTTGAGAACTGAGAAATATTCAAACCATCCATCGAATCTCGGAGCTCTTATCGCTCATTCTGTAGCAGAACAATTCAACTGTCCCTCATTGATTTGCGATCCTGTCTCTGTCGATCAATTCGAACCCTATGCCCGATATTCCGGGTTGCCCGGCATAAATCGGCGGAGCCGCCTCCATGCTTTGAACATAAGAGCTATGGCAAGACATTACGGAGAATCCATCGGCAAACCTCTGGATGAACTGAATCTCGTAGTGGCCCATCTGGGCGGAGGAATTTCTATTGTCCCGATGAAAAAGGGAAGAATGATTGATACCAACGACGCAAATGATGGCGGTCCCTTTTCTCCGCAGAGAGCCGGAACCCTTCCATCGACACTGCTCGTAAAGCTCTGTTTTTCAGGTGAATACGGGTCAGCTGCTGAACTAAATAATGTACTGACAAAAAATGCCGGTCTGCTGGCCTATCTCGGAACAGATGACGGCCGTGAAATAGAAAAACGTATTTCTGAAGGAGATGCTGAAGCTGAAGAAATTTATCATGCCATGACCTATCAGATCGGCAGGGAAATAGGAAGCGCTGCGGCGGCTCTTAAAGGAGAAGTCGACGCCGTTATCCTGACCGGCGGGTTATCTTATGCGCCTCTGTGTACAAAGTGGATAACCGAGTATGTAGATTGGATTGCGCCTGTAGTCGTAAAGGCTGGCGAGCATGAGTTAACAGCTCTGGCTGAAGCGGGAAGCCGCTATATCTTCGGAACGGAAGAACTAAAGGAGTACTGAATTGCCTATTGCCAAAAATCACCTTGTAGCCGTATTCGGAACATCTCTCATCCGGAAAATGTTCAATGAAGGCACACGACTGAAAGCGGAACACGGGGAGGAAAATGTATTTGACTTCAGTTTGGGAAATCCTATTGTTCCGCCGCCGCCTGAGTTTTCAGAAGCCATAATCCGCATCATGAAAGAAGATATTCCGGGAAAACATGCTTATATGACAAATAGCGGTTATCGGGAAACGCGGGAATTCGTGGCCCGATTTCTTACGGAAGAACAGGGTGTTCCCCTTCATATGGATAATATAGTCATGACATGCGGTGCCGGTGCGGCTCTGACTTTGCTTTTTCAGGCCATCCTGAATGTAGGAGACAATGTCGTTGTTTCAATCCCGAATTTTGTTGTTTACAAAACGTATGTTGAAAATTTCGGGGGGGAATTGAAAACCGTTCCCTGTCAGGAAAATTTTCTCCTGGATCTCGAAGCCATGGAGAAAGCCATAAACAGGAAAACAGCCGCGGTCCTCATCAATTCTCCCAACAATCCCTGCGGTGTTATATATCCGCAGGAACAAATTGATGCACTGGCAGAGCTTCTTGAACGGAAAAGCCGTGAATATGACAGGGCTATATATCTGGTCAGCGATGAGCCATACAGGCAGATCGTTTTTGATGATTATGTGGTTCCGCCCATATTTCCTTCATATAAACATTCCATTATCGTTTCATCCTACTCCAAAAGTCTTTCCATTCCCGGTGAGCGTATAGGGTGGACGGCTATTCATCCGGAAGCCGATGAAGGGGATCTGATCGTTAAAGTCATGACGACAGCCACCACCGGGCTCGGCTTTACAAACGCCCCGGCGCTTATGCAGCGGGCTATAGTTGAAGTAAACGGAAAAACAGTTGATCCTGAAATCTACAGAAAAAAGAGGGATCTCCTTGCCGGGCCTCTGAAGGAAATGGGGTATGATTTCATTCTGCCCCATGGCACTTTCTATATCTTCATTAAAGCCCCGGGTGGTGATGATATGAAATTTGTCGATATCCTGCAGAATGAATTGATTCTGGCAGTGCCGGGAACCGGTTTCAATATGCCCGGTTATTTCAGGCTTTCCTGCTGTGTTGAAGATGATGTTATTATCCGGTCTTTACCGGGATTTAAAAAAGCAATAGAAAAAACAATAGAAAAAAATTAGATGTAAACGTTCCTGACGGGGAGTTGTTTCTTAAAAGCAACTCCCTGAAGGACGTCATTTTTTTCCCGAATCCTTAATGGCTTTCAGATAGTTGTAAACGGTAAAACGGGAAATCCCCAGCTCTTCAGCTGTAATCTCAACACCTTTTTTTACACTGAAAATTCCCTTTTTGTACAATTCATAGACGACAGCTTTATTCCTCTCTGTTGAAGATAAACCTCTCTGGTTATTCACTTCTTCCAGAGCCATAGTTATGGAAGAATCTATCAGTTCTCTCGTTGACTGGGTGTATGCCGCCGTTTTCGTCCCCGTATATTTGTCCGAATCAGCCTGGAGAAAATCTTTAAAAAATTCCTGTACAGGAATGGATAAGTCCATATTTATACAAAGAGCCCCGATTATGATATTCTGACTGTTTCTGATTAATGTGGTACTGGATTTCAGCTCATTTTTGCTCAAGGTTGTGTTTTTAAAGAAATTAATAAACGGTTCGTCCGCTTTGGACATATCTTCAAGTAACTTGAAAACAAAATCGCTCATGGGTTCTCCGACATCTCTGCCGCTGACATGATTGTTTTCAATGGCAATGATGGGCCGGTCTGCGCTCTCCATGGAATGGAGAACAACTTCACAGTTATTTCCGTAAATGAAGGCAATACCCTTCATAACTGATTTTACGCCCTTTAAGATGGATCTGTCTTCTTCTGTAAATGTATAATTCACTTTTATCTCACCAACTCCTTCAGACGGTTGTTCAGAACAGTGAATATAATATTAAACAGGGTTTTCTGATGGAAATCCTCAAAAAGCTTCTGAAATTTTATAATAAACTGTTTTTTGTTTAATTTTGAATTTCCTATGACCGTACCTATCAGCCTGCAATTCAGATCTCTGTAGATCAGGGTTATCTCATTCAATTCTAAAGCGGGAGAAAGAAGTTTTTCATGGGTGAGTGTCAGACTCATTGCGGCAGAGCTGAGAGCGTCAATTCTTCCTGTAAGTATTTGCCCCCGGATTTTTATCTCATAGTTTACAGGGTCCGTTTGATCAAAATCGAGCCTCAAGATTTTATTCCCGAACTTATCTCTATAATTTCCGACAATGCGGCGAATATCCTCTTCATATTTCTTTGTTCTTCTTGATAAGAGGTGATAGCCGCAATCAATCTTCAGTTCGTTCAGATAGACATCGATCAATCTCTGATCATTATTAAAGCTGAGAATCCCGATGCGTATGCGTGAAAAATGAGAATCGTTTCGGATGTCTCTGATGTATTCTATCCATTGCGATTCAGTTAGAACCGAGTCTATATTTATAAAAGCTATGGAATTTTCATTAAAAATTTTAAGTGCGTCTCTAAACTCTACATGATTGTTCAAAACAAACGCTTCATTCTGTTCGCTTACAAGAACTTCGGCAATTTCTTCGAAAATAAGTTTCTGAGGAAACAGAAAAAAAGTCTTTAAATTATTATTGTGAAGCATGATTTATAATAGCTGTTTCAATGATGGGAAGTCAACAAAACTGAAAGGCTAAATGCCTTGGAGAGTTAGGATAAAAAACCGGCAACCAATAGAAATGAGAAACAGGGTAATGAGTATTATTCTGCATGATTGTGTCTTTATGATTCAGTCTGTTCTTCTTTTACATCTTTCTTAGCTTCCTGGGACGATGTCTTTTTAAGAACCAAATAAATTATATCTGTTAAGAAACTTGAAAACTCGAGCTTGATATCCAGTATCCAATACCCTGGAATTTCCTCTGATTCCTTTCTGATCACAACGGTCCCCGATACAAAAAAAGAATTATCTTTACTGAACAGTTCTATCTGAACCCTCGTATTTATCGCATAATTTTCTTCATAATCATCTCCAATAATCCTGAGGATTGACATGGAAGAATTGATTATGAGCATTTTTAGCGGCTCGGTGCCATTCTCTGTTCTCAGATGTACGGAATCGTCTACACGGCCCAGCTTAAGCATCTGTCTGTTTATCGTTTTTCCGCGAAACTGGTCATTTTTATAAAGGAATTCCAGAGCTTCATAGCGCTTATGAAAATTGATGAGAATTTCTTTGTAATCATTAGGTATCACGGTATATTCCAGAGATACCAAGCAGTGGCGGGTTTCCGGATTCATCACATTGAGGTTTGTTATCTTACAACGGTTGAAGAGCGATATGGGTTTTTTATATATAGGATTATCAAACACGAAGTGAATGGAATGAATCTTATCAAAGGATCGTTTAAAAAACTCAATCTCCTTTGCATCCAGTATCATCAGGACTTTACAGTCCCGCAAGCCCAGATCATAGGGTATGCAATACAGATGAAAATCATTAATTTTCAACACTGTCTGATTTCCGACAATTCCCAGTTTTTTAATTGTATAGTTATCGAGATGAATCTTTCGGGCTTTAAATTTCTCAAAATTCTGATCTATGACGTATTTGTCCAAGGAAACCTCTAATTTTTACTTATCGAATATCATAATTGTATTATAAATCTATGTAGTACTGTATCATTTTTTTTAATTTTACTACATGGGAAAAATGATCAAGTTTTAGGTTGATGTATAGAAAATGAAGAGTTATTATCAATAAACTGAATAGGAGTATGTAAAAATGGAACCTATAAAAGAGATGATTGAACAGGAATGGCTTCGTCATGAAATAATCGGTCGGAACGATATGTTTAAAACCCCGGTTGGCGAAAGACCTCTTGTATACGCTGATTATACCGCCAGCGGACGGGGACTATATTTCATAGAAAACTATCTACAGGACTTAATGCGCTACTATGCCAATTCCCATACAGATGACGATTTTACCGGTAAGACTATGACAAATCTGCTCCATGAAGCGGAAGAGCGGATTAAAAAAATCGTTAATGCCGGAAAGACCGGGAAAATCATATTTGCAGGTACCGGAGCGACCGGTGCGATCATGCGTCTTCAGCAAATCCTCGGAGTTTTCTGGCCGCCGGCTACAAAACATCGTCTTGAAGGTATGATCGACTCCTGCTCTTTGGTGGAAGAAGTGAAATCGCCGTGCCGCACCTCTTTGCGGAAACAGATGGAGAATAACAAACCCATAGTTTTCGTCGGACCTTATGAACACCATTCAAATGAGATTATGTGGCGTCAAAGTCTTTGTGAGGTTATAGAAGTTCCCCTCAATAACAGCGGAGAACTGGATCTAGATGCCCTCCAGACTATGGTTTCAGACCCGAAATATAACAATAGAGAAAAAATTGGTTCCTTTTCAGCAGCGTCAAACGTTTCGGGCATAAAAACGCCTATTTATGAAGTGGCGCGTATTCTTCACCGCAACGGTGCCATCGCCTGCTTTGATTTCGCAGCCTGCGCGCCCTATGTGGAAATTGATATGAACCGAGACGAAGAAGCCTATTTTGATGCGATTTTCCTGTCTCCCCATAAATTTCTGGGAGGACCCGGGGCTTCGGGACTTCTTGTTTTCAATGAGAAGATTTACAACAAGACTCTGCCTCCCTCAGTCGCCGCCGGAGGTACGGTTGATTTTGTAACTTATGACACTCAGAAATTCTCCGATGACATCGAAACGAGAGAAAAGCCGGGCACTCCCGGAATCCTGCAGGCGATCAAAACATCCCTCGTATTTCAGCTTAAAGAGAAGATCGGTATAAAGACGATAGAGAAGATAGAACATTATCTCTTTTCTCAGTTTGTAGAACGATTCGGCAATGATGATCGTATTGAATTTTACGGATCGACGGACCCTGATAAAAAAGTCAATATTATCGCATTCAATGTGAAACATGGTGATCGTTTTATTCATCCCCGATTATTTACAAGAGTGATGAATGACTTCTTCGGAATACAAACCAGAGCCGGGTGCTCATGTGCAGGACCTTACGGACACAGGCTGTTAAGCATAGACAAGGTTCTTTCCAACAGATTCGTTCATCTTGTCGAAGACCGGGGGCTGAATGGTATGAAGCCGGGGTGGGTCAGGCTCAATCTGCACTATAGTTTTTCTGCCGATGAGTTTGATTACATATGCAATGCTCTGGATTATCTGATCGAGAACGCCTACAGGTTCATACCCTTATATGAGTTCGATATCAAATCAGGAGAATGGCAGTATAAAGATGCCATCGATGACAGAATCACTCTGGACTTTGATCTGGTTCTCGATTCCCAACCGCCCTGGAAGCGTTCATCACCTTCTCTGAATCTCCTGTTTGAAGAAGCTTTAGCCGATGCCGACAGAATACTTGCCGAATCGGAAAAGGAACCAGTTTACCACAGTTTTGACAAAGAAGTCGAAGATGTGATCTTCTTCCAGTCCTTAAAGGTGCGGGAATAACTTACGCACTGTACTGTTTCCCCTTTTTTCATTAAGATTGATATCTTATGGAAAAAGGGAATTTAGTTTTATACAAGCATAATCCCGCCATTGTTACAGCAGTGGCGGATAAAATCGATATCGTCCTGAAGGGCGGCAAAACAAAAAAAGTCAGAGAAAAAGATATCCAGCTTCTCCATAAAGGACCGACAGGCAATTTTGAGGAGCTTAAGGAAACAGAGGGCCAGATAGAGGAAGGCTGGGAATTGCTGATCGGAGAGAAACCCGATCTGGAGGAGCTGTCTTCCCTTATATTCGGTCAATACACTCCATCAACGGCATGGCAGGCTTATCTGCTGCTTAATCGGACAATCTACTTCAAAGGAACTGTTGAGGAAATAATTGTCTGCACTCCCGAGGAAGTGGAACAGGCGTCTCTCGCAAAGAAAGCGAAAGAAGAGGAACAGGCACAATGGCAGGCCTTTATGGAGAGATTGAAAAGCAGGACGACTCTCCCCGAAGATAAAACGTTTTTTATTGATCTTGAAAACATGGCCTATAAAAAAAGCAGGAACTCCCGGATCTTAACAGAGCTGGGCCGGGCAAAAACTCCGGAAAACGCCCATAAAACACTGTTGGAACTCGGAATCTGGGATTACAGTATCAACCCCTGGCCGAACCGCTATGAACTATCGCTGAAAAGCTCATCGGCGGAGTTGAGCTTTTTCGAAGATGACGAGAGGGTCGACCTGACCCATCTCGAATCCTTCGCTATTGATGATGAAGGAAATACAGATCCCGATGATGCCATCAGCATTGACGGAGATAGAATATGGATACATATTGCCGATGCCGCATTATTGGCTCCCCCGGACAGTGATGCGGATCTTGAGGCTTCGCGAAGGGGGGCTAATCTCTATATTCCCGAAACAACCGTTTCCATGCTGCCTCCGGAAGCTACTGAAAAACTGGGATTGGGTTTGCATGAAATCTCACCTGCATTCTCTTTCGGATTGACATTCGATCCGGAAATGAATGTCGATGATATCACTCTTGTCCTTTCCAATGTTAAAGTTACAAGACTTACATACAGCCAGGCTGATAAGATGCTCGACAAAGGGCCGCTTAAGGATATTTACGAAGTAACAAGTCGTTATAGGGAAAAACGGATTTCAAATGGAGCCGTTGAATTGAGCCTTCCGGAAGCCAAGATCCGCGCAGATGAAAATAATCGAGTTGAAATTCGCCCAATCCCCGAATTGGAAAGTCGTAAAATGGTTACCGATGCCATGCTGATGGCCGGAAACGCAGCGGCGCTATTCGCAATCAGAAATGAAATCCCCGTTCCCTTTGCGACCCAGCCGAAACCCGACTTCGATAAGAAGCCTGAACCTGATCCGGCATCTCAATTCGCTTCAAGGAAGTTTATGAAAAGGAGCCGGATGTCAACGGTTCCCGAAGGGCACGGAGGTCTCGGTCTCGATTTCTATGCCAGGGCAACGAGCCCCCTGAGACGATATCCCGATCTGATTGTACTTCAGCAGCTCAGAAACCATATAACCGGTAAGCCGATTCTGAATGAAGATCAGGTAATCGAAAGAGTGGCTCTTTTTGAATCTGTTTCCGGTACTGTTGTTTCTGCGGAGAGAAAGTCCAATCTTCACTGGAAACTGGTATATCTACTTCAGAATCCCGAATGGAAAGGTTCAGCGGTTTATGTCGGGAAGAAAGAGAAGCAGGCTGTTTTTCTGATTCCGGATCTGGCTATGGAAGTTCTTATGCCTGTGAAAAAGGATCTTCCACTTAATGGCACAATTGAAATCACTCCGGACCTGATTGACCTGGCGAATCAGGAAGTAATATTTAAGGAAATTGTTGAGAATTGATGTTATGATGGGTTCTATGAGAATAAAACACCTTCTGCCTGTCGCATTCTTTTGTCTTTTGTCGACCCTTTACGGGCAAAATCTTGACTATGAGCCTTTTTTCTCTGTCAAAATTCTTGATAATGAAGATATCGAATTTCAATTCTCGCATATGAAATATTTTGATTTGAACCGACAACCGAAATATTTCTTCTGGATCAGAAGAGGATCAGAGATGGGTACGGCTACGTATCAACTTGATTTCAAGAAAATTAAGAAAATTGAATTTCTCGAAGAATATGACAAACCCATTGAAGGCTTTACCGCTGCGGGCATGACTCTCACCAGTGGTGAAGTTTTTAATGTTCTGGTAAATACAAACGGGTATATCGGCGGCATCGATCGTGATTTCGGCGTTTACGGAGAGATTTACATGAACTACAATCTCATTCAATCCATTGAGTTTATTCACGAAGGAACATACCGTGAATGTACGTTCTGCGGCGCCGTTTTTTATGATGAAGAACTGGAAGTCTGTCCCTTTGACCAGTCTGAACTATCTGAACAGAATATTATCTCTGATTAGATCTTTGAATTATGACAGCTTATTGAAATAAAAAAGGACATTACAGCAAACTGCAATGTCCTTATCGTTTGGAGGTGGCGGGAATCCCTTCCTTCCGCCGGAAACGTTCCGGCTCCCTCCAGGCCGCGTCCGTTCGCTTTAATCCTCGCCCTTGCTCGGCGCTCACTACCGATCGATTCCCGCGTCAAATTTAAAAAGGACATCACAGCAAACTGCAATGTCCTTATCTTTTGGAGGTGGCGGGAATCGAACCCGCGTCCTAAAGGGCGTGAAATAAACCTCTACAAGTTTAGTCGCTTCATATTATTTCGGATAACGTTAGGTGAAGCCACAGACCTCATTACCCTGAGACCGGAAAAATGTCCTGATACTATCCCGGACTATAGCACCAGTAAGTTCCTATTGTTGTCGGATTCCAGTTCCTTAGGAACAGCAGGTTCCGGATCCGTCGGCTAACTAAGCAGCCATTGCAAAAGATTCGTTTTCTTCAGCATTTATAGTTTTTGCCAGTTTAAAGAGTTAACGCTCTACTTGCAGCCTATCCCCCGACAATCCTTCAGTCGAAACCGGGGCACCCCCTGCAGTGCAGATATAAAGTATATCCAAAAATGAACGAAGTCAATAGTCGTTACGGAAATTCCTTTCGGCATCGCGATTCTGATCTTTCTTTTTTATTGTTTCCCTTTTATCGTAAAGCTTTTTACCGCGGCATAAGCCGACTTCAACTTTAACTCTTCCATTTTTCAGATAGAATTTAAGAGGTATTAAAGTAAAACCTTTCTCATTCACCTTTTTTTCAAGTTTTTCGATTTCTTTCTTATGCGCAAGAAGCTTTCTTGAACGGTCGGGAGTATGGTTGTGTATGTTGCCGAAATCATAAGGTGTAATGTGAAGCTTGTTGAGAAACATTTCACCCCGTATTATTTCAACGAAACTGTCTGTAAAAGAGAATTTTGATTCTTTCAAAGACTTGACTTCCGTGCCCTGTAAAGCGATCCCGCATTCAAGAGTGTCTTCTACAAAATAATTAAATCTTGCTTTTCTATTGGTTCCCAGCACATTGGATGGTGTCTTTTTCTTTTTCTGTCCCATTTCTTTGTCCTTAAATCGAACCTGATTCTGTCGACTTGTGACGATTATAGGGAGAGAAAAACCTCTTGTCAACGCAAAGGGGACTATGCTATCCTCACAGGATCGGGGCATCTCATACTACAGGAGCAGATTGATAATGGCAGTGAGATTTAAGCGTTCCTATCATGACAGGAAAGAGACAGTTGCCCGACGCCGTAAAACCATTTTAAAAGTACTCATTCTTCTCCTTTTTTTTCAAATTGTCTTTTCCCTTTTTGCCGCCACAATAAAAATGACCTCCATTTCCATGGAACCGGAAGTCAGCAGGGGCAGCGTTATGATCTATTCTCCCTTCGTTTACGGTTTCAAAATAAATATGTTAGGTTTGCAGCTGCCGCAAGTACGAACTCCCGAACGGGGAGATTTGATTGTACTGACGCCTCCTTATATGGAAAGAAGAAAAGGAGCTTTTGCAGTTTTAAACGGAGTTGTTAAATTCTTTACTTTCGGGAAGGTTAATTTAAATTCAATAAGCTCTGAATCATGGAATCAGGGGTATCTCATTAAAAGAATCGTTGGAATTCCCGGAGATACGATAAGAATGAGCGACTATAAGGTATCTATCAAACCCGAGGGATCGATTTATTTTCTCAGTGAATTTGAAGTCATTGATAAAGATTATGATATCCAGATTAACAATCTCCCTGAGTTCTGGACTGATGATATGCCTTTTTCAGGGAATATAGATGCGCTGACTCTTGAAGATGATCAATACTTTGTACTCGGTGATAACAGAATGATGTCGAGCGACTCTACTGATTGGGGCGTTTTATCAAGAGAACGGATAGAAGGTTTGATTTTGATGAAATACTGGCCGTTAAATCAATTTACGCTGTACAAATGAAATCCATTCCTCTTTATCTGCACATTCCTTTCTGCCGGAGCAAATGCAGTTATTGCAACTTTTACTCTATTCCTCTCAAGGATGAAAAGACGGAAAATGATTTTACTGATCAATTAATCAGCCAGATTATCCATCAGATGAAACTGACCGGTTCCCGATCATTAAAAACAGTTTATATAGGCGGCGGGACTCCATCAGGTCTGTCCCATTCAGCCTTGAGACGGCTTCTGGATTTTTTAAGGACAAAGACAAATAACGGAACAGAAGAATTCACTATGGAGTGCAATCCTGAAGATGTTACGGAAGAGTTAATAGCTCTGCTTAAGGACAGTCCGGTAGACCGGCTGAGTCTTGGCATACAGAGTTTCAATGAAATCGTTCTCCAAGAGTCCGGTAGAAGAACTACGGTTGAAAGCATCGATACAGCCCTTGATATTCTCAGGCGTGAATGGTCCGGCAGGTTAAACATCGATATTATTACCGGTCTTCCCGGCCAGAGTGCGATCGGTCAGATATCCGATATGGAAAAAGCGGTCCAATCCGGTGCGGATCATATATCCTGTTATTCTCTGATTATTGAAGAAAACTCTCCTATTTCAAATAACCCGCTGCTTCCCGATAGTGAAGAAGAAGAAAACCAGTGGAGTTTGAGTCGTGAGTACTTGATCGATAAGGGCTTCAATCATTACGAAGTGTCCAATTTTGCCAAAACGGATTCCGAGAGTCTTCATAATCTTCAATACTGGAAAATGAATGAGTACCTCGGTTGCGGTCCGGGAGCTGTGGCTATGTTCAGAAATGGATCCATACAGCGATACAGTAATCCGCCTGATCTGAAACTCTGGCTTGAAGGGGAGTCTTCGGACTGGAATGCTTCTGTTGAGGAAATATCTCCCGGCGAGTTTTTGTTTGAAAATTTCATGATGGGACTGAGAACCGCGAAAGGCATTGATAAAACAGAATTCATAAAAAGGTTTTCCATTACTCCGGAAGAGATCATAAAAGATACAATAAGATCTCTTCCTCCGGGATCATTCAGATTCCATGATGATTGTATTTCCCTTAGCGATGATATGAGGCTGTTTATGAATCCCGTACTGTTGAAAATAAGAGAAGAAATCGATAAAGCGGGTTTTGATTTTCCAGTCAGCTGGCCTTAGAATTAAAAACGGTTATCGTATTCGGTAGTATTGCCTGTTCCTGTTCATATTGACAGTGCAATTTTCGATATGATAGGTTTAATAGCACTATTTAAAGATAAAATCAATTTGTATTAATCCGGTCGATTTTCTGTATGGGAAGCCGGTGATGTCAAGAAAGGAGCATATATGTCCGGCCATAGCAAGTGGCATACTATCAAACACAAAAAAGGTGCCCTCGATGCGAAGAGAGGGAAAATGTTTACAAAAATCGTTAAGGAGTTAACCGTCGCTGCAAGAATAGGTGGCGGGGATCCGGATATGAATCCCAGACTCAGAACGGTTATCCTTAAAGCGAAAGCCGCCAACATGCCTAAAGACAACATGGAAAAAGCCATCAAGAAGGGAACAGGCGACCTTGACGGCGTTGATTATGTTGAACTTCAGTACGAAGCTTATGCTCCCGGTGGCGTCGGTCTCATAATCGAAACTCTGACTGATAATAAGAACAGGACTGCAGCCAATGTTAAAAGCATACTGACCAAAGGTGGTGGCCAGCTTGCAGCGCAGGGAGCTGTATCATATCAGTTCAACAGAAAAGGCGTTATTACTTACAGTAGCGATGAAGTCGATTTTGAAAAACTTTTTGAAGCGGCGCTTGAGGCCGGAGCTGAAGATGTTGCGGAAGACGGTGGAATCATCGAAGTGAAAACTGAACCTTCAGATTTTGAGACCGTGCTCGAAGCTCTTCAGGAAAGCGGTTTCAATCAGCTTGAAGCCGAACTTTCAATGGTTCCCGATACAACCGTAGAACTTGATCATGAGAAAACGGCTAAGGTTCTCGCGCTTATTGATAAAATTGAAGACGATGATGATGTACAGTCCGTTGCTTCAAATCTCAATATCCCCGATGATTTTGATATGGAGTAATGTCAAGAGTACTCGGTATTGACCCCGGTCTGGCCAACGCCGGCTGGGGGGTCATCGATGTTGATGGAAACCGGTTGACCTATGTCGCCCACGGTTCCATATCCACTGATTCCAAAATTCCCGCACCGGTCCGCCTAAAGGAAATATTTGATCAATTATCGATAATAATTGAAAAGTTTAAGCCTGTTGAGGCAGGAATGGAAACTCTCTATTTTGCAAAAAATGTGAAAACAGCTCTTCCAGTAGCAGAAGCGAGGGGTGTATTATCTTTGTGTATGGTTCAGAACGGACTCATGCTTTCTGAGTACACGCCGCTTCAGATCAAGCAGGCTGTTGTCGGCAACGGGAGAGCTGATAAAAATCAAGTTCAGCAGATGGTTAAGCTTATCCTCGGACTGGATAAAATCCCTAAACCTGATCATGCTGCCGATGCACTGGCAGCTGCAATATGCCATGTCCATATGAGGGTATTACATGTTTAACAGTATAAAAGGTATCGTTACAGCCAAAGGACTTGATTACATCAGATTGGAGAACTATGGAATAGAGTGGGATATCAAGACCACAACGGTTTCTCTCTCCGGCTTTCCGGGAGTGGATCAGGAAGCGAAAGCCTTTGTTTATCTTCACCACAAAGAAGACCAGATGACTCTTTTCGGGTTTTCGACAGTTGATGAGAGAACCCTCTTCCTCGATCTCATCAGCGTCAGCGGCGTCGGTCCCAAAGGGGCTTTAAAAATACTTTCCGGTGTTTCTGTCAGTCGATTTTTCGAGTTCCTTGAAACGGAAGATGTTAAATCGCTCAGCTCTCTGCCGGGTCTCGGAACTAAAACAGCACAGAAAATTATCCTTCAATTGAAAGGAAAGCTGAAGCTGGAAACGGAAAGCATCTCGGCGGAAGAACAGTCTCACAAAGAAATTATCCATTCACTCGTATCCATGGGATTCGAAAAGAAACAAGTAACTAAAGCAGTCGCCGAGATTCTAAAAAATACTGAAGTTAAAAAGCTGAGCGGCGAAAAACAGGACCAGGAAATTATCCGTCAGGCGATAATAATCCTAAGTACCTGATAACTCAAAGAGGAATAAATGGACGGGTCCAGCTTACTTTCCGGCGAATTAATCGGAGACGAAGAAAAAAAAGAGAATATAATCAGACCTCGGCTTCTGGAAGATTTCCAGGGGCAGGAGAAACTGAAGGAGAATCTCTCTATATATATTCAGGCGGCCAGGGAAAGAGGGGAACCCCTTGATCATGTTTTCCTTAGCGGACCTCCCGGTCTGGGTAAAACAACTCTCGCAGGAATCATGGCCAATGAACTGGGGGTTGAATCCCGTGTCACCTCTGCTCCCGCACTTGATAAGCCAAAAGATCTGGCGGGGTTGTTAACGACTATAAGTCCCAGAACAGTATTTTTTATCGATGAGATTCACAGACTCAAACCGGCAATAGAAGAAATGCTCTATATCGCTATGGAGGATTATGAACTGGATTGGATTATTGGACAGGGACCTTCGGCCAGAACTATCAGAATTCCCGTTCCCCCTTTTACGCTTGTCGGTGCAACAACAAAACCCGGCCGTGTCTCCAGTCCTTTGTATACGCGGTTCGGCATAACTGTAAGGCTGGAATTTTACTCTCCCGAAGAGCTGCAGAGCATTATAGAGCGCAGCGCCGACCTTATGGAAATAAGAATTAAAAAGGAAGCGTCGGCACAACTTTCAAGATGCAGCCGCGGAACACCGAGAGTCGCAAATCGTATCCTTAGAAGAATGCGGGATTTTGCACAGGTTCAGGGTGACGGAACTGTCACGACTTCTATTGTGAAAAGCAGTCTCGAACGTCTTGAAATAGACAAATACGGTCTGGAAAAACTGGATCGTGAAATTCTGAATACGATAATAACGAAATACTCCGGAGGACCTGTGGGAGCGGAGACACTTGCCATTTCCGTAGGCGAAGGTATCGATTCTCTGGAAGATTTCTACGAACCCTATCTCATTCAACAGGGTTTTATAAAAAGAACCAACCGGGGGCGGGTCGCAACGGCGCTGGCCTATAACCATCTCGGTCTGGACAGGAGTGATAATGAAAATCAGGGACTTCTCTTTTGATCTGCCCGATGAATTAATAGCACAGTACCCCCCGGAAGAGAGGGGAACATCAAATTTAATGGTTCTTGATCCCCGGACGGGAACTGTTTCCCATAAGAATATGCAGGATTTTCCCGATTTGATTGATGAAAACACACTGGTCGTTTTTAATAATTCAAAAGTCCGGAAAGCCCGTTTGTTCGGTTTTTCAGAAGAAACCGGTGGAAAGGTTGAGTTTTTTCTATTGGAAAAGATATCGGGCAAAGCCTGGAAAGCCATGGTCTCAAAAGCGAAAAGGCAGAAAGTCGGTAAGAAATATAATTTTCCGGGAAGCCTGAATGGAAGAATAACAGAGGAGGGCGGGACCAATATCCGAACTGTCGAATTCGATCGGGATATTGACGATGATTATCTGGACGAATTTGCACATATTCCTCTTCCCCCCTATATCAAAAGGGAAGATGAGTTGATGGACAGCTCCCGTTACCAATCTGTTTTTTCGGAAATAACCGGTTCGGTTGCGGCTCCTACAGCCAGTCTTCATTTTACGGAAGGTCTTATACATCGAATAAAAGCAACCGGAGCGGATGTCGCCTATGTAACGCTTCATGTCGGTCTGGGGACATTTGCACCGGTACGGACGGAAAATCTGCTTGATCATGAAATGCACAAAGAAGAGTTTTATGTTTCCGATGAGACGGCGGAGAAGGTAGAATCCGCTGTAAAGAAAGGGAAGAAGATCCTGGCGGTCGGCACAACTTCAATCAGAACTCTAGAATCCGCCTGGCAAAATGGAGAATTGAAACGGGGCACACAGTACACAGATCTTTTTATTTACCCGGGATATAAATTCAAGATTGTGAATCAGATATTTACAAACTTCCATACGCCCGAATCGACGCTGCTTGTACTGGTTTCGGCCTTTGCCGGAAAAGAATTCATTGAAAGAGCCTATAAAGAAGCTGTAGAAAAAAAATACCGGTTTTTCTCCTACGGAGATGCCATGTTCATTAAAGAGAACCGATAAGTTCATTTTCCGCCAGAAAGCTGATGAATTCTGATAATTCATCAGCTTTTGTGTTTATAAGCTTCAATATTTCTGCAAAGGTCCTTTTTCCATCTATTGATTGTAGAAACTGAAAATAAATCTTATCGACAGCCATAACCTGTATTTCTCCATGGATATTGAAAACCAATCCATAAGAAACGTCTCTTTCGAACTCACCGATAAACCACTTCAGATCGAACATTCCCAACTCGTAATACAGCGTAACATCGTATGAAAAAACTCCCCATTGGAGAACAGAATTCTTAACAAAGATATGAGAGTCGGGAAAATCAGAGATTTGCGAATTTCTGTATTCTATGTTTCCGTACAGGGAATTATTAAAAAGATGATGAAAGTTTAAAAGATCCAGCGTTACAGCTAGAACATCATCGTCTTCATCATGACTTAAAAGTTTTATCAGAAAATCACTTTGGATTTCAGCAATATTTTCAGATGAAACCTTGAGACCGGCAATAAAATCAGCAAATAGCTGGAAAAACTCATTGGGCTTTTTATCCAGAGAATCCAAAAGAGGCATAAGCCATGGAGCAGCTTTGCCGCTGTTGTAAAATAGATCAGTGGCGATGGATAGATTTTCAGCAGAATTAAGCTCATTTTCAGAAAAACTACGACTTCTCAGAACTTCATAGGGCGGTTTTTCATTGAAAATGAGCCCAAGTGAATCCGCTTCATCATACAGTTCTGTGCCCGGAAATACAGATAGTCGGAAAATATCAAGATGATTCGGTATCAGTTCCACAGCAAAGTCCAGGCTTTGTTTAAAACCTGATATCGAATCTCCGGGAAGTCCATATATCAGATCCAATCCGAAAACGACTCCATATTTATTTAAAAGAGCGATTTTTTCAATAAATTCATCCGCTTTTATAGTTCTATTTAACTTTTTCAGAACATCATCACTGCTGCTTTGTAAACCGATTTGAAGAGAACAATGGATCCGGGAAAAGGCTTCAGCAATTTCTTCGTCGAGTAATTCCGCGCGTACTTCAAAAGTGAAGTGTATCTGTGGTGCAATTTCCTCAATCATATTGAGAATTGTTAAGGCACGGTCTTTTTTTACATTGAATGTCGGATCCAGCACCCAGATCTGCTCGACACCTTTTTCTTCAAAAAGACGCAATTCATCCCGTATTCTATCTGAATCATAATATCTGACACCGCTTATCCCCCGGGATTCGCAGCAGAATGAACAGTTGAAAGGACAGCCTCTTGATAATTCCCAGAGAAGGCCATCATATTCGGATGGATTTAAAGTACCACTTAAATAGGGGGAAGGTATTAAGTTGATATCTGTTTCATGCTGTCTTGTCAGAATGGCTTCTGTATTTTTGTTTTTCATGAGAGACTCCATCAGCAATTTGAAGGGCATCTCTCCTTCGCCGGGAATAAGATGATCGAACAATCCTGTGTTCTGGAGTCTTTCCGATGATGCCGTGACTTCCGCACCACCGGCATATAGAATTATAGAAGAGTTCATTTCCCTTATTATTTCAGCCACTTTTTCAAAAAAGGCGCTGTTCCAGAGGTAAAGTGAAAATCCAATGCTGTCGGGATTTTTGTTCAGAAGAATATCAGCTGTGTTTGCAGGATCGGAGTTTATTGTAAAGTTCACAAGCTCTATATCGATATCGGCGATTGAACAGGCATAGCTTTTTAAGATAGAAGTCGCCAGAGGCATAGCCTGTGGAGAATCCTCTATAAAACATGAGATTAATAATGTTCTGTGTCTTTTCATCTAGTAGGTATTTTCGTCCATTGCTTCAAATTCGGCAATAAGCTTATCGACTCTTTCGATCTGTCTCGTCAGAATGGCCTGGTAATCAAGTTCGCCTTGCTGTATTCTGTAGTTTTCATCTTCCCAGTATTGAATATCTTCTATGAACATCCAGGAGAACTTCGGCGAAGAAGCTTTTTTGGACCATTCCAGAGCATCGTCCCAGAAGTTGAGTGCATAAACGTAACATTCTTTCGCTTTGTTGAGACTTTCGATATTCGCCTGCTGCCAGGGAGCATTATAGAAATAAGCTTTCTGTCTGTCGAATTTAGTAGCCATTTTAATATAGGAATCAATAATTCTGAGATTGACATGCATATAAAAAAGGTAACGGTATTTTTCCCATTCCTTTTCATTGTTTATCTTGGCCAGCGCGTTCAGAGGATTGGCGAAATCCGATCTTAAAGCCATACCCAGATAATATATGTTTTCAGCGCTGTCATCAGGATACTGGTATAAATGATTATGATAGAGTTCGTAAAACTGTTCGGCATAGAGAATCTTATATGCAAAAAGGGGGCTTGAGACAATTATTCCCGCAATAAAGATCAAAAATAACTTTTTCACATTACTATTATCGTTTTAAATCGAGAATATATTAATCGGAAAAGACAGCTTCCAGAATATCCTGAAAAACAAGTTCGGCGCTTTGCATTCCATTGATTCTTACAACTTTCATCGATGAATCTGAAAAATAGTCTATAGCTCTATTGTAATTTTCCAGAACTTTCCGCTGATATTCGATGCTGTCGTATATATCTTTTGTTCCGTTGCGTTGTTTCATTCTTTTCTGACATTCTTCGACGGAAACGTCAATGAATATGAGATATTCCGGCAGCGGAAAACGATTGTTCAGTTCTCTGACTAGTGCAGGATCGGAATTGATCGACTGATAAGCTATGGAGCTGAAATGGTACCGATCGGAAATGACATAGCGATTGCTCTTGAGCAGTTCAATGATCCCGTCTTTTTCACCGTGAATGTGTTCATTTCTGTCAGCGGCGAATAGATAGGCTATCGTTTCCTGTTTCAGGGGGATTTTTCCCGCAAGGACCTGTCTAATCAAAAGACCTGTTTCCTTGTCAGTGGGCTCAAACGTGCGTACATGGCTGATGTTTCTATTACTCAGGAAAGATGTTATATTGTCTAGCTGAGTTGTTGTTCCGGATCCGTCCAGTCCTTCTATAACGATGAATCCTTTTAGTATTTCCTGTTCCATGAGCAGATATTACAGGATAATCATTATTTTTGTAACTAATAGGCTCCCGATAGCTCTTATATTATAAAAATTATACACCGCTTTAACGATAATAAAATTAGTCGTAGTATATTTTAAGCAGAGAGGAACTTTTGCCTTTTTCAGTTGATAGGAAGTTACATATCATACAATTTCTCATTCTATCTGTAATAATATCCATTACAGCTCTTGTGATTGTCCCTATTACTGATTATACGGGAAAACGGATGGATGAAGTGAGGGAGGAGCTCATTTCTTCATTGGAGGAAATGATTGGGTATGATTTAGTTTACAGTTCCATTTCTCCTTCCATATTCAGCTACATCAACATCAAAGATCTCAGAGTTTATGGCAAAGGCGGTCCCGGTGATATTCTGGCTGAAATAGGATCCTTTAAGGCTTTTTATTCGCCATTCTATTTTATAAAGAAGAACAGTGAATTAACACCGCTTCAAGCCGTGAAAAGTCTAACATTGACAAAAGCCCGATTTCACATCGATTCCCAAAGAGATAAAAACCTTCTTGCTATTTTGTCGAAACGCGGTGGCGTCGATTTTACATTGCTCCCCCTGACAACGAGAATATCCGGCAGAAGCGTCGATCTGTCCTTCACTACACCGGATATTGTATTGGAAGGTCAAAACCTTTTCTTTTCGCTTACCCCGGATAAAGGAACTTACCGTACCAGAATAAACGGAGATGTAAACACGAGATTCATTAGTGATAATTCTTTCATTTCAATGGCCAGAGCCTCGGTTAAAGCCAGCGGTTCCGTATCGGAATTTTTTGATTCCCTGAACTTTACCGTTACAACTGTAGATTTCCAATCAGATGTAGCAAACCTGACAGATCAGACATTTCAGTTCATATTGAATACCGGTCAGCTTGAACTGAGAAAAGTCCAGGATTACAGACCGATCGATCTCGTAATTAAACACGACAGAATTATCGGGGACTGGTTTTTTTCGTTTAAATCAGAAAATTTCCGTCCGGACAGTCTGATCTCTTTGAAGGGTAAGTTGGCACCGTACAGTCAATACAGTTCTTCGAGAATTACCGGTAACGGATCAATAATATACAATACTTTGCGGGAAGACGCCGTATACTCACTCGATTCAAATATCAGAATCAGTCAGGATGTCTTCAACCGGCCGGTTTCGATAAAGACTGATATTACAGGCGATCTCAACCAGATCAATGTAAGGAATCTCGACTTGCAGACTACAGAAGGAAGGGCATTGTTTAACGGCAATATCAGTACCGGAAGCTTTTTCCCTACAGGAAGAATCAGGCTGGTCAATGTACAGACTCCCTTGGGGTTTCTGGTTAACAGCACCTTCACAGTCTCTCATCAGGAAGGGTTTCTCACTTTCCGCTCAGACTCAATTGATACGGGCGGCGAATCCATTGAAAGCGTCAATCTTGTTCTGTTTCCGGAAGGGGAAAATATAACAGCCTCTTTAAAAGCCAGTTTGAAGGACGAAGAAGATCATGAAGGGACAATCACTGTTGATACCCTGGTAAATCTGGGCGAAAAGCCGGAAATAAGTTCATTCATTGCTTTGGATAGCTTACCGGCCGGCTCTCTTGTTTATTTCATCCCTCAGAGAGAAGAACTGCCATCATTGCCCCAAGGATTCTCAGATTCATCGGTTTCTACAGATTTCATACTTCATTCTGACCTTGAAAACCTGACTGTTCTCGTCAGCGATTTTATGTTCCAATCCAATGCTAAACCGGATAACAAACTGTCCTTCTCCGCTTCCTACAACGAAAAAGGTTTTAAAATTAACGACCTCTATTTTAACTGGGATCAATATGAACTGACCGGGTATGTCAATTCAAACAGAGAAGGTGACGACTTTCTTGTTTCGACTCATTTTGATCTGGAAGATAAGCCTTATAGAATTGATGCTCATTATTCAACCGGTCAGATTATTCTGGAAGGTGATTACGGTCTGTTCGCTTTGTTACAGAAGTCAGGCGACCGGTCATATGAATTCAATCTTAAGAGCCAGTCTCTTCCCTTACCTCTGTACGATCAGATCGTTTTTGCTGATATCAATGCATCCGGAGCCTATGAAAATGGAGATTGGAACATCTTTCTTGAAAAATCGGGAATATCAACAGACAGATTTCTGAGTCTGATTAAGCCGGAATTTGAAATCACAGCAAACCTGGGAAATCAGGGCGCTGATATATACGAAGTAATATATCGGGATAACATTTCTTCACTGAAAGGGCTGGGGCGCGTCTCCTATATCCCCGGACATCAGACTTCCTGGCTTTCACTTATAGATGATACGGGAAAAACCGGTGAGCAGTACGATATTTACTACTCTTCCGATCATGGTGAAATTGATTCCCGTATTTCAGTGGTGTCTTCACCTCTTGAGCGTTTCAGGGAGCAGGGGCTTACAGGTAACGTCTCACTCGATCTGGGTTTCAGCGGAAAGCTGGAGTCTCCTGAATATCAGGCCGTTATCAATACGGAGAGAATGAATCTGGACGGTGTCCCCATCGTTGTTTCGACTTTTGTCCGCGGAGATAAGGACCAGATCCGAATTTCCGATCTGGAACTGGAATATAGCGGGATTATGTTTAATCGCGGTCTGCTTATGCTTGATCTCAATGAAGGGAAACTTATAGCAACAGGGGCTATAAATCAGAATATAAACCGCTCAAAAGCATCAACATCCTTATCAGTCTACGTCAACTTGAATCAATCTCTGGATATCTTCACTTTATCCAATCTTGCCGATATCGATATGACAGGCCAATTGGTAACGGCTCCTGTAAAATGGGATGGGTTGAATACATTTCCCCGACTGCAGGTCGATATGGAGAAAAAGGGTTCCCTTATTTCAGGGAATATAAAGAACGGGGAAATCCTTTCAGCAGCTTATGATCTGGAAAGCAAAAACATTTCTGTAATTATAAGAGATCTTTTCCCCTTCCGTTTTGCAGCCAACGGGATGGTGAATAACAGGGAAGTTGATGTGGAAGTCAGTGATCTGGCATTTGAGCCCTCTTTTCTCAACTATTTTATGCCTGTCGATCCGTTTAAAAAGAAGAGAAGTGTTATTTTTACTTCAGGAATTATTGATGGGGATTTCAGAGTTCACGGACCTATATCCGATCCGGATTTCGACGGTCGTTTGCGAATCAGCAATCTTGTTCCCGAATCGCCATTTCTCGCAGAAATACCGGATCCGGTTTCGACTGAAGTGACTCTCGAAGGACATTCCCTCACTATTAATCCCTTTTCCATAGGGCTCAATAAAGGAGAAATCTTTGTTGACTCTTCCTTTGAGTTCGATGAGGGACTGCCTACGACCTACAATCTCGACGTCGACATCAGGGGCGGCGAGGGGGCGAGAGTCGCATATGCCATCCCCGGATTTTCCTGGGACGGATACTTTACCGGACCTGTTCATATCGAGGGGAGCCGGCAAGGAGGTTTCCTCGAGGGGACGCTCACCTGCAACAGTCTTGAATCATCACTGAAAAGTGATGCCGTTCCGAATCAGCCATTATCAGTACCTAAAAATCCCAGCATTAATGGTTTCACTGTAGACCTAACGATACTGACGGGCAGGGATGTCAATTTTTACTTTCCCAACAGGCAGGTCCCCATCATTCAGGCCACTGCCGAAAAGGGTGACGATATAAATATTGCTTACGATTCACGGTCAGACGAGCTGGCGCTTGTCGGACGAGTCGATGTCAGGACCGGAGAAATCAACTATTTCAACAAAACTTTTTATCTTCAGGAGGGATATATTGACTTCAACGAGAGCCAGGTGAAATTCAACCCGAAACTCAATGTTCGCGCGGATGTCATAACCAGAGATGAACTGGGTGAAGATGTTACCATATCACTTCTTTTCGATGATTATCTGCTCAATGAGTTCAACCCCGAATTTCTTTCATTTCCCAGGAAAACGGAAAATGAGATACTTGCCCTTCTAGGACAATCTTTTATACCATCTAATGATCCTGATCAGGTCAGTGTGGCATCGGTTCTTGTCGCAACGGGAGGTATGATCGGCAAAAATACGATCATGCAGCCTTTTGAAGAAGCGATTAAGAATTCACTTAATCTCGATTTTGTGTCTTTTAACACAAATCTGATAGAAAATGCCATTCTGGATAGATTTCAGGATCAAAATATATACGACAATGGAAACCGGAGAGTCAATTTCGCCAGATATCTTGAGGATACGTCTCTGTTTATTGGAGAATATATAGGTGAATTTTTATTCCTTGAGGGATCTCTTGTTGTAGATTATGATGACTCCCGTAGTGTATCATCCACATTCGGGGGTCTGGAGCTTAATCTGAATTTGAATATACAGTTTATAACGCCATTCGTATTGATTGACTGGACCTATGACCCGAATAACAATCCGGATTCGGATTATTTTCTGCCCCAGAACACAATCTCGTTTACATGGCAGTATTCATATTGATGTAATGGAAAATTAAGGAAGATCATAAAGGAGTATTGATGCTCAAACGCACTTTTAACGTATTACATATTTTTATTTTATTGACGATTCTGCCCTTATCTCTGAACGCTCAGCAGAGCGACGAGGAGTGGTATCTCGGCAAAACAATAATTGATATCCGGTTTACAGGTCTCGATACGGTTTCCTCAACTGAATTAAGCGGTCTCGTACGTGAATATATTTCTCAGGATTTTACCGACTCTCTCTTTTATGAGATTCAAAGCAAACTCTACGCACTTGATTATTTCGAGCTTATCATTCCTTCAGCCAATAAGGGTGATGATGCGGGGAATACTGTTATCCTTGAATTTGATGTCAAGGAAAGGCCGGTTATCAGCGACATTGAGTTCGTAGGTAACGAAAGAATCAGACGGGGGGAATTACTCGACACGATCCTTTTGAAAAAGGGAGATATGATTAACCAGACGAGCATTAAGCTGGACGAATCAGCCATTCTCGATCTCTATCTCGAAAAAGGGTTTCTCGATGCCGTTGTAAAAGGTGAGGATACGAAAGATCAGGAAAGTAATACTTCAACTCTCGTTTTTACAATTGAAGAAGGGACTCAGACTAAAATAAATGAAATTGAATTTGTAGGTAATGACAAATACGTTTCAGATAACACTCTTAAAGGACAGATGTCCACCAAAACTCAATCTATCTTCAACAAAGGTGTTTTCCAGGAAAACAAACTCGAAGAAGACAAAAGAGCAATTGAGCAGTATTACCATGATAGAGGGTATATCGATGCAGAGGTCTATAATGTTGAAAAAAGCATTGTGACCGATGAAGAAAAAAATATAAATTTCCTTAAAATCACTTTATATATAAAAGAAGGTGAACAGTTTACCTACGGTGGTATCGAGTTTACCGGTAATAAAATCTATACGACCGAAGAACTTCTCGAGCAGGTCCTGCAGCAGGTGGGAAAGGTATATAACGAATCCAAATTTCTGGCGGATTATCAGAGGATCTCCGATCTTTATTACGAAAACGGATATATATTCAATACAATTTCGCGGGAAGAAAAGCGGGATGAACAGAACCGGACTGTTTCCCATGTCGTAACCATAGTCGAAAGAGACAGAGCTCACATCGAGAATATTATTATCCAGGGTAACGAGAAGACGAAAGATCACGTAATCTTCAGGGAGATCCCACTCGAAGTCGGAGACGTCTTCAATAAAACCAAAATTCTTCAGGCGCTTAATAACCTCTATAATACCCAGTACTTTTCGGTTGTCGAACCTCAGACATTTGAAGGAAGCGCTCAGGGGCTTATGGATCTGGTTATCAATGTCGAAGAGGGGAAAACATCCGATATCATTTTCGGAATCGCTATTTCCGGCGGAGACGGGTTCCCCATTTCCGGGCAGGTCAGTTGGTCTGACAGAAACTTCCTCGGTTATGGCCAGACATTCGGAGTCGAAACGAAATTCTCTCCCGACAGCCAGGATATTTCAGTTAAGTTTACAGAGCCCAGATTATTCGGGCTCAGATGGTCAGGCGGTGTGAACCTCACATACAGTCATGTGTCCCAGGATAAAATCAAAAGAGATAATGATGGAGACGGCGTTCCCGACAATGCTCCGGGAACATCAATCGACGATTCAATACACGAAGACTATCTCATGTCATATCAGTCACATAATATTTCTGCCGGTGTCAGTACGGGATATACCTGGGTGACTCCTGTAGGCCGATTCGGTCTTAGTACCGGTATACAGGCCGGATTTAAATACCTGACCTATGATGCTGATGTTTACAGGCCTTACAGCTCATCAATAAGAAGCAATTATGGAACATGGCTGCCTACGGACCGTTGGTGGACAAAAGCCTCCTGGGATATGAGGGATATTATTTATGATCCCTCAAAAGGATTTGTATTAAGCGAAACCTTCACGCTCGCCGGAACTCTCCCTTCATCGGCTTCTGAATACATCAAATCAGTCAGCCGCTTTGATGTTTATTTTACTTTGTTCGATCTTCCTGTTTCGGAATCATTCAATTTCAAAAGCGTGCTTAAATTCCATACGGCACTTTCCTATCTCGCTCAGCGTCCAGGCGGAGCGCCCCTGAATATAGAAGAAGACGGCTTTTACGCCGACGGAATGTTCCTTGCAAGGGGCTGGTCGCCGGTATCGGGAGGACAGGTTCTCTGGGACAGCAATGTCGAGCTTCGTTTCCCGATCGTTAAAAGTATCCTTTCTTTTGACATCTTCCTCGATGCAGTCGGGTTGTGGGGTACGAAAGATGAGTTCGGTGATTTTTTCCGCCAGGGGAATTACGGAGATATTAAGTTTTCGCTCGGTGCCGGACTCAGGCTTGCAAACCCCCAGTTTCCATTCTCCCTTTATCTCGTCAAAAAATTCAAATATGATGAAACGACAGGCGGAATTGATTGGAAGCCTGAAGCGGAATATGATACTTTCGGAGATTCAGGGCTCGACCTCGTCATCTCATTCGGTATAGATATTTACCAGTAAGAAAAAATCATCCCTGTCCGGTTCTTCCGGATAGGGTCTAATTCAACAGGAGACAATATGAGTACTAATAAAACATTGTTGATTTCATTTTTTCTGATTCTTGTTTTAGGCGGGAATCTGATTGCATCACAGATCACCAAGGTCGGAGTTATCGATAGAACGAGAATCCTTCAGATTTTTTATGCCGAATCCAAAGGGATGCGGGAGCTTGAAGATATGAAAGAAGAGATTCAGCAGGAACTCGTCAGGCTCAATGATGAAATCAAGATGTATGAAGAGCGAAAACTCACTGCGGAAAACAGAGGAGATGAATCCGAGGCATTGAGACTGGATAATATCATTTTCAATAAGAAGCAGTATATGCAGGATTACTACAGGACAAAAAACAATCAGCTCGCCGAAAGACAGAAAAACCTGACGCAGAGCACCGATTTTTCACAGCAGCTTCTTGAAGTTATAGAATTTGTTGCTTTAAGTCAGGGTTGCTCTATCGTTCTGGATTATTCAACGCCCGGTCTTATCTGGAGTAATGAAGAAGTTGATATAACCAATATGGTTCTGGAAAGACTTCAGTCTCTCAACTGATAACAGTTAAAGAATGTTCAAACCCCGCTTTATAGATGCGGGGTTTTTTTGTATAATCGCTTTATGTCTGAAAACACCCCGATGATGAAACAGTATCTGTCTATAAAAGAAAAAAACCGCGATTCGGTTCTTTTTTTCCGGATGGGAGATTTTTATGAAATGTTTAAGAGCGATGCTGTTGAAGTCAGTCGCCTCTTAAACCTTACATTGACAAAAAGACACGGAATCCCCATGTGTGGTATTCCATATCATGCATCACAGAATTATATAGGCCGGCTGTTGAAAGCCGGAAAAAAAATAGCCATATGCGAACAGATCTCACTCCCAAAAGGGGGGAAAGGGATTGCCGAAAGAGATGTCGTAGAAATAATTACACCAGGAACTGTCATTGATGAAGATTTTCTCGACAAAGGATCGAACAACTATCTGGCCGCTCTCGGGCGTTCGGGAAAAGAACTGTCCATCGCCTATATTGATCTTTCAACAGGTGAATTTCTCACGACTAAAATCGGGTGGACAGAAAAAAACGAGAAACTGAAAAAAGAATTGATGCGAATTTCCCCCAGGGAAATTATTGTTCAGGAATCGATGCTTGATGATCAGATAGACAGAATCCTGAGCCAGACTCAAGCAGTCATAAACCGCTATCCGGACTGGAGCTACGATATTGACTCCAGCCGTTTGAAACTTGAAAGGCATTTTAAGGTTGCCAGCATGAAAGGGTTCGGTTTTTCTGATAACGATGCAGAGCTTCTTTCCGCTGGAGTTATTATTGAATATGTGGAGGACACTTCAAAAAGTCTGCTTTCCCATATCCGCCATCTGGCCAGCTATAGAGAGCAGGATTTTGTCAGTCTCGATGAGGCTACTCAAAAGAATCTGGAAATTATCAGAAATATGCAGGACAACAGCAGTTCTTTTACTCTTATAGATGTTCTGGATTATACAAGAACGGCAATGGGTGCGCGAAAGCTTAAACACTGGCTGTTAAAACCGCTGAATAATAAGATTGAAATCGATTACAGACTCGATAAAGTTTCCCTTTTGTATAAAGAACAGGCCCTTCTTTCGGATTTACGAGATCTATTGGGAGGCATTCTGGATCTCGAAAGGCTTTCCGCCCGCATAGCCATGGAAAAAGCTCATGCAAAAGATTTAATAGCCGTTAAGCAATCCCTTTTGAATATGATGGAAGTTGAAGCGTTACTTCAACAGATTCCCGATGACGATATATCGATACTCTCTGCCGAAGGAATGAAAGAGATTTCTTCCCTATATGAATTACTTGATGTATCCATTATGGAGGATCCCTCCATTCTTTTCACCGAAGGTCGTTTGATACGTCAGGGATATGATGAAAAGGTGGATAATTTGCGGAATATCAAAAAAAACAGCCGCTCCATACTTGATGAATATCTTCAGAATGAAAAAGACTCAACCGGTATTGGGAACTTAAAGATCAAGTACAATAAAATCATCGGCTACTTTTTTGAAATTTCAAAAGGACAGCTGTCACAAGTACCTGAGCATTATATCAGAAGGCAGTCTCTTGTTAATGCTGAACGCTTCACGACTGATAAACTTATCTCTCTTGAAACAGAAATTAATAATTCTTCGGAAAAGATTATTGAAATTGAAAAAGAAATATTTTTCGGTATCAGAAAACAGGTAGGAGAAAAACTGGATATACTTCTTGAAGTCTGTTCAGAAATAGCAGAGATTGACTGTCTTCAGTCATTTGCCTACGGCGCTACTATACGAGGATATACCCGTCCAGTACTTAATGAATCAGGGAGGATTTATATAAGCGAAGGCAGGCACCCGGTTGTCGAAGCCCATCTTCCGGCGGGAGAGTTTGTTGCAAACGGAATTGATTTCACAAGCGATGATAAATCCTTCGCACTTATCACAGGTCCCAATATGGCTGGTAAATCGACTTATTTGAGACAGATTGCCCTTATCGTACTCATGGCGCAGTCGGGGTCATTCATTCCCGCTGCTTCCGGTAGCGAAATCGGAATTGTCGATAAAATCTTCTGCCGTGTAGGAGCCTCTGACAATCTGGCCAGGGGGGAATCGACATTTCTTGTCGAAATGAACGAAACGGCCAACATCCTGCGAACCGCTACAAAAGACAGCTTGATTATTATGGATGAAGTCGGCCGCGGAACCAGTACAAATGACGGTCTTTCTATAGCCTGGGGTGTTTCTGAATTCCTGATGGAAGACATAGGAGCCAAAACGCTCTTTGCTACCCATTACCATGAATTGTGTCATATGAATCATAAAAAAATGTTTAATCTTTCAATGGACGTCAGAGAAAACAAAGGAGAGATTCTTTTTCTCAAACGAGTGAAGGAAGGTCCGTCTAACAATTCCTATGGTATTCATGTTGCAGGTCTGGCTGGTCTTCCCCATTCTATTATTTCGAGGTCCCGCTCAATTCTGGCATATCTCGAATCGCGATTGAATGATGGGGGGGAAATTCAGATCCCTGAAAAAAAACAGGAGCAGGATTCTTTCCTCTTTGATGATTCAGAAGTGATCGTCGATGAAATCAGAGGCATGGATATAAATAACATGACACCCCTGGAGGCTCTTAATAAACTCGATTCCTGGAAAAAAATACTCGGGAATTGAAGCAAATTAAAATCCTTTTCTGTTATTGATATGTGATTAAGATAGAAATACTGAAAAGATGTATTTTATGTGGAAGAGAAACAAATCAAAGATCCCATGTATGTTTAAGTTGTATTAATAAAATCCCTCTGATCGAAGACCCCTCATGCAGGATATGCGGTTCACCTCTCCTGTCCGAAAACGGAGAATGTTTACGTTGCCGATTAACGAATTATTCCTTCGAAAAGAATATTTCCCTCTTTGAATATAAAGGGAAAGCAAAAGATCTACTGTATCTGTATAAATTTGAAAATTGCCGGTCCATAGCCTGGCTCTATTCAGAGCTTTTCGCTCGAATTATAACAAATAATGGATATGCAGATTATCTGATCGTGGCATCACCGGCATCTGCGGCAAAAAAACGAAAGAAAGGCTGGGATCAGGTAGAACAGATCTGCGGAGTTCTAAAGAAAACAAATCGGTTTAAGGTTGTTCAAGTCCTGAAAAAGAAGTCAGCCACCGGTCAGAAAATGTTATCCCTGGAAGACAGGAAAAAAAATCTGAAAGGTAAAATCCATTGCACATTGAATGGCGCATCTTTAATACAGGAAAAAAATATTCTCCTGATCGACGATGTATTTACAACAGGGGCCACAGCTGATGAGTGTTCCTCTGTTTTAAAGAAAAATGGCGCCTCTCGGGTAGTTTCTCTGACAGTAGCAGTTGATTGAAGACAGTTGACAATGTTTCCTTTCCCTGATAAATTCTAATTACATTAATATTGTACTTCTTTATTAAGAGTCCCTATTGGCGGCTCTTTTTTTGTATGCGGCTCGAAAAGTAGCTAAGTAAACTGAAAAGAAGTCAGGCGGAGTTTTGAAAAAAGAATCGGACAATAAACTTCTGGAAGATGTTGAAGCTATTGTAAACAATCTGGGGTTCTCGGTTGTAGAAATGAATTCTTCGACTAATAGAAACAGATTGAAAATAAACATGGTAATAAACAGCCCGGAAGGTGTCAAAATAGAAGATTGTTCCACCGTCCACAAGACTGTATTTCCCCGGCTGGAAGTTATTTATGATAGCTTCGATGTCTATCTCGAAGTCTCTTCACCGGGTATCGAACGCAGTTTTAAAGATGCGCGAGAGTTTGAAATCTTTAAAGGTCGGGCTGTGAAAATCATGCACAGCGGTCACAATGATTGGGACCTGGGATTGATTGAATCAACGGAAAATGATGAAGTCACAGTTGTGATAGAAGGCGTCGCGAAGAAGATAAAATACAGCGATATCCATAAATGTAAATTGGATTATTTGAGGGAGGTCCAAAAATCATGACTTCTGATTTTGCAGAGGCAATAAAGTTACTACAGCAGGAAAGAGGTATTTCGGAAGAGCTTGTTTTAAAAACAATTGAGGATTTTCTCCTTGCAGCCTATAAAAGAAAGTTCGGAACATCGGATAATGCGGTTGTCCGTTTCAGCGAAGACATGAGCGATGTTGAAGTTTATGCCAAGAAGATGATAGTCGCCGAAGATGATCATTATGACCCGGTATCTGAAATCATCCTGGAGGAAGCAAAGCTTCTTAATGATGAAAGTGAGATCGGAGACGAAATACTCATAAAAGTGGATAAGCGCGAGTTTGATCGCGGTTCCGTCCAGAGCGCGAAACAGAGGGCTCGTCAGGATCTTCGTGAGATTCAGAAAAACACTATGTATTCCGAGTATAAAGACAAAATCGGAGAAATCATCATCGGATATTTCCAGCGTCAGAGAAACCAGAATATCTTTGTCGATATAGGAAAAACCGAAGCTATTCTTCCAAGGCGCTTTCAGTCGCCCCGGGAAGTGTATAGAGCTGGAGACCGGATCAAAGCCATGATCAGCGAAGTTAATAAAACTTCATCAGGGCTTCAGATTGTTCTGACCAGGACACATACTGATTTCGTTAAAAAGATATTTGAACTTGAAGTTCCGGAAATATATGATGGGATTGTCAATATCGACAGGGTCGTACGTGAACCGGGATACAGAACGAAAATAGCTGTAAGCACTAAAAAATCTGATATAGATCCTGTGGGAGCTTGTGTCGGTCTGAAAGGTGTTCGTATCCAGTCAATCGTAAGAGAGCTGGAAGGCGAGAAAATTGATATTCTTAAATATGATACTAACGAAGCAGAGTTCATTAAGAATGCACTTTCACCAGCTCATGTTTCAGAAGTTCTTGTTCTCGATTATGAGAAGAAGCATGCTCTCGCGATTGTTCCTGAAGATCAGTTATCTCTGGCTATCGGAAAGCAGGGGTTGAATGTCAGACTCGCCAATAGGCTGGTAGACTGGAATATCGATGTTAAGACAGAAGAGCAGCGTGATGAAATGGATATTTCACCGGAAGCTTCTCGTATGGCATCGGAAATCTTCGGCAATGAAGAGATTGAAGAAATATCAAGTATTGCCGAGCTTCCGGGTATTTCCGAGAGATTGGTTGCTCTCTTGAAGGAAAACGGAATCGAACTTATCGAGACTCTTGTATCAATGAAAATTGAAGAACTTCATGGTCTTGATGGTTTGACGGATGAAGACATTGATACCATAAACAGTATCATTGAAGAAAATGTAGAAATCGTTGAATCAGAAGATTCTGATGAAGAAGATGATGTAGAAGACGAAGAAGAGTTTGTTACAGAGGAAGTGGAAGAATACGAGTGTCCTGAATGTGGCTCCTCTATAACAGTGGATATGACATCCTGTCCGAATTGCGGAATAGGAATCAGTTTTGAAATTGAAGAAGATGAATCCGAAGAGGATTCACAGTAATAAAGGTGGTGTATGCCAGAAGATCAGGAAAAAAATCAGAAAGCTAAAGCAACACTCATTAAGCATGCGAAATCAGAAGATTCATCTGCTGATTCTCATGTGAAAAAGAAAAGAGTTGTTGTTAGTTCTTCCGGAACTGCTCCAAAAAAAGTTGTTGTTAAAAGGAGAACTCCAAAGGTCGTAGCCAAAAAGGCTCCTTCTGAAGACAATTCTCCTTCAGGGGACAACAGCGATTCAGATAATGAATCAAAGAAATCGACTATTCAGTCTGAACCCTCCAGGAACACATCTCGTCAGGGTGGGTACCAGGGCAGCGGTCAGCGTTCCGGTGGATACCAGGGAGGCGGTCAGCGTTCCGGTGGTTATCAGGGCAGCGGTCAGCGTTCCGGTGGTTATCAGGGAGGCGGTCAGCGTTCCGGTAGTTATCAGGGAGGCGGTCAGCGTTCCGGTGGTTATCAGGGCGGCGGTCAACGTTCCGGTGGTTATCAGGGCGATGGACAACGATCCGGCGGATACCAGGGAGGCGGTCAGCGACCTGGTGGATACCAGGGAGGCGGTCAGCGTCCCGGCGGATACCAGGGAGGCGGTCAGCGTCCCGGCGGATACCAGGGAGGCGGTCAGCGTCCCGGCGGATACCAGGGAGGCGGTCAGCGTCCCGGTGGATACCAGGGAGGCGGTCAGCGACCCGGTGGATACCAGGGAGGCGGTCAGCGACCCGGTGGATACCAGGGAGGCGGTCAGCGTCCCGGTGGATACCAGGGAGGCGGTCAGCGTCCCGGCGGTTTCAGGCCTGGTGGAAGTGGAGGAACAGGATCTTCTACACCGGAAAATGCCGATCAGAAGAAAACTAACTCCAAAAAATTCTTCAAGTCAAAAAAGAGTCCTCAGTACAACAAGAAGAAACACGACGAATCTGAAAAGGCTTACGAATACAAAAAGAAAACTATAAACAGAACAAATCCAGTTCCCAAAGAAATCGATATGATGGAGAACATCACTGTTTCCGAACTCGCTAGAAAAATGAATCTCAAAGCTTCGGATCTCATATCTAAACTGATGAAAATGGGAATGATGGTTACTATAAACCAGCAGATAGATTTTGAAACGGCATCGTTGCTGGCCGATGAATATAAATGTAAGGTTAACCTCGTTTCTCTTTATGATGAAACCATCATTGAAACTGAAACAGATAAAGAGGAAGATCTGGAAAACAGAGCTCCTATTGTTACCGTTATGGGTCATGTTGACCACGGTAAAACAAAATTGCTTGATGCGATTCGAAAAACTAACGTTGTAGACGATGAGTTTGGAGGAATTACACAGCACATCGGAGCTTACACTGTTAATACGGAGAAAGGTAAAATAACATTCCTCGATACTCCCGGTCATGAAGCTTTTACACTTATGAGAGCCAGAGGTGCACAGGTAACCGATGTTGTTGTTCTAGTGGTCGCGGCCAATGACGGAGTCATGCCTCAGACTGTAGAAGCTATCAATCATGCCAAAGATGCAAAAGTTCCCATAATAGTGGCTGTGAACAAAGTCGATCTTCCTGAAGCGAATATTGATAGAGTCAAACAGCAGCTCTCCGAATATGAATTGATGCCGGAAGATTGGGGAGGTTCGACTCAGTTTATTGAACTTTCCGCTTTGAAACGGCTCGGAATTGAAGATTTGCTGGATGCCATATCGCTGGAAGCGGAAATGCTGGAGTTGAAAGCAAACTTCAACTGCAAGGCTGAAGGAAAGATAATAGAATCGAAAGTCGATCAGGGCAGGGGTATTGTTTCTTCCGTTCTGATCCAGAGAGGTACTCTGAAAATTGGAGATTCTTTTGTCGCCGGTATATATTCCGGAAAAGTCAGGGCTATGTTCAACGATAGAGGACAGAAAGTCGATGAAGCCGATCCGTCCATGCCTGTTGAAATCCTTGGATTTACCGGAATTCCCGATTCGGGAGATCCATTCCAGGTAACTGAAAACGAAAGAGTCGCCCGTCAGTTCGGTACAAAACGGCAGGAACTTAAAAAAATGGAAGCAGCTCAGAATGTCAAGAAAGTGACTCTTGCCAATCTTTATGATTCCATTCAGGACGGAGAGATTCAGGAACTTAAAGTTATCATCAAAGGTGACGTTCACGGTTCAGTTGAAGCCCTTAAGCAGACTCTCGAGAAACTCAGCACACCGGAGATCAGGCTTGTCTGTATTCACTCTTCTGCCGGTGCTGTCGTCGAGAATGATGTTACTCTTGCTGCTGCTTCAAACGCTATTATTATTGCATTTCATGTACGACCGACGCCCAAAGCTCAGCTTCTGGCTGATCAGGAAAAAGTCGAAATCAAGAAGTACAATATCATTTACGATGCAGTTGAAGATGTCAGAAGTGCAATGGAAGGTATGCTTGCTCCGGAACTCAAGGAAGAGATCGTCGGTCAGGTTGAAGTCCGGGAAACTTTCAAGGTTCCCAAAATCGGAACAATTGCCGGTTGTATGGTTAAGAGCGGTATCGTGACGAGAAAGAGTCTTATCCGTTCTTACAGAGAAGGCATAGAAATCTTCCAGGGCAGCATATCAGCTCTCAGACGCTTTAAAGATGATGTTAAAGAGGTTCGGGAAGGATACGAGTGCGGAATCAGCCTTGAAAACTGTACAGATATTAAAGTCGGTGATATTTTTGAGGTTTATGTTATCAAAGAAGTCGCTAAGAAACTGGGAGATCCCATAGAAAAGTGAGTGAAATGAGAACAAAAAGAGTTGGCAATCTCATAAGAGATCTTGTCAGCTCTTTGATTATGAAAGGGGTCGTCAAAGACCCCCGAGTGAACACACTGATCACTATAACGGAGGTCAGTGTCAGTTCGGATCTCGCATACGCAAAGCTGTATGTCTCTTCGTTTGAAAGTGAATCGAAAATGGAAAAGGCTGTTGAAGCACTGAACCATGCGGCCGGATTTATCCAGCATAACATTTCTAAAGATTTGAAGATGCGGGTAACGCCTAAACTGCGCTTTATAGCTGACACTTCAATCCGGAGAGGATTTGAATTAAACGAAAAAATCGACAGTCTGGACATCAGCCCCGATGAAGAATAGCATCGGGGGGATGATTCTTCTCGACAAACCTTCCGGTATCACTTCTTTCAATGCTTTGAACAGTATTAAGAGAAAACTGGATACCCGGAAGGTCGGTCATACAGGAACGCTCGATAAATTTGCTTCAGGATTAATTGTAGCGCTTTCGGGGAAGATGACAAAACTTGTCCCGGAGTTCACCGGATTAGACAAAGAATATGAAGCGCTTATCAGATTCGGGGCAGAAACTGAAACACTTGATCCCGAAGGTGACGTCATATATGAAGCCGAAGTTCCCGAAATAAATGAAATAACTAAAGCCATTCAACAGTTTTCAGGGAAAATTAAACAGACTCCTCCGGCATACTCTGCCGTACACATAAATGGCAAACGCGCCTACGAGAGAGTCCGCTCCGGCGAAGAGGTAATCATGCCGGAACGGGATGTGGAAATCTATCGATTGAATATTCTCTCATGGGAATCTCCCTTTCTCCGTATTTCCGTACATTGCTCTAAAGGAACTTACATAAGATCTCTGGCCAGGGATCTGGGTATAGCTGCAGGAAGCAGGGCTTATCTGACCGAGTTGAAAAGGATATCTGTAGGTCCTTTCCGTCTTGATAGCGCTACGGAAGCCGATGCTTTCGACGAGAAGGAAAACCTCATCAGCCCCAATGAAATTTTTGACTATATGCCGGATATCGGAAAACTGACAGTTAGTGATGACCTGGTTCCCTTGATCAGAAGCGGTAAAGAAATTGTTTTTCAGCTTCTGAAGACAGAAACGGAAAAGACTGGCGAGTACGCTTTGTTTGACAGCAATATGAATATGCTTGCCATGTTAATTTCCGATGGAGGGAAAGTCTCATACAGGTTTGTCTGTTGAGAAGGACCTCTGCAATTGACTTTTATCGGGATTTCGGTAGAATTATAAAAAAAGCGAAGAAAATGGAGTCTTCGTACGGATTTATCCGGTCTGGTTTTCGGAGGGTGTAACTCTGCTTGAATCGGACTTTGATACGGTTACTCCAAACAATATATATTCAGAGGAATAACATGTCATTATCAAAAGATTTTAAATCTGAGATCGTTAAAGAATTCGGTAAGGATGCAAACGATACAGGTTCAGCAGAAGTACAGATCGCACTTCTGACAAAGAGAATTGAAGATCTCACCGAACACTTCAAAACACATAAAAAGGATCATGCATCGAGAAGAGGTCTTCTTAAGATGGTAGGTTCCAGAAGAAGACTTCTGCGATACCTCAAGAGAACAGATCTCGAATCGTACAGATCATTGATTGCAAAACTCGGTCTCAGAAAGTAAGAAGGCCGCAATAAGGATTAACAATGGAAACAGCAAGTTTTAGAATCGGGGAACATGATCTGATTCTTGAGACTGGGAAAATGGCAAAACAGGCGAATGGAGCAGTCCTCGCCAAATATGCCGGATCCTCGGTACTGGCTACTGTTTGTTGTGGATCAAAACCGTCAGAGGGACTGGATTATGTCCCTCTTTCTGTTGATTACAATGAGCGCTATTACGCAGCCGGTAAAATACCCGGAGGATTTCTAAAAAGAGAAGCACGGCCTAAAGACAAAGAAATTCTCGTTTCAAGACTGATAGACCGCCCTATGCGGCCTCTTTTCTATAAAGAGTTCGGTAGAGAGATTCAGGTCGTCCCCATGACAGTCTCTTCAGATCAGATTCACACTCCCGATATACTAGGTATGATTTCAGCTTTCGCGGCTGTAATGATATCTGATATACCATTCAACGGACCGGTAGCAGCAGTAAGAATAGCACACGTAAATGACGAGTTTGTGGTTAATCCCACTTTTCAGCAGATCGAAGAGAGTGATATGGATATCGTCGTGGCCGGTACAAATGACGGCATTTGTATGGTCGAAGGCGGAGCGAAGGAAGTCTCTGAAGAATTAATGCTTCAGGCAATTGAGAAAGCTGAAATCGTACTTAAAGAACTCTGTCAGTTCCTTGAGGACTTCGCTGCCAAATGCGGAAAGGAGAAATTGCCTTTCGCAAAAAGCGAACTCACTCTCGATAAAAAAGATGAAATTGAAAAAGAGGCTTATCCTCTGATGGAAACAGCATGTTTCGTTAAAGGTAAGTTTGAAAGATATGACGCTATCAAACAGGTCAAAAAGGATATGTTTGATAAGTATGAAGCAGAAATACCCGAGGAACAGGTTCCTCTTTTTGACGCTCTCTTTGAAGAGTTGGAAAAGAACATTCTGAGAAAGTCCATTCTTGAAAAGAAACTGAGAAGCGATGGAAGAGGTCCTGAGGATATCAGACCGATCACTTGTGAGCTCGATGTTCTTCAGAGAAGCCATGGCAGTGCTCTTTTTACAAGAGGTGAAACCCAGTCTCTCGGAGTTACGACACTCGGAAGCGTTTTCGATGAACAGATCCATGATGATATTGATGGTGATAAGAGATCGAACTTCATGCTTCACTATAATTTTCCTCCTTATTCTGTTGGTGAGACCGGTAGATTGGGGACGGGAAGACGAGAAATCGGACATGGTCACCTTGCTCAAAGAGCTCTCGAAGGCGTTCTTCCTAAAAAAGAAGACTTTCCTTATACAATTCGTATCGTATCTGAGATTCTCGAATCCAACGGATCTTCTTCTCAGGCGACAATCTGTAGCGGATCTCTTTCATTGCTGAATGCAGGAGTCCCTATAAAATCACCTGTTGCCGGTATTGCCATGGGGCTTATTTCAGAAGGCAACGATTTTGTTGTCATCTCCGATATTCTCGGTGAAGAAGACCATATGGGTGATATGGACTTTAAAGTCGCCGGAACTTCTGAAGGTATAACGGCATTCCAGATGGATATCAAAATCTCAGGAATTACTGTAGATATTATGAGACAGGCTCTCAAACAGGCTCATGATGGAAGAATGCACATTCTCGGCATTATGAATCAGACAATTAGTGAGCCGAGCAAAGACGTTTCGGATTATGCTCCCAAAATAATTTCATTCAAAATTGATGTAGATAAGATCGGTATGATAATCGGTCCCGGTGGTAAAAATATTAAATCCATCTCCGAAAAAAGCGGATCTAAAGTCAATATTGACGAAGATGGCACAATCAACATCTACTGTCGTGAAAAGAAAGGTGCAGAACTTGCTGAATCTATCATTAAAGGTCTCATTGAAGAGCCTGAAGTAGGTAGAGTATACAGTGGAGAAGTAAAGAGAATTATGGATTTTGGAGCTTTCATCGAATTCCTCCCCGGAAAAGAAGGACTCTGCCATATCTCAAAAATTTCTAAAGAACGGGTTGCTTCCGTTTCCGATGTTCTTAAAGAAGGACAGGAGGTACGGGTAAGACTCATTGAACAGGACAGAATGGGACGTCTGAACCTCAGTATCGTTGATGCTGATAATGAAGACTGGAAACCCAGTGCCGGTTCATCCCGTCCTCCCAGAAGCGGAAACTTCCGTAATAACAGGGATCGGGATAGAAGAAACTAAAGCATATTTGACTTGAATAAAAAGGGCTGTCCACGACAGCCCTTTTTCATTGAGGAGTGAGCAATGAACAGAATCCTTGTAAAAATTGTCGGTGATGAAAAATTCGTCCCGTCCTATTCTTCTCTGTTTGCAGCAGGCGCGGATCTTAAAGCCTGTATTAATAATGATATTATGCTTTCTCCTGGAGAAAGAGCTCTTATTGACACTGGCTTGAAAATGGAAATACCTGTTGGTTATGAAGCTCAGGTTCGACCCCGCTCAGGTCTGGCAGCCAAGCATGGTATAACAGTACTGAATACACCGGGAACTATAGATTCCGATTACAGAGGTGAAGTCAAAGTTATACTGATAAATCTTGGTGATAAAGAATTTACGATTAAACGTGGAGACAGAATTGCCCAGATTATCTTTGCTCCAGTGACTACCGCTGAATTTTCACTGGAGAATGCCCTTGATGTTTCTGAAAGAGGTACCGGAGGATTCGGTTCTACGGGAGTGTAATTGAAACGGATAAGCTATCTGCTTTTATTTTTTTTCTTTGCAAGCTGCCGCACAATAGAGATTCATGAGGATCCGGACCAGAAGTCTTCGATTGAGAATGAAGATCCTGAATTCAAAGTTATTCCCGACTCTGATATCACACCTCCGGTTATCTTTGTTACTCCTGCGACCTCAGAAATATTTCCTTACGGAGAGGAAAGCCTTTTCAGTCCGCAAATAATATATCCTCGGATTAACCATGATTTACTTCCCCTTGATCCTTTTTTAAGGATTATCGAATTGAAAAAGAGATACTTTACAGATATTCCTCTGACAGAATCTCCTTTCAGGGATAATACTGTAACGGCAGTTTTAGGAATTTCAGAATATATCCTTGCTGGAACACTCAGGGGCGGTCTCTATCTGATCGATGATACAGGATCGATCATTAATGAAATATTAAAACCACTCAATTCTTTATATAATCGATCAGTTTCAGATATTTTTGATGATGCTGATAATCATGATGTTTATATCGGGACATATTCCGGCTTATATCAATATAGTCTCCAGACTAATAGGCTCACATTAATAAACGGCACAGTCGAAGATAAATCCGTTACAGCCATAACTCTGATTGATGGAAGTCTTTTCTGGTCGACGGCAAGGGGAGTTCTTATCCGAAATTCTGAAATTGCGCCTGAAAACACCACTGAAATTTATCGATTCCAATCGGGAGTAAAAAGGTTATTGAACTATCGGGGACATTTGCTGGCAGGTTTGAGCGATGGCCGGATAATGCATCTGAAAACTGATGGAACATTCGAACAATGGATCAGTCTCGATGATTTGCTGCAGGAAAATACCACCATAAACGATATGATTATTTTTCGCGAAAAGCTATATCTCATGACTGACCGCGGGTTAATTATCATGAATCCAGACGGTGAAATAGTACAGCAAATCCTGACTGATATGATAATAATAAAAGGTACTGCTTCTAATAAAAATATATATGTAGCGACACATAGCTCGGGTATTGTCATTTATGATACAATATCCGAAAAATGGAGTCAGTGGGGCCTTAAAGCCGGTCTTCCGTCTTTGAATATTCCTGCAATAGGTTTTTTTAAAGGAAGAGTTGTTTTAAGCATTCCCAATAAAGGTATTTTGTTAATCGATGAAGAATTACAAGAGAAGCTATAAAACGATTTACTTCTTTATCGCAAAAGAATTTTTTATCTCTTTTTTGGTGGCTTTCAGTTTCTTTTTCTTTATTTTTTTTGTGAACCAGCTGTTGCTGATGGCAGGAGAAATACTTGAAAAAAACGTATCGTTCACGATTGTAGTCAAGTTGATCATTTTTTCTCTTCCTGCCATTGTCGCTATCGCTTTCCCTTTTGCCACCCTGGTCGGGGCGTTAATGGCCGTGGGAAAGCTATCCTCTGACAATGAAATTCTTGCAATGGAATGCAGTGGAATATCATTGAAAAGAATATTTCTCCCGCTCGTATCCATAGGGGTATTTTTCTCGATTTTTTCTTTTATAGTGAATGACTATTTTCTTCCACTGGGCTCTTTGCAGTTCACACGTCTTTATAAAGAGCTGATATATTCCAACCCCGAGCTTGAACTGGAGTCTAATTCCATAAAGCACTACCAGGACAGCACAATCATTACAGGTGATATCTCAAATGGAATCATTGATAATATTATCATTATTGACCGTTCCGTAGAAAATGATAAGAGAGTCATATTAGCTCAATCCGGGAATTTCCGGAGCGATGCCAAAGAGGAAGGGGTCATATCGCTGAACTTATCAGAGGTTTTCACCCATGTTATAGAAACGAATGCTAAAGGGAATTTTTCCTATTCCCGTGCCGGCAGAATGATTTACAACATCCTTCTCAAAGATATTACCGTTTCTCTGAAAAATCCCGGTCCCAGAGAGATGAGCTCTCGGGATGTTTATACGGTCATAAGGGAAAAACAGATAGATTTCAATGCTAGAATTGTGCAACAAAAGAACCAGGTCGGTCTGGCCAGATATAAATTGTTGTCATCATATCAGGAAATAACGGATCATTTGGAAGATGATTCTTTTTCTTCAAAAAAGGAAATATTGGATAGAAATCTCGAAAAATATATCAGAGAAAGAGACAAAAAGCTGGAAGATAAATCTTTACAGATCTGGAAACTGGAATTCTATCAGAAAATGTCAATTCCTTTCTCCTGTTTACCTTTTATCCTTCTCGCTTTTCCATTGGGTTTGTTTACGAAAAGAAGCGGAAAATCCGTAGGCTTCGGTATTGGATTGTTAATTACAGTCATATACTGGGTCATGCTGATCGGCGGAAGGACAATTGGAATCAGGACAGCGGTTTCACCGGGCTTAGTTATGTGGCTTCCCAATATCTTTATATTCCTAATTGGTCTAATACTACTGTTCAGGAGAGTGCGACAGTGAGAACGCTCAGAAATATGGTTATAAAGCAATTTATTCCTGTTTTCATCGTAACGATGATTTTCTTTATCCTACTTCTCGAGTTATTTGATTTATTTGCCAATATCTTTCAGTATATCAATAACGATGTACCCATATCCAGCATTCTTTATGTTTCCTATCTCTATCTTCCTAAGTGTATTTCTTTCGCCTTGCCTATTTCTTTGCTTTTCGCGATCTCCTATACGCTTGGAAACCTCTATGCCAACAATGAATTGATCGCAGTATTCGGTTCCGGTATTTCACTCTACAGATTTACATTGCCACTGATTCTCATAGGTCTGTCGCTAAGCATAGGCGCATTTTATTTTGACGATAGAGTAGTGATTCCCACTTACAAACAGAAAAACACGCTTTCCATGCAGCTGATGGGTTTAAAACCGTCATTGAGTAATACGAATGTTACGATCATCAGCGGAAACGGTAATATTATCTATAATCTTGATTATTACAATGATGAATCAAAAACCATGTCCAATGTTATTGTAATAGAACGGACAGATACCGGTCGTTTTATCAGCCGTCTGGATGCAGAGAATGCAAAATGGAATAATGAATCGGAATTATGGCAGTTTAACAAATGCCGTATGTTTACAATAAATGAAGAAACGGGAGATGTTGAGGAACAGAGTCTGTCGACTCTATCCAATCCTGAATTCAACGAAATTCCCGATACGTTCCGGAAAGTCACCAGAAATATCGATGAAATGCCTGTTGAAGACGCATCATCCTGGATAGCCTCTTTGAAAAAAGCCGGTCTCCCTTTCCGGGATGCTCTGACAGACTATTATGAACGTTTTTCTTTCGCCCTGACTCCTCTTATCGTAGCAGTCATATCCTGCGCCCTCGGAGGAAAATTTAAAAAGAATATTCTGCTTATGAGCCTTCTTTCATCATTAGTCCTTTCTGTAGTATATTATGTCTTTCAAATGGTCATGTCGCTTATGGCAAAGATGGGTTTTCTTCCTCCACTAGCTGGAGCCTGGATTCCTGTTGTCGTTTTTCTAATCGTCGGAAGCGCCTTGTTCCGTACGGCAAAGACCTGAAAGACTGGAGAATTAATTATGTTGGAAATTAAAGAAAAAGATACGAGCTGCCGGGCGAGAAATGCTCTGATGACACTTCCTCACGGAACAGTACAAACGCCGGCTTTTATGCCTGTCGGTACAGCGGGCACTGTCAAAGCCATGTTTCATCAAAGCCTTGAGGATATGGGATATGAACTGATTCTCGGCAATACATACCATTTATATTTAAGACCCGGAATGGAAGTTATACGCAATGCCGGAAGTCTCCATAAGTTTACGACCTGGGACCGGAATTATCTCACTGATTCAGGAGGATTTCAGGTATTCTCACTATCTTCCAGGAGAAAAATAAGTGAAGAAGGGGTCAGATTTTCTTCTCATATTGACGGTTCCTACCACACTTTCACACCGGAAAGCGTTGTTGAAATCCAGGAGACTCTAAGAAGTGATATACAGATGGTTCTCGATGTCTGCACAGCTCCCGGGATCAGTAAAAGAGAAGCTGAAGAAGCCCTCAAGACAACAATGTCCTGGGCGAGAAGAGCTAAAAAGAGATGGGAGAACAGGGTCGAAGGATATGATGGAAAATTGTTTTCAATAGTTCAGGGAAACTTCTACAAAGATTTACGAAAGAGAAGTGTGGAAGAAATAATTGAACTGGACACTCCCGGGATTGCAATCGGCGGCCTGTCTGTCGGAGAAAGCAAAGATGAATTCAATGAATTTCTTGCTTACACAGCAGAACTGCTCCCCGAAGAAAAACCACATTATGTAATGGGTATCGGCACTCCCGATTATATTCTGGAATCGGTAGAGCATGGAATTGATATCTTTGATTGTGTTTATCCAACAAGAATTGCCAGAAATAGTACAGTCTTTACCAGGGATGGCTTGATTGCTTTGAAAAATCAGCAGTTCCAATTCGATGATCAGCCCATTGATCCAACATGTCAGTGTTCTACCTGTCAAAGATATTCCCGTTCCTATCTCAGACATTTATTTAAAGCCGGAGAAATGCTGGGTCCTATGCTGGCTACAGAACATAATCTTTTTTTTCTTGCCAATTTTATGAAGGAAATTCGTCAAAGCATAAGTGAAGGGCGTTTTCTCGAGTATAAAAAGACTTTTACTGAAGCGTATTACGGAGCTAAAATCTGATGTTAGAAAAAAGCAGGCGAGAGTCTACTCTTTCTGCAATAGTAGTTATGATCTGTACTTTAAGCTCGAGGCTGCTTGGCTTTGTCCGGACAGCGCTGATCAGCGCTTTTTTCGGAGCCAGTGGATCTGCGGATGTTCTCAATGCAGTCTTCGCAATACCCAATAATCTAAGGAAATTAATGGCAGAGGGGGCTCTGTCCTCTGCGTTTATCCCCGAGCTGTCCCGAGCTATAGTTGAAGAGAAAGAGGGTAAAGTCGCAGTAGGTCTCAGTAGGAAGATAATTGGCTTTCAGCTAGTTGTTCTTATTCCGCTGACACTTCTCAGTATAGTTTTCGCTCCTGTTGTAATTAGGATTTTCACATCTTTCGAGTTGCAATGGAAAGTCGATTTATCAGAGCAATTATTTGTCTGGCTGATTAATTATATTATTCTTATAAGCATAAGCGCTGTTCTGATGGCTGTCCTGAATTCCCACAGCAGATTTCTTATACCAGCCTTAACTCCTATTCTTTTTTCGGTTTCTGTTATCTCTTCACTGATTCTGTTTCACCAGAAGTACGGAATATTCGCTATGGCGATCGGAGTTCTTGTCGGAGGCATCGCTCAGTTACTATTTCAATTGCCGTCCTTCTTTAAATTGGGATATAAGATACTTCCGTCATTTGATTTCAAGGATGAAAGATTTCTACGGGTATTGAAACAATGGGGTCCTGTCCTTGCAACGTCATCGATTTTCACGATTAATCATCAGATCGCCATTCTTATCGCTACGTCTATTTCTGACGGAAGTGTCTCAGCATTGACCAATGCGATTGTTTTCTGGCAGCTTCCTTCGGGAATCTTTTCAGCTTCCATAACCACAGTTCTCTTTCCCAAAATGAGCCGTCTCGCAGGAGCAGGCGATTATAAAGCCATGAAGGATACTGTTGAATACGGCATAAAAGCCCTTGCTGTTTTGTTGATCCCATCAGCTTTTTTAATGGGTTTCCTGGGAAAAGAAATTATAGCTGTAGCTTTTCAGAGAGGAAAATTTACCAGTATCAATACTCTTGATGCCGCCAGGGTTCTTCTTGGCTATTGCGCCGGAATGTTTATGGTCGGTGTATATAACTTCACACAGCGTTTTTATTATTCATTACGGGATTATAAAACGCCTTTCATAGCCGCCTTAGTCACTGTTATTTTGGATATCGCTTTATCTTTATTTCTCAAAGAAACAATACTGACAACAGCCGGCTTGTCCTGGGCCAATACTATATCTTTTTCGGTTGGTATGTTCATTCTCCTCAGTGGAATCTCCGGAAAAAGCGGTCATAGCCTGAATAGCAAACTCATTTTCATAACTCTATTGAAAACATTAGTTTCTTTACTTCCTGCAGGCATTTTTATATATGGAAGTCGTTTCATAATTGGCAATTCATGGTGGGAGAATGGCAGTACCTGGCTTAATTTCCTTTATTTGCTGATACAGGGAGTCGTTTCACTCGGACTGATATTAGTAATGTATAATTTACTTAATGTGGAGTTTATTTCGATAATAAAAAGAAAAGGTCCAAAATGAAAAGATTGTTGTTATTTTTTTTATTGATTTTATTATTCCCTACCTTTGCTCAGGAAGAAGGGGAGCCGGATAAAGAAGAATTAACATCTGTCAGAGAAGACCGGATAAGAACTCTCAAGTATGGAATTGATGATGAAGTCGTAGCGATTATAACTGCAATTCAGAATGAAAAAGACGAAACATATAATGACGTCCTAATCGATATATTGAACAGGAGCGGTAACAGTAAAATAAAAACTCAGATTATTAGCTTTTTTGAAACTCAGGAAGATAATGCCGCTGAGGATTTCGCGCTGAATGTTCTGAAGATGTCTACAGAAGATTATGACGTCGATGAAAAAGTATTAACTGCCGTCATATCATATTGCGGAACATTAAAACTGGAATCTTCCGCAGAATTCCTTTATCAGCTTTCAGACAATAAGAGTAAAACAATTTCGGCATCCGCCATAAGAAACCTGGGAAAAACCGGCGTTACGACAAATGCTGAAAAATTTCTCGAACGTATACAGGATGAGGATTTTGAAGATGATGAAGACGAATTAAGAGAAAGTGTAATTCTTTTGCTGGGAGAATTAAAGTATAAACCGGCAGTTCTGACGCTGATGGATATTGCTCAGGACGATGGTTATTCCTCTGTCGCAAGACGTTATGCCTGCGATTCTCTTGGTAAAATTGGAGACGAGCAGGCTATACCCGTTTTAAAAGAGCTTTTAAATGATTCCGATAGTATTTTAAGATCTTATGCCATATCTTCTCTGGCTTATTTTGATACAAATGAAATCGAGGATATTCTCATACAGGCTTTACGGGATTCATTCTGGAGAATACGAGTTGCGGCTGCAAAAGCTTTATCAGAAAGAAAGTCGACTTCAGCTGTTGATATTCTTATCTATAAAGCGGAAAAAGATCCTGAAGCCAATGTGAAAAAAGCTGCAATGGAAGCTCTAGCCGTAATTGGAAACAATACGGCACTATCATTTTTATCAGATTATTATCAGGATAATAAGAACAGTGATGCATTCCGCTCTACAGCAATAACGGTTCTGTTGAAAGAAAATGCCGGGAAGGCCGTGGATGCCATGAAAGTTGTTTTTGAAGAGGAATGGGAGAAGGATTCTTCATGGCTTCTGAATTATACCTGCAAGGAACTTTCTACAACAGAAAACGCTTCTCTCCGGTGGTTTTATGAAAAAATGCTGGATCATAAAAATTATATTATCAATATCTATGCCGTAAGAGGTATTCGTTTAAATAACATTATCTCATTATATGGAAGAGTCCGGGACATAGCAGAAGATGAAAGTAAACATCAAACATTAAGAAAAGAAGCAGCTTCATTATAATCAAAAGAAAAATACAATTTAAAAAAAGGCTACCCTGATCAGGGTAGCCTTTTTAATCATTAAATTATCTATGAACTGAATCAGATCTGATTATTTGTATGACTCTATCGAAAGAACCTTATAGTTAAACACCCTTTCATTGATAACAAAGCTTAACTCATTACCTGCTTTAGCACCGAGCAACTCATTACCGAAAGGAGAAAGGTAAGATATCACATTATTAGAGGGATCAGATTCCCAGGGGCCCAGTATCGTAAATGACTCGTTTTCATTTGTTTTCAGATTTTCAAGAGCAACTTTCATACCGAAAGAAACTTTCGAAGTATCACTATTTTTAAAATCGAAAATCTTAGCTTTTTCGATTTCTTCCTTCAAACGGCCGACAGCAATATTAAGCGCTTCCTGTTTCTCTTTTCCGGCTTTGTACTCAGCATTCTCTTTAAGGTCACCCATTTCAATCGCAACACCAATTTCCTTGGAGTTCTTGGGTACTTCAACCTCAAGTATATGTTTAAGTTCTTTTTTCTTCGCCACAAGGCTTTCTTCGAGACAGAATATACCACGATTAACAGATGATACCGACTCTGTTTGCTGCTTGCCGTAAAACTGAATCCCGGGAAACTTCTCTATGATTTTCTGCTTGAGATCGATTTTAATCGAAGGATCGAGATCTTTCACGTCCTGAAGAAGACTATACAGTCTTGTTACACTGTCTTCATTGCTGTTGAGTATAAACTCTTCCAGAGTGTTTTCTTTAAAAAGGAAAGTACTGATTGAACGGTTGATTTTCCTGTTCGCAGCTGCATATTTTTTCGTACTTACATCTCTGAACGTGATATCGAGAAGGTGAATCATGTTTATGAGAATCTTTTCATAACGGATATCCAGTCTTGAGAACCAGTTATCCTCTTTCGCATTTTTAGCGACCCAGATGAATGCTTCTCTGTATTCTCTGTAATGATTCACTATCTCTGAAATCAGTTTATTAATTTCAGAGGAATAACCGTTAGTATCGAGATCAACCAGAATCTGTCTGGAAAGACTGATGGGAAAAAGTCTTACATAGTATTCATGCCAGTTCTCAATGTTTTTCTTGATCTGAAGTAGGAAATCTCTTCTTAATTCAGCACTTTCAATCTTTTTGAATACATTTTCAACTTCCTCAATTTCACCAATGTCGTCGAACACATCTTTAAACCCGTATGTAATACCGGGATTGAGGAACGGGTATGTTTTAATCAGCTTCTGAACAAAAAGGAAACTGCAGAGCACATGTTCGTTAACATTTGCGGCTTTAAGGAAAGATGTGAAGTAGTTGAACATGTCGAGAAAGTAATCCGAATCAGGTTCAGAATCATCAAGAAATTCATTAATTGTCTGAAGCTTATCAAAGAAATCGGTTTCAGCTTTGAATTTGTTGGAGGTTTTTTCTTCAAAAGAAATTGGTTTATCTCGAACAAGATACTGGTCTGCTTTATCCGGCATATTACCGAATGCCGAATCAGTTTTGAGAATCTTTCTGGCTTCGGTGCTCCATGTAGACCATTCACCTGGAGTCAGAATTGAGGGAACAATTTCGGATTTGATCTTTTTCATATCTGCGGAGTTATTAAAACTTCTGATTATGATTTTTAAAGCCCAGGGAATATCTTTTTTGATTCTGCTTTTAAGCTTCTCTTTGGTCCAGACACTTTTTAGAACCCAAATGTGAGATTTCGGTAAACTCTGAAGAGAGCTGACAGCCATTTTCAGAGACATGCTGTGTCCTCTCTTCTTTACAAAGTCAATAACAATGGTATCATCGTCGATTGATTTGATTATTCCCACACCCCAGGATTTGTGACTTACGAAGTTTCCGGCATCAAAAGAAATGTGTTTTTCAAAATCGGCAATAGCCTCTGCAGCATTTCTCCATCTATCGTTCAGGTTGGAAATCTTGATATATTCTTCAAGCTGGCTATGATCGGCATATTTATTTCTGAAACACTTGGTTATCTGCTTTCTCGCCCAATCGTTTCTGATGTCGTATTTAAGTATTCTTTTAATAATGACAATAGCTGTATCCCAGTCCTCTTTTTCTGTAAAGACAGGGTAGAGCTCTTCAAGAAGATCAATGGATTTCTCACTGTTGAGTGTCTTGGCGATTTTCTTTTCAACGAGAAAAAAGAACTCGAGATCTTCGCTGCTGAGTTCAATCAGTTTGTTCCATGTTTCTCTGACATTGTTATATAATTTCTTATTTATATACCGGTGAATAGCCTTTTTATAGAGGGATACGGCAGCTTCTTTCTTACCGTTTTCTTCTTCAATTTCCGCAAGCTGCCGAACAATTTCAGCCTCTTCATAATCGACGCGAACAAGTCTTTCCCAGATTTTTATTTTTTCGTCCTGCTGGTTTTCCGTATCATAACAATCTGCGAGAACGCGTAAGGCATACTTATTCTCCCCGAATTCCAGGATTCTGTTGCTCAGGTATTCAACAATGTTAACCTTGTGGTTATCACTGAAAATTTTGATGAGCATCAGCAGATTCGAATCGTCGACCAACTGCCTGTTCAGAGCGATAACTCCGGCAATATACAAAGCTATAATGCTGTTTTTTGTATGCTCCAGATGCTCGTCACATAGCTGCTTTACTTCATTTTCAGATTCGTTTGTAATAACTTCTTTAATCAGTTCATCGAGATCCTGAAAATTAGCAATGGTATAGTTGCTTAGCGTGGCTCTGGTCCATTTTTCTTCATTTAATAAATTTTCAATTTTATTAATAATGTTTTCTGACATATTCCCCTCTCGTATATAAATCAGTTGGTATACTGTTCGTATATACCAACATGAAGCAATTTGATATTTAACAATACTTCTTCAACAGTTTCCCAATCTTTATTGATGCAAAGATAGTGATCAATTAACCAGAAGTAGTGATTGATTAATCTCGGCAGCAGTAGACTTCTGTCGACAGACTCCTGTAATTCATTTTTAAGTGAAAAAATAGTCTGTTTTAATTTCCCGTATTCAATAGGCCGAAGCTCTCTCTTCACATTGAATACACCAAAGATAACGGCATAAACAGGAAGCCATTCGTTAAGCTCTCTGCCTGTATATCCCTTTTTCTTTACCTCCCCGACAAGCCTGGTAATAATGTCCGCTTCCAGCAGTTCAACATCGATAGCTTGTGGATCGATGAAAAAAGCTTCACGAAAAAAAACTTTCGAATTGCGGATTTTATCTACCATAAAGTAACAATCCGCCAGTTCAGCCAGGATCTGGGACGATTTGCTTTCCCTTCTTAGCGCTTTCTCCAGGGCTGCTATGGCTCTGTCATAATCACCAAGAGTTTTATGACAGCGTCCGATCCTGAGAAGGATTTCCGGTTCGGGATCCCTATCTCCTTCTCTAATTCTGGAGTAATACTTCAGCGCTGTCCTGAATATGCCCTGTTTAAGATTATATAAACCGTCTTCAAAGCAGTCCTGCAGGTTACAACCGAATTTATCCAGAAAAATAAGCCACTGTCTGACGAGAAACTCTCCCTTTTCAAAATCTTCCATGGAAGTTTCTAGTTTCTCGAAACGGTCAAGCCAGAACCTTGTGCACTTCAGAGCCGACAAAACAAGAGGGTTGTCATAATCGATAGAATGAGCTTCGTTTAATAGTTCAGCAGATTCTTCGATCGCACCATTTCTATAGGCCACGTAGACTCTATTTATGAGATCCGTGAGCCTGTTGCCATCCTGTTCAGTCTTATCCATCAGGCAGATAGCGTTCCTTCAGTCCGAAATTTTTCGTAACTCTTCTATTATACCCGTTCAGAGGAATTAGTCAACAAAACGGACTAATGCAGCTATATTACGGTAAAAGTGAAATGCTGGATATTTTAGTGAAAATCTGTTTAAATCATTAATATGAATGGAAAAAAATCTATATGTGCGCCTTCAATTCTCTCTGCCGATTTTACAAAAATCGATAGGGAAATAAAAAAAGCGGAAACGGCGGGAGCAATCTGGCTTCATCTGGATGTTATGGACGGACAATTTGTCCCCGAAATAACATTCGGTACAAAAATGGTCAATGATATCAGAAAAAAAACTGAGCTTTTTCTCGATGTTCACCTGATGGTTAACAATCCTGAAAATCTTGTTGTTCCCATGGTCAGAGCCGGTGCTGATGCTATAACTTTTCATGTAGAAGCTGTTGTTCACGCCCATAGAATAGTTCAATCGATTAAAAATGAGAACGTTTTATGCGGGATTTCAATTGTTCCGTCAACACCGGTTTCTCTGATAACTGAACTGTTATCAGAAGTCGATTTAATTCTCATTATGTCTGTTAATCCCGGATATGGCGGTCAGAAGCTTATCCCTTCAACTGTCGAGAAAATAAGACAACTCGATCACTTCAGAAGAGAACATAATCTAAATTACAAGATTTCGGTTGATGGAGGAGTAAACAGAAATACGGTTTCACTCGTCAAAAAGGCCGGTGTAGATGTTTTTGTCGCAGGATCAGCTTTTTTCAATTCTGAAGATCCTGCAGAAGAATTAAAGGTGCTCGAAACTATATAGTTAAGCACTGCCGTTGCCGAAAAGATAATAGAGGTCTCTTAAATGTTTGTAGATGCTGGACATAAAAAAATACTTTTTTTGTTTTTCCTGACTATTGTCACTTTTTCTATTTTCCCTTCAGAAGAAGATAGAATCCTTTTTGAGAAAGGTAAAACCTATTATGGGAACGGCAAATATCTTGAAGCTTTGTATTTCTTTAATGAACTGATTGATTCGGGATCCGAACAATACGCAGGAGATGCCTGGTTCTGGACCGCAAAATCCTATATGGCTGCAGGCGAATTGGAAGATGCGAAAAACAGTCTTGAGTTTTTTCTTCTGAATTACCCGAGAAATAATAATTACAGTGAAGGGTACTATTATAAAGGAAGGTTGCTCTTTCTGGAAAAAGACTATGACAAATCCGTTGATTTGTTTAATCGCTTTATAAGATCCAGCCCTTTTTCCCCTTTTGTTTCCAATGCTTATTACTGGATCGGTGAATGCCTTTACAATACGGGCAATTTCGATGAAGCTCTGGCAATGTTCAAAAAAGTTGTTAGCGATTATCCGGCGAGTTATAAATTCGAAGCCTCTAATTACAAAATTTCTCTCATAGACTTTAGATTCCGGGAAGAGGAGCTTCTTCAATTAATAAGGTGGAGCCATGAAGAATCGCTCAAAGAACTGGAAGAATACAGAAACAGAGAAAAAAATTATCTTCAGACGATCAAAGCCTATCAGGAACGGATAATCGATATGGAGAGTGGTTCTTCCGGTGCAGATTCGCAGACTCTTGAAAGGTTGTCAGAAGCGGCTTTAAAACTGGAAAACTATTTAGAATCTCTACAGGCAAAGGAATTATCGGGAGAAAATGAACAGGCTGAGGAATAAAAAAAATAAAATCGTTCTACTGCTTCTCATATTCTCCTTTCCCTTATTTTCAGTTGAAATTGCCGGAGAAAATCTGACTTTCGATTTTCTAGAGAGCAGCGGGTATTTCAAGCTGTTCTGGACAGGTAATGAATATACGGAATCACTTTTAACAGAGGAATCACCGGAATCTACTAATTTTTCTGTATACGAAGATGATGAGCTGTATATTCTTGGCGGATCATCTCATTTCAAGAAAACATTCAATCCCGGCGAGAACGGTGGAACCTTTATCTGGCGATCAAAGAAGTTAATAGTGCGTCAGGAGCTTTCTTTCCTGTCTCCCGATTCCGTCACCATGGGATTTTCAATTTCAAATGCTTCTGAAACGCCAGTGAATACAGGTTTAAAGATCCTTCTGGATACTGTATTTGAGGCTGAAAACCGTTTTCTTTTTTCAGAGGATGAGATTCAAAACTACGTAAACAGTGAGTATGAAGTTGAATCGTCAAAATCCTTTGATTATTGTATTTCCGGTCTGATTGACAGGGATAGAAAAAAGGCTCTTATGGTTCTCGTGCAAAATACAAGCCCTGATAAGATTGTAGCTGCGAACTGGAGCCGTTTGAATGAAGCTGACTTTCAATACCGAGCAAATATCGGAAGAAGTTTTACCAGCGCTCCTTATTCTAAAAACGACAGTGCTATCATGTTTCTTTACTTCCCCAGAAACCTTCTTCCCGGAAACACGCTTGCGGTATCTCTTATTCTGAGAGCTGTAGACACAGCTGATTCACAGGATTCGGTTTCTATAAACTTAAAGGATGAATCTCCTGAATCTACAGAAACACAAACTATATCTACTACTGTCAATGAAGTTGAGACGTCTGAGGCTTCTGAAACTTTGCAGCAGAATCAAAGAGGTGGAAAAAAAACTTTCCTGGTACAATCTCTTGTTAAAATAAAACAAATCAGGGATATTATTGATTCACTGTCAAATCCAGGAATGCTGACAGACAGCACTCTGGACTATCTTGAAAAGTTAATGGAAGAACTGGAAAAATTGAACGCCGATGAAAGTGCAGAATAAAGATCTTAAGAAAGCATACAGATTAATTCGTTCTGGGAAATACCCTCAGGCTATTCGGTTTCTGGAGCCGAAAGTGCCTTTATATCTTGAAGACGAACTATTCTATTTCCTTCTCGGTATCTCATGTCTGCACACAAGAGACCTTGGAGGATCGGAGTTCTATTTCAAACGCAGTCTTCAGGTAAACAATGAAAATATTGAATCAAGACTCTATCTTGCCGCGGTCAATCTGAAAAAAAAGGACCAGGCAAACGCCGCAAGACTGTGGCTTAATGTTCTTGATCTGGAACCGGATAACCGGCTGGCACGAAAAGGGTTGGAAACTCTTAAAAAAATAAAAAGTACTTCAGAACTTGAAGAATACATAACTTCTAATAAGTTCTACAAATTAACTCCAAAGATGAAAGGATTTCATCCTCTTTTAAAACAGTTTATGATTATTATGACTCTGATAGTCGTCGTGGCAGCCGGAAGTTTTGCTTTATATCCTTATATAAAGGTCGATAAAAATATTCGAGAGCAGGCTGTCAATCTTTCACTTGATAATTACATCGGCCCCTTGATCAATATGGATGGAAATTTTGTTTTCCAGATGACCGGAGATGAGATAAAAAGCCTTTTTAAGTCTGCCGTAGAAGATTTTCACAATTTTGATGATAATTCACTGCAGATGAAAATCAACAAGATAAAAATGTCAAATGCCTCTGATGAACTAAAGAGTAAGATCTCTCTCCTGGAGAATCTGATCGAACAACCAAATATGGTGACATTGAAAACCAATTTCAATTACCGGCAAGTTGCAGAAAACCCTTTGCTTTACAGAAACTGTTATGTTCTCTGGACAGGCAGGATAACCAATATCAGTTACGAAGAAGACAAAATTAAACTCGATTTGCTAGTCGGTTATGAAGAGGAAAAAATCCTTGAAGGTATTGTGAGTGTCGAGATTCCTTTTGAAACTTCTCTTAACGAATCTGTGCCTATGGAGATCCTGGGACAAATCCGGAACTTAGGCGGAAAAATCGTATTGACAGCTGTCTCTGTCAGATCCATTATTAAATAAATCGACGAAACATACGTTAAGTTGTAAAATAAGCTTGCTCATCAAACTTGATACGTTTATTATCTTTATTGAAGCGACAAGGTTAATAGGCTCGTTTGTTATATCGGGAGGGATATATGGCAAAAAAATCAACAGAACAGATAACCAAAATATCGGACCAGGAAGGGAAAAGCAAAGCAATTGAAGCAGTTCGGCTTCAGATAGATAAAGAATACGGTAAAGGCTCTCTTATGAGAATGGGAGATAAGCTTGACCTTCAGATCGAAACCATACCTTCAGGTTCAATTCTTCTCGATGAAGCCCTGGGAGTTGGTGGATACCCTAAAGGCAGAATTATCGAGGTTTACGGTCCGGAATCTTCAGGAAAAACGACGCTGGCTCTTCATGCTATAGCGGAAGCTCAGAAAGCGGGAGGAATCGCCGCCTTTATTGATGCCGAGCATGCCCTTGATCCTGTCTACGCAAAAAATCTAGGTGTTAATATCGATGAGTTATGGGTTTCACAGCCTGATACGGGAGAACAGGCTCTTGAGATTGCCGAATCTCTTGTAAGGTCAGGTTCTGTAGATATCATAATTGTTGACTCCGTTGCTGCGTTAACACCCAGAGCTGAAATTGAAGGGGAAATGGGTGATTCTCATGTTGGACTCCAGGCACGACTTATGAGTCAGGCGTTAAGAAAACTCACATCCATTATTGCCAAGTCCAGTACCTGTCTGATTTTTATAAATCAGATCAGAATGAAAATAGGTGTTATGTTCGGAAATCCCGAAACAACAACCGGTGGAAAAGCTCTGAAATTTTATTCTTCACTCAGGATTGAAGTCCGTAAAATTGAGACTATGTCCAAAGGAACCGAAGATGCCATTGGAAACAGAGTCCGCGTAAAAATAGTTAAAAACAAAGTAGCTCCTCCTTTTAGAAAAGCTGAACTGGAGATTATATTCGGGAAAGGCTTATCCGGTGAAGCCAGCCTTATCGATGGTGGATTGAAATACAATCTTCTTCAGAAAAGCGGAAGCTGGTATTCTTATAAAGATGAAAGAATTGGTCAGGGCCGGGAAAACGTTAAGACCTATTTACAGGACAATCCTGAAATATTCAAAGATCTGGAAAACAGACTGAGAGAAATTATTTTCCCATCCAAAAATGGTGATGCAGAAAAGTTGCCGGAGAAGAAAAAGGCAGCAGAAAAACCTGTTGTTATTGAAGACGTTTGATTTGATTCGATACGAGGTGTAGATTTTACACCTCGTTCTTTGATTAATTCAACGGGGCGTAGAGCTGTACTGTTTTACTTTGAATCGATATAATTATGTTTTTGTATGATATACTGGGAGATAAGTTATTATGGAAACTCAGAAGGAAAGCAGACAGAAGTACAAGCTGGATCACTTTGAAGGTCCTCTGGATCTTCTACTCTTTTTAATCCGAAAAAATGAAGTCAATATATACGATATCCCAATACATGAAATTACCGAACAGTATATTGAATATCTTAAATATGCAACCCAGGTAGATCTGGAAAATATCACAGAATTTTACGTGTTGGCCTCAACGTTGTTATATATTAAATCCCGGCTTTTACTGCCGGTGGAAATAAACCTTGATGATGAGGTTGAAGATCCGAGGCAGGAACTGGTTGCAAAACTGATTGATTATCAGAAATTTAAAAAGCTCTCAGAACTGATGACAGATAAAGAGAAAAAAAGTGAATGGGTTATAGAAAGAAAGAAAACTCAGAAAATACTCCCTTTTGCGGAAGAAGACAATCTTTGGGAAGAAATCGAAGTCTGGGATCTTCTGAAGAGTTTTTCGCATGTAATGAAAAATTTCAATTCTGAAAGAATCGTTAATTTGTATGAAGAAGTTTCTGTAAATGAAAAAATCACACTGATAAATGAATTGCTTGAAAAAAAACCTGAATTTTATTTTAATGAACTGATAATAAATCCTGACTCCGTTATGGAAGTCATCTGCGCCTTTCTCGCCATACTGGAAATGGCTAAGAGCAGTAATATCGCATTTTATCAGAATCGACTTTTCGGAGATATTAAAATTACAAGATTTGCAGGGGATATCAGCAATGGAGCTCAGTAAAGAAACTGCAATTATTGAATCGATTATTTTTCTGGAGAATGAGCCTGTATCTTTGAAACAGCTGGTCCGGGTCAGTGAACTGGCGGAAAATATCATAGTTGAAGCGCTGGCAATCATAAAAGAGAAATATACAGAGAGTTATCATGGAATAGAGTTGGTTGAGATTTCCGGAGGTTTTACATTTTCTCCAAAAGAAGAGCTTTGGAGTATACTGAAAGATCATTATGGAAAGAAGAATGATGAAAAACTTTCCCGGGCAGCTATGGAAACTCTTTCGATAATCGCGTATTCTCAGCCATTAACAAAAACTGAAGTGGAAAATATCCGGGGAGTTTCCGCTGACAATATGATCAGGTTACTGATAAGAAAGGGGCTTGTTAAAGAGGTCGGGAAAAAAGATGTACCGGGAAAACCTCTTTTATATGGAACGACGAGTGAATTCCTGAAAGCATTCCGTTTGAACAGTATCGCCGATCTTCCTAAATTAGATGAACAGGATAGAGACAGGTTCGAATTAAATGGATAATGAAAAAGTAAGATTGCAATTATATATGGCCCGATGCGGAGTTGCTTCGAGGCGAAAATGTGAAGAGATTATTTCACAGGGGAGAGTCTCCGTTAACGGATCCGTGGTCATTCAGCCAGGAACAAAAGTTGATGACGATGACAGGGTAACAATGGATGGGAGGTTGATAAAACCTACCAGAAAAAATATTTATATCGCCTTGCACAAACCTTCAAAATTCCTTTGCTCAAATGAAGATCCCGATGGCCGATCTCTGGCAATAGATCTCATTTCACCGGTGATAAAGCAGCGTTTGTTCAATGTCGGAAGACTGGATTACTTAACATCCGGTCTCATTTTTTTTACTAATGACGGTGATTTCGCAAAAAAAATGACCCATCCATCCTCTCATGTAGAAAAAGAATATGTCGTTACAACGAAAAAAGAAATCCCCGAAGAACTGATGGAAAACTTCAAAAAGGGCATTTATGTCGGTGGTGAGTTTTTTAAAATGAAAAGCTACAAGTTAAATGGAACAAATTCTGTGAACATAGTTCTCGAAGAAGGTAAAAACCGTGAGCTCAGGAAAGTTTTTCAATCGCAAAATATTAATGTCAAAAAGGTTCATCGCATCAGAATCGGAAATGTCAAACTGACAGGAATCAATTCAGGACATTTCAGGCATTTATCGGAACGTGAGATTAAATCTTTATTACGGGACAGTTCCAGCAAAAATGGAAAATACAATAATAAAGGGAACAGGCACAATATCAAATGATCGTGGCAATTGATGGTCCGGCAGGAGTCGGAAAAAGTACAATTTCTTCGAAGATTGCCAGAGACAATGGCTTCTTCAATTTGAATTCCGGTAATTTTTATCGGGCGATTACAAAGTACGCACTGAATAATGACATAGATTATAATAATGAAGATGAGCTTATAGCGGGAGCTGAAGCTTGTAACTTTAAAATCGAAGAGGGAAGACTTTATCTCAATGAAGTAGATGTGGAAGATGATCTTCATACAGATCAGATAGATTCTCTCGTCGCACAGATCTCAGCGGTTGTACCGGTTCGTCATATAGTCAATGAAAACTTGAGACGTATTGCCCGTTCCATGGACCTGGTCGCAGAAGGCCGCGATATGACTACAGTTGTTTTCCCCCATGCTGAAATAAAAATATTTCTGGATGCCAGTCCTGAGATTCGGGCAAAGAGAAGAAAAGACCAGGGTGTCAGTGATCGCTCTTTTGAAGAAATAGTCGAAAGCATAAAAGAGCGGGACAGGATAGACAGGAATAAAAAGGAAGGCAGCCTCATTATTGCCGGGGACGCTTTATATTTGGATACTTCTGACTTGACCATTGAAGAAGTATGTGAGAAAGTAACAGAGAAAATTAATGATAATCGTTTAAAAAGTCAGGAGAACGGTACAAGTATGGCAGAGATGGACGCAAAAACATTAGACAGCAACCAACAGGAACTTCAGGAAGAATACCTGAAAGGGCTGGAAAGCCTTGAAGAAGGACAGCTCGTTGACGGAGAGGTCATTCAGGTAGATTCCGATTATGTTTATATAGATATTGGTTACAAATCTGAAGGGAAAATACCTGTAGAAGATTTTGATAATGTTCCCGCAACTGGAGAAACAATCAGTGTTGTCCTTGTGAAAAAGGAAGGAAAAAACGGAGATATCGTTGTTTCCAAAAAGAAAGCTGATTCAAAAGTAATCTGGAAGAAACTGAAAGACGCATTTCAGGACAAAACACCTGTTGAAGGTAAAATTGTAAAGAGCATTAAAGGTGGATTTGAGGTCGACTTCGGAACAGAGTTCCGCGCTTTTATCCCCATATCAAAAGTAGATATTTCCAGAGTTGAGAATCCTGAAGAATACATCGGCCTGAAGAGCATGTTTCTTATTGAAAGACTTTATAATGAAAAAAGAGTCAATATTGTTGTTTCCAGAAGAGAATGGCTCGAAAAAGAAATTGAAGGCAAAAGAAATGAGTTTTTTGAGAATGTGAAAATCGGTGATGAAGTTACCGGTATTGTTAAAAGCTTCACTTCATTCGGTGCTTTTATTGACCTCGGTGGTTTTGACGGGTTGCTTCACATAAATGATATGAGCTGGGGTCATGTAACAAGACCCAAAGATTTTGTTAAGAAAGATCAGGAAATCAAGCTTAAAGTTATCAGACTTGAGCCTGAAGACAACAAAATTAACCTTTCACTTAAGCATTTTACTGAAGATCCCTGGTCTACATTTGAAAGCAGATACAATGTTGAAGATGTCGTTAAAGGGAAAGTTACCAAACTGACTGACTTTGGCGCATTTGTTGAAATAGAAGAGGGTATCGAAGGTCTGGTTCATATCTCGGAACTTTCATGGGTTAAAAGAATTAAACATCCTCAGGAAGTTCTCTCCATTGGAGATGAGGTTGAAGTTATGATTCTGGGTTATGATATACAGCAGGGAAGAATTTCTCTCGGTATCAAACAGGTCATGCCCAACCCCTGGGATTCGATTATTGATGAATATCCCGTAGGAAAGGTCTTAAAGAGAACCGTTAAAAAGATAACTAACGCCGGTGCGTTTATTGAGCTGGAAGAGGGTATCGATGGATTTCTCCATGCTGACGATATGTCCTGGACCAGAAAAATAAAGAATATATCTTCTGTTCTTAAAGAAGGCGAAGAAGTAGAGGTTTCTGTAATTGGAGTCGATCCTGAATCCAGAAGAATCTCTCTTGGAGTAAAACAGCTTTCACAAGATCCATGGGAGACACTTGAAAACAGCTATCCCCGCGGTAGCGTGATAGAAGGTGAAATAACGAATAAGACTGATTTCGGTCTTTTTGTAAAAGTTCCCGGAGATATTGAAGGCCTGATTCATAAAAACAATCTTACAGTAAATCGCGATGACGATCCGGAAGAGATCCTTGCGAAATTTAATGTCGGAGATAAAATAACAGCGGCTGTTACCGAGATTAATCCTTCCAGACAGAGACTGTCTCTTTCTGTGAAAGAATTAAAGCTCAGGGAACAGAAAGCTGAGATTTCCAAGTATATGCATGAAGAGGAAGAAGATTCCACTTTTACACTTGGAGATATGATTAACAACGATTAATCCGATTTTAACTGATGTTTAAAGATCAGATTGACATAAAGAGATTTAACACCTTAATAGAAATTAATAGCTTTATTAATTCAAATTATACAGATGTTAAATCTCTTCTTACTCAGATTCTTGAATCTGCCAGTAAGCTTACAGGGGGAGATGCATCATCTCTCCTTTTAGTTGATAGAGAAACGAATGAGTTGTTTTTTGAGATTGCTCTCGGGCCGAAAGGTTCGGAAGTAAAGAAATTTTCCGTGAAAATGGGAGAGGGTATTGCCGGATGGGTAGCTCAGAACAACCGTTCTCTTATTGTCAATGATGTCGAAGAGGATCCTCGATTTTTCTCTAAAATAAGCGAAAAAGTTGGCTATGCCACAACCTCCATACTGGCTGTTCCCATGCGAGTCAAGGATCAGTGTGTCGGTGTTATTGAGGTTATAAATAAAGAGTCCGGACGTTCCTTTACAGACGAAGATCTTGAATGGCTCGAGATCTTTTCTACACAGGCTGGTCTTGCTTTCCAGAATGCAAAACAATACCAGCAGATGAATAAGGAGCTTTTTAAACTCAAAGGACAGATTCAGACGAGTCAGTATCATCCTTTCGTCTATAAAAGCGGGATAATTGATGAAAAACTGGCAATTGTCAAAAAAATCGCACAATCCTCATCACCAATTCTCATAAGTGGAGATAGCGGCACCGGGAAAGAATTATTTGCGGAACAGATACATAAATATAGTCTTAGAAGCGATTTAGCTTTTATCAAAGTAAATTGCGCAGCCATTCCTGAGAACCTTATAGAAAGTGAGTTATTCGGCCATATAAAAGGCGCTTTTACAGATGCGGTGACAGACCATACCGGTCGATTTGAGTTGGCTGACAAAGGGACTATTTTCCTGGATGAGATAGGAGAGCTGCCTATATCGATGCAAGCCAAGCTTCTTCGTGTTATCCAACATGGATCTTTTGAGAAGGTGGGGTCTAACGCTTTAGTAAAGGTCGATGTGAGGATTATCGCCGCGACGAATAGAAATCTTACCGAGGAAGTACGCCTCGGACATTTCCGTGAGGATCTTTTTTACAGACTTAATGTTCTACCTCTCGAGATTCCTCCACTGAAGAAAAGAAGAGAGGATATTCTCCCGTTGGCTGAATACTTTTTGAAAAAATTTAACATAAAAAATAATAAAAATATCAAAGGCTTTTCTTCTTCTTCTGTAGAAGCTATGTTATCATACTCTTGGCCCGGAAACGTCCGAGAATTGGAGAATTCTGTTGAAAGGGCTGTGATAATTGCTACTTCGGATGTTGTATATCCCAAAGATCTGCTTCTTCCCAATCAGGATGAAGATCCGGAAGATAAATATTCCGATAGCACCTTGAAAGATGCTGTTAATCTGTTCAAAAAAGAGTTCATTCAAAAGACTCTTAAGGATTTCTCGGGTAATCAGACAGAAGCCTCCGATTCTTTGGGAATACAGAGAACTTATCTTTCTAGATTAATAAAAGAACTTGATATAAAACGTTAGGAGAATTCAAAAGTGTCACACCATAACACTGAACTAAAAAAGACTGCTTCCGATAAGGTAGCTGAATTCATTAGCAATAACAGAACAGTATTGTGGATCAGCCTTGCTGTTCTTATTGTTGCTATAGTCGTATTTGCTGTAATCGACAATAATATACAGAAAAAAAGTGATCTGTATTCGGATATGATCGCTGAACTTCAGGATGATTATCAGAATGTTTATTCTGCATCAGAAGAAGAAAAAGAAACTCTTGAGAATGCATTTCTTGAAAAAACAGGAGAAATTATCAGTCAGGATAAAGCCAGTATTCTTGTAGAAAAAGCATTATTCTATCGCGGTCAGTTATATCTTCAGCAGGAAGAATGGGTTTCAGCTGCTGATGACTTTAAGAAAATTGCGGAAATCTCACCGGACAGCTATCTTGCTTCTGTTTCCCTGTACAACGGAGCTTCAGCTCTCGAGAATAATGGTGATGTAGAAGAGGCTTTATCTCTGCTGAATGTCATTTCTGAAAAATACAGGAGCGAATCTCCAATTCTTCCTGAAACACTTTTCAACATTGCAAGACTGAATGAAAAACTCGGAAAAGCCGAAGATGCCATAACTGTTTATGAAGATCTGGAAAAATCCTATCCTTCGAGCAGTTGGACAAATTTAGCTAAAACCCGTATAATTTCATTGAAAGCTTCAGGGGTATCTCAGTAAGTTATTTTAATATCCAACCCCTGATTATGGGGTTGCTATGAGTGAAAAAATCAAAAAAAGGCCCAAAGTATTCGAACCGCAGTTTTTCGGACTTATACTTGGGGCCTTTATTTTTATACTGTTTGTTTTTGTCGCCCGTTTTACCGAGCTTGACAATCGGTTTGAATTGAAAATGCTCGATATGCATTTTTATCTTAAGTCAACTTTCAGAAAAATTTCCACCCAGGAAGGCGTAACCCAGGAACAGAGGAATCCGAATATCTCTCCGGATATTTTAATTCTTGGAATTGATAATAAAAGTCTGAATGATTTCGGAAAATGGCCTTTTCCAAGATACCGAGAAGCTGATCTTGTTAATTCTTTTGCTAGAATTCAGGAGCAGAATCAGAGAGAAAGTTCTCTTTTCCTTGATATTTTCTTCAATGATCCTGATTCTAGAGCTATCGATGACGTTCTTCTTATTGATGCTATACAGAACAGCGGGCGTGTTTATCTCGAAACCGTTCTCGATTATTACCCTAAAGAAAAAGAGCTTTCTGATGAAATGTTTTCCAGGCAGGATTTATTGATAAGCCGATTCGGCATGGTAGAAAATATCGTCGGTGATATCAATCAGATTGATGAATACTACAGCACAGAACCGCCGCTGCGTCCTTATGGGAACGTTATCGCCGGGATAGGGCATGCTAATTTTTTTGAAGATTACGATAAAAAATACAGAAAACAGAAAATGATTGTCCGATCCAGTAAAGAGTTGGAGCAGATTCGACTGGATTTATTAACTGAAAATTTTACTCTGAACAGGGATAATTATGAGCGTCTCGCATGGATTGATAAAAAGGGTATTTCTCATAATATTGAAATGCCTTTGACCGAAAGCAGTTTGAAGTCTCTTGAAGCTGAGATGGAAAGAAATGCTCCGATCAAAACAGAAGATACAGACAATGACGGGACACCGGATGACAGCTATTATATCGTCCGAAAATATGAAGACAGGTTTATACCTGCCATAACTCTCGTCCTGGCTTTAAATTATTTTAATAGAGAGTTGAGTGATCTTGAAGTTGTACTGGGTGAGCACATCAAAATTCCCAATCCTCAGAAATTCAATACGGAAACAGGAGAATGGGAACAGTATTACATTGTAAAATCATACGCCGAATATGATGAAAACAACAATCTGTTAAAAGATGCGGAAATTGAGTTATTTGATGAAATAGTCATACCTATAAATGAAAAAGCGGAGCTTCTTGTCAACTTTATGGGCCAGGGATCAGACCCCTCGAGAGGGGGACAACAGACTTTTCCCGTCAGACCTTTCTCCGGTTATGCCGCGAGAGTCCCCGGTCCCGACAGTTCTTCATGGCCCCGTACGAAAGCTGTTGATAACAAGATTCTCATGTGCGGTGCATTCGCTTTGGGACTTGACCAGAAGACAACTCCATTCGGCTTGATGTATGGTGTAGAAGTTCATGCGAATGCGCTCAATACAATTATCATGGATCAGTTTCTCCATGAACTGCCATGGTATTATAATATGCTTATTCTTTTCGCCGCAGTAATGATCATAGCCTTTGTTACTTCGAAGCTCAGTACTGGCTTTTCTCTCGCTATTACCATATTACTCGAGATGGGAATGCTGCTGGGTTTTACCTTCATTTTCGAAATGAATAATCTCATTATTAATTTCACAGGCCCGGCAATAGGTATGGTTTTTACCTTCATCGTTGTCGTCGTGTATAGGGTTATCACGGAAGAAGGAGACAAAAGACGGATCAAAGATATGTTCGGTAAATACGTCAGTCCCATTGTTGTCGATCAGATGATGGAAAATCCTCCGGAACTGGGTGGTGTGGATTGTGAAGTAACTATATTCTTCTCTGATATACGTAGTTTTACATCTCTGTCGGAAACGATGTCTCCTCAGGAACTGGTTGAGTTATTAAATCTTTACCTTACAGCAATGACTGACTGTATTATGGAATTTTACGGCACGCTAGATAAATATATCGGAGATGCGATCATGTGTTTTTGGGGGGCTCCTTTACCACAGGAGAATCATGCTCTGCTTGCCTGTAAATGCGCTGTTCGTCAGCTGGAGCTATTGAAAGAATTAAACGCCACGCTACCTGAAAACAAGCAGATTCATATCGGGATCGGTTTGAACTCCGGTGTGCCGACTGTTGGGAATATGGGTAGTGAAGGGCGAATGAATTATACCGTTATGGGAGATGATGTTAACCTGGCATCCCGTCTGGAAGGTACCAACAAACAGTATTATACGGAAATTATTATCAGTGAAAAAACCTATGATCTGATAAAAGATTCCGGAGCGATTACCCGGGAACTTGATGATATCAGGGTCAAAGGTAAACGCAAACCTGTTAAAATATATGAGCTGTTGGGATTTGAAGAATAATAATTCATTGAATACATAGCCTCTAAGCTGTATATTGGATATGTTTAGAGGCTATATGAAAACAGTCACTTTTAATACTATGTTAATAATTTTTATCTCTATTTTATTTATCACATCATGCGGATTACCTTCATATTCCGTTGTTGAAGCGCCTATAAAAACATCAACAGATTCAGAAACTGTTCTTGTGAGTTTTGCAGCGCCGTCTGATCATTCCAATATCAGCGGTTATGAAGTTTATTACAAAATCTATCCTGCAAGCAATGAGACGGAAATTAAATCAGATAGAGAACAATTCAATATATCAAATAGTAGCTATACCTTTGAGTTCGGTTCAAAAAAACCACTTTCTCTCGGTTTCAGAAGATTACAGTATGGAGAATTATCCGGTAATACTTTAGAGCCTCAGGATGTTTTTCTCTCGATACCTTTAATTTCCAATGATATTACTGCTCCAATCAATTTACAGGAAAATGATGAGTTGGAAATCAATTTCAGTTCAACTGATGGGAGAATAATCATTAACGGCACAACGGTTTGGTATCCTTTAAGGTATATTAAGGATATTGACGGAAATCTTAAAACATTCAGCAGTAACAGTGGTGATATTGAAGGTGATGATGATGCCAACGGCGTAGAAAGCAGCACACCATATTCTATAAGTTTTGTTGCGTTTTCCTATGTTTCAGCTATAATAAGTACATATCAAAGTAGTGTACCTGTTTTCTTAGGAACCATATCAAGGTAACAAATAAAAAAGGAATAGTAAAATGGATCATCACTTGCTCAACATCGTGTTAATTTACTTTTTAAGTGCCACAATTGCCGCTACCATCAGTGTTTTCATTTTAAAAATGAGATTCCTGGGGCGTTTCTGGGGAGCATTTGTTCTGGCACTTGTCGGGGCATTTATCGGCGGTGCAATGGGTTCGGTTCTTCCGATCATATTCAGCAGGGTTCTGCATCTTTTTCTTCCATCAATTTTCATATCATTTCTCTTTCTGCATTTCTTTAAATGGCTTAGCGTATTAGAGGATTATTAATATTTTTTGACGATAAGATAAAAGTTCTTTATATATCCAAAGTCTTAAATCGTCATTTAACACTTCCGATAATATATATTCTGTCTACTTAGAAATATGTCTTAATAGGTCCCTATTGACCTTAACAATAAATCCCAATTAGATTGAACTATGGATAAAACAAAAGACGCCTTCGAAGAATTATATAATGTCATAATAAAGCTTAGAGGACCTGACGGTTGTAACTGGGATAAAGAACAAACACCCAGTTCGCTTAGATCAGATTTAATTGAAGAAACTTACGAGTGCATTGAAGCTATTGATGATAAAGATTACAAACATACTAGTGAAGAGCTGGGTGACCTATATCTCCTGGTAACGATGTTGGCTTATATGCATGAACAGGAAGGTCTGTTTACAGTAAGAGAAACGCTTCAGGGAATCAGTGAAAAGCTCATAAGGAGACACCCTCATGTCTTTGGTGAAAGCAATGCTCAAACGCCGGATGAGATAATAAAACAATGGGATGAAATCAAAACAGAAATTGAAGGTCGGAAACCGAAAGATTCTGTTCTCGATAAGATTTCCGGAGGGCTCCCTCCCCTTGAAAAAGCTTTTATGATACAAAAAAAGGCTGCAAAAGTCGGTTTTGACTGGCAGCATATAAATGATATTTGGAGCAAGGTTCACGAAGAAATAGATGAGGTTCAAACAGCCGCTCAGGAAAGCATCGATGAACTGGAAAAAGAAATCGGTGATTTGCTATTCGCCGTTGTAAATATAGCCAGAGGTTACAAAATCGATCCGGCTGTTGCTTTGCAGAGAACGAATAACAAATTCACAAAAAGGTTTCATTTTATAGAAAGAATGATGAAAGAATCAGGTAAAGAACTGAATTCAGATAATTTCGAGTTGATGGATAGCCTTTGGGAAAAAGCTAAGACTTTTGAAAAGGAAGAGTGATTCTGAAAGTCGTTCCCCGGCCCGGTTCTGTTTCGACCGTAACATTTCCTTTATGGGCAAGAGCAATATGTTTCACTATGGATAACCCTAATCCCGTACCTCCTTTATTTTTGCTCTGTTGTCTGTTAATGCGGTAAAATCTCTCAAATATTCGTTCCAGTTGTTCCTTTTCCATTCCGACTCCATTATCGGTGACTTCTATTATTACCGAATTATTGTTTTCTTTTTTGCCTTTAATAACAACATGTGATCCTTCTCCGGCATATTTTATGGCATTAATAACAAGATTCAGCACAGCCTGTTCAATTAAAGTCGGACTCACGTGAATTGTCAGGGATTCATCACAAACAACATCAATTGATATTTTGGATTTTTCACTTTCAGTTAACACTGATGTATAAGCACTGAAAAGGATATCATAAAGGATAACTTCTTCTTTACATATATCAGTCCCTTTATCTTCTATGTTACTCAATATCAGGAGATCATCGATAATATTGGATATTCTTTTTGAATGCCGGCTTATGACATGTAAAAACTGTTCCACCCTTTCTTTGTCATTAATGGCTCCATCCATAAGTGTTTCGACAAAACCGCTTATCAGTGTTACAGGCGTTTTTAATTCATGTGAAACATTAGCGACAAAATCTTTTCGCATATTCTCCAGTTGTTTCACCCGGGTTACATCATGAAAGACAGTCAGAATTCCATCATATTCGTTTTCAGAAGTTTTAAGTGGAGTACTATGAATTTGATAATACTGATCCAGACCACGGTTTACGGCTAGAGTCTTTTCCTGAACCATTTTCAGCGCTAAAGAATCTTCTATCATCCGTATTATAGGATCATTATCTAGAAAATCTTTTATGCTATGACCTTTGCATATCTCTACACGACTCTGCAGCAAAGATTCTGAAGCGGGGTTTATCTCTTTTATAATCAGCTGGTTATCCAACAAAAGAACAGCATCTTCCATGCTGTTCAGCATCGCCTGCAATTCATTTTTCTGAAATGATTCTTTTTCTATAATTGTTTTTAATTGATCACCCATTGTATTTATCGATTTCTTTAGCTGAGATACTTCTTGAGGACCGGAGTCTGAAAGTTTGCGGGAGAAATCCCCCTTTGCATAAAAAGTTGTAATGTTTTTTATCGAGAGAATTGTTGAAGTGAATGTATTTGCAGATAATATGCTCAATAGAACGGTTATAATAAAAATAATGACACTGAACACAGCTATATCAGATAATGTTTTCACGAACTTATCTCTAATATGATCTATCGATATAGCTGTTCTGACTATGAGGTTTTTATCTCCGGGAGGTAGCGTAATATATAACATATGACGTGATAAGGTATTACTGTATCTTATATATTCTCCGACCTCACCGTTCATGGCATCAAGAACTTCCGGTCTTGTGCTGTGATTATCCATGATTCTGTAATTTTCATGTGTATCAGCCAGTACAGAACCGTCTAAAGCTATTATGGTCAATCGGATATTCAGATCTTCAAATATCCTTTCGGTAATTTCCTGGTACGGTTCAGGGGAATTATCAGAATTGACATCGATTAAATTTCGAATCAGTCTGGTTTCTTCTTTAAGAGATGTCCCGACTTCGTTATAGATAAAATCAGAGAGAGTTTTAATCGAAAATATTGAAATTGTCCCGATAGACAAAATAGCGATTGATAGAAGTATTAAAAGAGTATAGGAAAAAACAGAGAGTTTTTTCATCAGGGAGCAACCATCCTGTAACCGATTCCGCGTACAGTTTCTATAAAGCGTCCATAATCACCCAGTTTTTTTCTTATTCCGAGAATCTGTACATCGACTGATCTTTCGGTTACAGCATAGCCATCTCCTTTAACCGAATCTATTATCTGATTCCTTGAGTAAACGAAACCGGGATTTCTGGCCAGATATTCGAGAATAGAGAATTCAGTTACGGATAGGTGTATTTCTTTTCCATCCAGTTTGACTTCGTAACGATTGCTGTCTATCGAGATACCATGGATAAGAACTTCCTGGCTGTCAGTTTCTCCCTTAGATACGGCATTACGTCTCAATGCAGTTTTTACTTTTGCCAATAGAATCTTAGGCCTGAATGGTTTTGTGATGTAATCGTCAGCTCCCGTTTCAAGACCGTTGATGATATCTTCATCATCTGTTCTGGCCGTGAGCATAATAACTGGAATATCTTTAAGGTTCTGGTTTTTCTTCACACGTCGACAGACTTCGAAACCGTCAATCCCGGGCAGCATGACATCCAGAAGGATGAGGTCTGGATTTTCAATAAGAGCGAGCTCAACAACCCTTTCCCCTTTTTCTGATTTTGTTACAGAGAAGCCGGACATTTCCAGATTGAATGCGACCAATTCCCTAATATCATCATCATCTTCTACAATCAGAATCTTCTGCATCATATACCTCTGCTTTAATTAATTATAGAAACGCTAATAAACTACAAGGATTCTATAACAGTTTTGTTAATATTCTGTTAATTTTGAAAAAAATAAAAAACGTAGTAACATTATTCTTTTATAGATGTGTTTTATTGAGTATCGGAGACTGGAACTGATTTATGGCTATAGATGTTGAAGATTTTTACCGGAAATATGGACCGATGGTTTTGCGAAGATGCCGCTCTATTCTCAAAAATGAGGACGCAGCTATGGATGCAATGCAGGATGTTTTTGTAAAGATTCTTAAAAAGGAAAAGGAACTGAATAATTCCTCTCCCTCAAGCCTCTTATACATTACAGCGACTAATGTCTGTCTGAATATACTCAGAAAGTCAGAAAGAAAAGCTGAAGCATCAGATAATTCGATACTGGACATTATTGCAGGTTCGGATGATCCTGAAGAACGTGTTCTGAACAACATATTTCTTGATAAGCTATTCAAAAAAGAAAAACCATCGACCAGAACGATTGCAATGCTTCATTACGTCGATGGTTTTACTCTCGAAGAAACAGCAGAACAGGTTGGCATGTCTGTTTCCGGCATCAGGAAGCGATTGAGAGGCCTCCGTAAAAACGGATTGGAATTAAGGGAGGTATAATCTGTGAAAAATAAAGTTAATCATGAACTTCATTATGAACAGATCGCACTTGGGGAACTAAAACCGGAAAATGAATATGACAAGGATAAAATCCGGAGTATTGAAGAATCGAACCAAAAGATTCTGAAAGAATACCCGCCGGAGTTAATGGCGGCGCAGATAAAAATGAGAATGAACGAACCGAACCGGGACGCAGTACAGAATAGAAGAATATTCAGAAGAATCTATATTCCTCTTTCGGCTGCTGCTGTTTTTTTGCTTTTCATAGCAATTTACCCTGTTCTCTTTGAACGGACGGGAACTAACACCAGCATGGAAAGCGACACTGTGAGATTTAAAGGAAACGGCCCTTCTTTGTATATCTACAGAAATGAAAACGGTGAAACAGAATTGCTGGGAAACAACACAATTGTCAAAGAGAAAGATCTGCTTCAGATAAGTTATGACGCGCAGGGTGCCAGGTATGGTGTCATTTTCTCAATTGATGGCAGAGGTGCAGTCACACTGCATTTTCCCGGTAATATTTACTCCAGTACCAGGCTTGATTCCGGAGGAAAAGTTCTGCTCCCCTACTCTTACGAACTGGATAATGCGCCTTTTTTCGAAAGATTTTTCTTTGTCACTTCCGAACATGAGATAGATGCTTCGGTAATTATGGAAAAAGCCGGCCGTATTGCAAAAGGAAATAAATCAGAGATGCTTATTCTACCGGAAGATCAGCGTCAGCAGTCAATGATTCTGTTTAAGGAAGAGGTGGAATGATGAAAAATAAGTTATATATTTTACTGATATTTTCCATATGTTCAGCAGCGTGGTCTCAGGAAGAACCGGTCGGTTTGAGACGGTATGCCATATTTGCCGGCTCCAATAACGGCGGGGAAGAACGGGTTCAGTTGGAATATGCAGAAACAGATGCTATGGCTATGTATAGAGTTTTGTCGGAAGTCGGAGGATTATCCCCTTCCGATACAATACTCCTGAAGGATCCCGATGTTCGGGAGATCCGTGATGCTTTTTCACAAATACAGTCTAAAATATCAGAAAACAAAGAACAGAACAGGCGTTCCGAATTCATTTTCTATTATTCAGGCCATTCCGATGAAGCGGGTATACTGCCCGGAGGGAAGCTTTATGAATACAGCGAACTTCGGAAGAAAATTGATGCGATGGATACGGAAGTTAAAATTGCTGTTCTTGATTCCTGTTCTTCCGGTTCCTTTACGAGGCTCAAAGGCGGAGTTAAGAAAGCGCCATTCCTTATTGATGAATCTGTCGATACAAAAGGTCATGCCTTTCTCACTTCCAGCTCGGAAAATGAAGCCGCACAGGAGTCCGACTCTATTGAGGGCTCATATTTTACCCATTACTTAATAACAGCGCTCAGAGGAGCAGGAGACAGCACTCAGGACGGAACAGTTACCCTGACGGAAGCTTACAGTTTTGCTGCTGATGAAACTCTTGCCAGAACCACTTCGTCGATTGCCGGCGCGCAGCACCCCTCATACAGTATTAATCTTACAGGATCCGGAGATCTTGTCCTGACGGATCTCAGAGAAATTGTCTCTTCCATATCTATTGATAAAGAGATCGATGGACGTATTTTCTTCCGTGACAAATCTGACAGACTTGTCATTGAGTTTAGAAAAAGAGCCGGGATTCCTGTTTCCATATCCCTTCCGGGAGGTGTTTATAAGGTTCAGCTTGAAAATGAACGGGGTCTGTCTTCAGCTGAAGTTACAGTGACCAATGGTGAAACTCATTTGAATAACAGGGCATTTACAGGAGTTGATCGAACTTTTGCCAGAGTCAGAGGTGATGATATCCCGGAAAGCGAGCCTGAAAAGCCCGATTGGGATAATGTTGAAAATTCTCTTGAACAAAAGATGAAAGAGATCAGAAATATGATCGATGATAAATTCGGGATCATGGAAACAGAAGAAGAGAATCACGATTCCGTACAGGAGGATATTGTCGAAAACGTGGAATATAAAGTTTTCGGCGTCTCCTTTGCTCCCACAAGAGAAACAGCTAATGATGTTCTGAATCTATCATTGAGTTTTATAGGTAAGCCATATGCGCTTTACGGCGCTTCGATCGGATTTATGAATATGACCTATCAGGATGTTTACGGCGTACAGATAGGAGCATTGTCTAATCAGACCGGGCGGGATAATAATGGAGCATTGATCAGCAGCATTTTCAATATTACTAATAGAGACTTGCGGGGAGCAGCTCTTTCAGGTGTGTTCAACTTAACCAATGGTACAGTATACGGAATGCAGGGGGCCGGTGTATTCAATATCAGTTCTTACAGGTTGATGGGGTTTCAGACAGCTGGCGTATTCAATATTACAAAGAACTACTCTTATGGCGCACAAGCTGCCGGAGTCTTTAACATTACAGAAGGGACACTATCAGGTTTCCAGACTGCCGGTGTATTTAATATCGCGGGAGGACAGCTCAATGGAGCTCAGATTTCCGGTGTTTTTAATGTCGCTGACAATATTAATGGCGTTCAGATAGGACTGATAAATGTCGGGAAACAAGTAAATGGAATGCAAATTGGTTTAATAAATATCAGCGACGAAATTAAGGGATTACCAATAGGTTTACTGACCATTTCCAAAAACGGAATATTGGATTTCGGAGGATGGTATGAAAGTTCCGGTTTCATCTATACGGGGCTACAGACAGGCTCCAGAAATTTTTACAATTTTGCTTACCTCGCTTTGCCTTCCGATAGTGCAGTCTCAGTTTTTTCAGCCGGTATCGGAATCGGAGCCAGAATAAACCTGGGATCATTCTATATTGATATGGATACTTCCATTAAAAGTGTCGCCATCGGTTCTGATTACGGTGAGGCTTTAAAAAACACCTTTACGGCGGGAAATATAAATTCGGTTTACCCGAACGCAAGACTGTCTGCCGGATTAAAAATGTTCAGAGTTTTAAGTCTATATGGCGGATTATCTTTAGATATGCATATTCCGGGGGTTACAAATCGATCGGAGTATTTTCACAGTACGGAAAACCCGCTTATTCTGCATAACCCGGAAAACGGTGAGGATGTAATAGAGTTTCACCCTCATTGGTTTGGCGGATTAAAAATCAATTTCTAAAAAAAAGGGCCATTCGGCCCTTTTTTTTAGATGGTAAGTCTCAAATGAGAACCACCATAAGCTTTATCTCTTGCCTCTTTAACATTCTCGCTGGTTAAATAATCATCAAAAGACATCTGCTTATCGATTATACCGGCAGGAGTGAACTCAATAATTCTGTTCGCTACAGTATTTACAATTTCGTGGTCATGGGATGAGAAGATGATAACTTCCGTAAATTCTACCATTCCGTTGTTCAATGATGTAATTGATTCAAGGTCGAGATGAGCCGTGGGTTCATCAAAAATCAGAACATTGGCGGCAGAGAGCATCATCCTGGACAGCATACAACGGACTTTTTCCCCACCGGAGAGAACGTTTACACTTTTAAGAGATTCATCACCAGAAAAAAGCATCCTGCCGAGAAAACCCCGGATATAGGACTCATCCTGTTCCTCTGAATACTGGCGAAGCCAGTCTGTCATATTGATATCCGTATTGAAGAATTCTGTATTATCTTTGGGAAAATAACTCTGTGAAGTTGTAACACCCCAGTTATAGGAACCGGAATCAGGTTCCATCTCTCCTGAAATGATCTGCATGAAAACAGTTTTTGCATAGTTGTTCGGTCCAACCAGAGCAATTTTGTCTCCTTTATTGACTGTCAGATCAAGATCTTTGAAAATGACTTCTCCATCGATAGTCTTGCTTAAGCCTTCGACTTCAAGGATTATCGTTCCCGTTTCCCTTTCAGGTTTGAAAGCCACGTAAGGAAAACGTCGTGATGTCGTGGGAAGATCATCGAGTTCGAGTTTATCAAGCTCTTTCTTTCTGGATGTGGCCTGTTTCGACTTGGCGGCATTCGCCGAGAATCTCTGAATGAAAGCTTTGAGCTCGGCTGCTTTGGCTTCTGCTTTTTTGGACTGATCCTTTCGCTGTTTGGCAATCATCTGACTGGCCTGCTGCCAGAAGAAGTAGTTACCCACAAAGACGGTTATTTTCCCATAGTCGATATCGGCGATATGCGTACATACTTTATTCAGGAAATGTCTGTCATGGGAAACAACGATAACTGTATTTGTAAATTTAAGAAGAAAATCTTCAAGCCAGTTAATTGATTCGAGGTCTAGATGGTTCGTGGGCTCATCAAGCAGCAGCGTATCGGGGTTTCCGAAAAGAGCCTGGGCCAGAAGGATCCGTACTTTGACATTGTCTTCCAGGTCTGCCATTTTCTTATCGAAAAGATCCTCGTCGACCCCCAGGCCGGAAAGAAGTGTGGCCGCTTCACTTTCAGCTTCCCACCCTCCAAGTTCTGCGAAATCACCTTCAAGTTCAGAAGCCCTGATACCGTCAGCATCAGAAAAATCCTCTTTCATATAGATGGCATCTTTTTCTTTCATGATTTCAAAAAGCTTCTTGTGCCCCATTATAACTGTATCCATCACAGAATGCTCATCAAAGGCGAAGTGATCCTGAGCAAGCACGCCGAGTCGTTCGTTATTGGGAATTATAATATCTCCGGAATCCGCTTCGATCTCTCCGGAAAGAATTTTCATAAATGTAGATTTACCAGCTCCGTTGGCTCCGATCAGGCCATAACAGTTTCCGGGGGTAAATTTAATGTTAACTTCTTTAAAAAGGCTTCTTTTTCCAAAAGCCAGGCTTATATTACTAGCAGTAATCAAAAATCTATCTCCTTATACTATGAGAAGTTGTATTAACTATAAGGAGAATTGTCAACACCGCTTTTAACATAACGGTCCATATAATCAAGAACCCTTATTTATAATAAATAAAGGTTGTAAATAAACAGGTAATTGAAATGTGGCTCGGGAAATAAGTATAAAAAAACCGGAACTTCAACAGTTCCGGTACAAAGAAGCCAGAAAAGGGATTTGAACCCTTGACCTGATCATTACGAGTGAACTGCTCTACCCCTGAGCTATTCTGGCTTAACCTTGAAAAATATAACTCAAATTAGAAATTTCGTCCATAAAAAAAATCCCGCTTTTACAGCGGGATTTTATCTAAAATATAAGAGCTCTTATCTGTTGTTGACAACAGCCTGAGCAGCAGCAAGTCTTGCTATGGGAACTCTGTAGGGAGAGCAGGAAACAACATTAAGTCCGGCTCTGTAACAGAAATCGATTGAAGAAGGTTCACCACCATGCTCACCACATATTGATGTTTTGAGTTCAGGTTTGGTTTTTCTTCCTTTTTCAACTCCCATATTAACAAGCTGTCCAACTCCATCCTGGTCGAGAACCTGGAACGGATCGTCTTTCAGTACTTTTTTGTTGATGTATTCGGGAACAAAAGATCCCACGTCATCTCTGGAATATCCAAAAGTCATCTGAGTCAGGTCATTGGTACCGAAGGAGAAGAAGTCAGCGTACTGAGCCACTTCGTCGGCTGTAAGAGCCGCTCTGGGAATCTCGATCATTGTACCGATCATGTACTCGACTTTAGCCCCGGTCTCACTGAGGATTCTGTCGATGACAACCTGGGCATTTTCTCTGAGCATTTTAAGCTCTTCGAATTTACCTACGAGAGGAATCATGATTTCGGGAAGAACTTTTATACCTTTTTTAGTCTGTGTTGCAGCAGCAGTCATTATGGCTTCAACCTGCATGTCGTAGATCTCAGGGTATGTAACACCGAGACGACAACCTCTGTGACCAAGCATGGGGTTCGCTTCATTGAGACCTTCCAGTCTGCTCTTGAGAGCTTTGGAATCCATGTTCATCTTCGCTGCAAGAGCATTGATCTCCGCATCTGTATGGGGAACAAATTCGTGCAGAGGAGGATCGAGAAGTCTAACTGTTACGGGCAGACCGTCCATGGCTTCGAAAATACCTTCGAAGTCTTCGATCTGAAGCTTCAGGATTTCCTTCAGAGCTTCTTTTCTTTCTTCGACGGTATCGGAAACGATCATGACACGGAATGCTTCAAGCTTGGCTTCATCAAAGAACATGTGTTCGGTTCTACAGAGACCGATACCTTCCGCACCGAATTCCCGGGCTTTTCTGGCATCTTCAGGAAGATCGGCGTTCGTTCTGACACCGAAACCGTCTTTCACACCTGCTCTCTTCGCTCCGGCCCTGACTTCGTCAGCCCAGGTGAGGAAAGTGTTGAGGTTTCCGGACAGTTCAGGAACGATAAGTTTCGCCATACCTTCGTATACGTTACCGTCAGTTCCGTTGATTGTCAGAGAATCGCCTTCTTTGTAGACTTTGCCTTCGATCGTAGCTGTTTTCTCTTTTGTAGAAATAACAACTGCCTTACAACCGGCTACACAGGGACGACCCATTCCTCTTGCAACTACAGCAGCATGAGACGTCATACCACCTGTGGCTGTCAGAATACCTTCAGCAGCGTTCATTCCGCCGATGTCTTCTGGAGAAGTTTCTTTTCTGACAAGAATAACCTTTTCGCCTTTAGCTTTTGCCGCTTCGGCATCTTCCGCTGTGAAAACGATTGTTCCTGCAGCAGCTCCGGGAGAAGCATTGAGACCTTTTGCAATAGAAACAAGGTCTTTCTCGTATGCGGGGTCGATCATGGGATGAAGAAGCTGATCAAGCTGATCAGGCGTAACTCTCATTACGGCTTCTTCTTTGCTGATCATGCCCTCATTAACGAGGTCAACTGCAATGTTTACAGCAGCATTTCCGGTTCTTTTACCGTTTCTCGTCTGGAGAAGGAAGAGTTTGCCTTCCTGAATCGTGAACTCCAGGTCCTGCATATCTTTGTAATGTTTTTCCAGTTTGTCTTTAATATCTACAAGCTGTTTGTAGATTACGGGATTCTGGTCTTCGAGAGCGGAAAGTTTAAGAGGTGTTCTGATTCCGGCAACAACGTCTTCACCCTGTGCGTTCATCAGGTACTCACCGTAGAAGTAGTTTTCTCCGGTAGAGGGGTCTCTTGAGAAACAAACACCGGTACCGGAAGTATCCCCGTAGTTACCGTAAACCATGGACTGAACATTTACAGCTGTACCGATAAGACCTTCGATTTTGTTAATCTCTCTATATTTGATGGCTCTGTCATTGTTCCATGAGCTGAAAACGGCATCGATACCGGCCCAAAGCTGTTCGACAGGATCCTGGGGGAAGTCCTTACCTGTAGACTTCTTGTATACTTCCATATACCGTTCTACAACAACTTTAAGGTCTTCAGCGTCGAGTTCGAGGTCCTGTTCAACTCCCTTTTCTCTTTTTACAGAATCGAGAGCTTCTTCAAAGTCGTGGTGTTCGCATCCGGCGACAACATCACCGAACATCTGGATAAATCTTCTGTAGGAGTCCCAGGCGAATCTAACGTTTCCGGTATTTTTCGCAATACCTTCGACAGCTTTGAGGTTAAGTCCGAGGTTGAGTACTGTGTCCATCATACCGGGCATGGAAACAGCCGCACCTGATCTTACGGATACGAGCAACGGGTCATTGGCATCACCGAGCTTTTTCCCCATTTCCGCTTCAAGCTTTGCAAGATTGTCTGCAACCTGTTTTTTAATTTCATCACTGTATGTACGGTTGTTTTCGTAGTACTGTTTACAGACCTCTGTGGAAATTGTGAATCCCGGAGGAACGGGAACACCAAGACTTGTCATTTCGCAAAGGTTGGCACCTTTTCCTCCGAGGAGGCTTTTCATAGATGCATTACCTTCGGTAACGGTTTTACCGAAAAAATAGACTAACTTATTCTCATTCATAGTCAGTTTCATCCTTAAAATTTGTATTCAGAAAAATAATAAAGCCTATGGTATGCGCTGTCAATAGAACGGCCCGTTTTTCAACATTGTTAACAAAAAAGAAATGATATACTCATGCGCAAATATATCATTGTGGTACAAAGAATAAAAGGACCTCCCAATTAAGGGAAGGTCCTTTTTATATATATGATAATCCGTCTATAGGACGGTGTCCGGAATGAATAGCCTTTTCAGGCTACATATGCTTCAAGAAGCTGTTTTCTCGAAGGATGCTGAAGTCTTGATATGGCCTTTTTTTCTATCTGTCTGATTCTTTCTTTTGTCAGATTATATTTATCTCCGATCTGTTTCAGAGATAAAGGCTTTTCGTGATTCAGCCCGAAACGGAACTGAAGTATTTCAGCTTCTTTCTGAGAAAGAGTGGTCAGGACGTTGTTGATATCTTCAGCCAGTGATTTATCAATAATTTCATCTTCGGGAAGTTTCAGTCCCTGATCTTCAATAAAATCGCCAAGATTTGAAGAATCACGATCCGTATAAACGGGAGTATCCAGTGAGACCATATCCCGAGATATACTCAAAAGATCGTCTACAATTTCCTTTGAGAGATGAAGTTCTCTGGCAATTTCTTCATTCTCAGGCTCTATTCCTTTCAATGAAGTTAATTCTCTTTTTTTCTTCTCAATCTGAAGGAGTTCATTGGAGCGATTCAAGGGCAATCTAATCATTCTGGATTTTTCACAGATAGCTTTCAGAATCGATTGTCTTATCCACCAGACGGCATAAGAAATAAAATGATAACCCTTATCGGGATCGAATTTGTTTATTGCATTTATCAGACCAATGTTACCTTCATTGATCAGGTCATCCAGGGGAAGCCCCTGATTCTGATATTTTTTTGCAACATTTACAACGAAGCGGAGATTGGCATTAATCAGTTTTTCCTGTGCAGCCTTATCACCCTTCACGGCTTTTCTCGATATTTCATCCTCTTCCTCTCTGGTAAGAAGAGGGATTTTATTTATTTCTTTCAGATAAATAGATATTACGCTTTTATCTTCCCAATTAGAGTTGTCGTTTATGTAAGCAGTATTAGTGTTCATATTGCCTCCTACTATTAGTTATGCAAGAGGCGTGCCAAGTTACTGAATATATCAATAATATAAACTTAATTCTTTAATATATAATACTTTACAATATGCTTCATAAAATTCTAACCGGAAAATGGAAAATTATTAAATCAGGTCATGTGTGTCAAAAATACTCAAACCAGGACTTGAGCGGCAATATTGAGTCAAAATTTCCCAGAATCAAGCTCTACTGAAGATTTTATGCGCCCGCAACATTGACTGAACAACATACCGCTTCCACATGAACACAGATCATCCATGGATTGAAGTTCGCCTTTTTTGAAATCTGTGTAAATTATCTCACCTGAACTGTCATTATTTAAAGAACTGATGTCAGCAACAGGAAAGATAACGGGCTGATTTCGAAAAAATCGAATTTTCTCATCAATAGAAAGTTGGTGAAAATTACCATCCGCCTGTAATTCTGACCAGTAGGCGCCTATTATATCTAAAATGACATCTCTTTCAGCTTCGGAACAAAATCTTTTAGCTTTTTTAGTTTTAAAATATCTTTCGAGCTGCAGACCGAAAAAAGCTTTTTCATCTTCTACCTGATCCGAATCTCCATTCCTATACATTCCGTATCGGTTAGAATGAATACTTATCATTTGCCTTGACCGGCCTTCATTTCTGATTTTTCGGCCCAGATGCCAGCAACGCATGGCGGAATCTGTCCGCCCCAGCTTCTTCAATGTGATTCCCAGGAAAAAAAGTGACTTTTCCAAACCAGCAGAGGAAGTCACAGGGCAATTATCGACAGCTGACTCAAAACACCTCATGGCTTTGACAAGTTCTTTATCCGCAAGAAACTGCTTTCCTCTTTTCAGCTCTTTTTTCCAGTACATAATCAGTAAAAACTCCGAGATAAAGTTACTAAGAGTGATGATAAACGGCAACTTTTCTTTTTATCTTGACCTTTGAAGTTTGAAAGTCTTATATTGTTTTAAGATAATTTATCTTATGAAAAAGAGGTTTGAATAATGACAGTAAAACCATTAGGTGATCGTGTTCTTATCAAAGTAAAAGAGGTGGAAACAAAAACAGCGTCAGGGCTTTATATTCCCCAGACAGCGCAGGAAAAAACAACTACAGGAACAGTCGTTGCTGTAGGAGAAGATACTGATGCTATCGCTGTTAAAGTCGGACAGGACGTTATGTATGACAAATACGCCGGTACTAACATCTCTATAGACGGCGTTGATCATCTTATTGTTTCTTCCGGTGATCTTATTGCCATTGTTGAATAAATCAGATTTTAAACATTAAAAAAAGCTGTCCCACGCAAGTGTGACAGCTTTTTTATTGCCCATTCAGCTGAAACCACCTTGAATCAGATCTCCCAGCATTAAAATAGCCGGACCACTGTATTCTGTCGTTTCATGACCTTCCCGGCTGTAGAAAAAATGCAGCATTTCTCCGCAGCCTGTTGGCGAAATGACAAGATGCTGAATCTCAAGCGAATCATTTTCTTCAAACAGCTGTTTTATCTCTGCCTCAGGGTACTCATCTTCCGTGAGAAAAAGATAAATCAGAGAGAAGTCATCTTTCAGCTTAAAGCTGGCATCCTGAGCTTTAAACCCGGGCAGAGTAAAAAGGGATTTGAAAGACTTGAGTTTCTTTCTGAATTTTTCAGCATCTTTCTCATTCTCAAATCCGCTGATTTCTACCTGATTGACAATTGTTCCTTCCAAATCAGATTTCTTCCCTGATGGATTTCAGATACTGAAGTCTTTCGTAAACTTCTTCCTTCGCATCTGAATCGGACTCCATCGAGCCCTGAAATTCAGAGAGAGTTTCATATTCCTGAGTATCCATCCATTCTTCAACTTCTTTTATCAATGTGGACAGGTAGTTTATGCCTTTCCTGTATAGTACAGAACAAAGCTGAACCGTATCCGCGCCGGCCATGAGAATTTTTACAGCATTCTGCCAGCTGTGAATTCCCGTAGTCGCTGAAATTTCCAGTTTATCGAACTGAGAAGCGATTATCGCCGTCCAACGCAGCAGAGGAGGGAATTCCGCCTCGGTAGAAAAGCGAGGCCCTGTTTTCATTTTCATTGTGTCGATATCTATATCAGGATTATAGAATCTGTTAAACATAACGACCGCATCTGCTCCGGCATTATGAAGCCTGTAAACCATATTCGGGATTGATGTGAAGTTCTGTCCGATTTTTACAGATATGGGTATCTTGATTTTTGAGCGTACGTGCTTGAAAATTTCGACATATTTATCTTCAAGTTCATCGGGATCCTGGCGGAAATTATGTGCCATAAGACCTATGTTCAATTCAAGAGCATCAGCTCCGGTTTTCTCAACAGTTTCAGCGTAATCCGTCCACCATTCGGATGAATAACAATTCAAACTTGCAATTACAGGTATGGAAAGTTCTTTTTTTGCCTGTTTTATAAGATCAAAATATTTATCGGCGCTATACAGCATTCCCGTTTCCTGCAGATAGGCATAAGCTTCAGGATGCAGCATATCATCAAAATTCTGTCCCATTTTTCTAACTTCCGCTGTCATGTCCTCTTCGAAGAGAGATTTCAGAACTACGGCGGATGCTCCCGCTTCTTCAGCTTTTTTCAGACTCTCTATTGTTGAGGTCAGTCCGGAACTGGACAAAATGAAGGGATTTTTGAGTTTTAATCCCAGATAACTTGTAGTCAGATCAGCCATTTGTATGGACTCCTTTTCTATACAATCATTTCTATAATACAGTCATATGGCATCAGTTGCCATAAAGAAAATCTTCGATTTCCAATAAAATAGCATCACCGGCTTTGACAGAGCGCATTGCCGGAGGCAGTGAGTTCAGAAAGAGAGAGCCGTATCTTTTTTTTACAACTCTCGAATCGAGAATCAATACGACTCCCCTATCGCTTTTCCTTCTCATAAGCCGTCCGAATCCCTGTTTGAACTTCATAACGGCTTCAGGTAGGGATAACTCCATAAAGGGGTTGCCTCCCCGCCTTTCAATAGCTTCCACACGGGCCATAACGACGGGATCCGTCGGGACTCTGAAAGGAAGCCGGCATATAATTACCAGCTTGAGCGAATCACCCGGCGTATCAACACCTTCCCAGAAGGAATCAGTCGCGAAAAGAACGCTGGATACATCGTTTCTGAAATTATTTAGAAGTCGCGTTCTGTCGTCCTCACCCTGCCTGTAAGCTGTTATGCCCATTCTATCAAGCCCCGGTTTAAGGTCGTTAAAGACGTTTTTTAGCATTTCATAAGAGGTGAACAATAAAAGAGCCCCACCTTCGGATACTTCAAGAGCTTTTTTGCAAAAGGAGGATATGTAGGAATAATATGACTCACCCTCTTCCGGCATAGGTGCATCGTTGGGAACAGCCAGAAGAGCTCTTCTTGTATAATCAAAAGGAGAAGGGAATATTTCACTGAAAACTTTTTCCGGATCAGATAAATTCAATCCGATCCGGCTGTTCCAGTAATTAAAGTTATCTCTGACGGTCAAAGTCGCGGAGGTACAGATCACGCTTTTGAATTGATTGAACACCGCTTCATTCATCATAGAAGCTATATCAAGCGGCGTTATTATAAAACGTTCGAACAATTCACCGGCAGCAGTTTTTTTTCTTTCAATCCAGAAAACGAGTTCTCCGTATTCACTGTAGTTTCTGAACTTTTCACAAAATGATGACATCTCCTGAAGCCGCCTGATCATGGCTTTAAACTCAAAAACAAGGGGATTTTCATCTTCTTCTTCGGGGATTGCTTTCAGTGTATCCGTACAGGCCTGGGATAGGAGTAATAATTCTTTCTGCAATTCTCCCATCGGAGCGAGCAATCCGCTTTCTATGTTCTGATCGGGATCTCCCGTTATACGTCTTGTATAGTTGTCTCCGGTAAAATCTCTGGAAAGACTGTCTAGTATTTCCGCTTTTGCTTTGATATTGGTTATGAGCTGTGGAATTTCAGCCAGATCGGGACAGGGTCCGGTCAACGCCTCAATACGAACAGCAGAACCGGCAGCTCGCCCTTTGCGCAAACGATACAGGCGGCCGAGAAGCTGGAAAACAGAGAATTTACTTAGCGATTCAGAAAAAAAGGAGGTGGCGCTGTTTTCGATATTGTGCGCTTCATCAAAGACGATCCTGTCATATACAGGAAGCACGGCCCCGCTCTCGTAACCTATTCCGGATTGTCTTAATGCAAGATCGGCAAAAAGCAAGTGATGGTTTACAACAAGAATACCGGCCGATGCTGCTTCTCTCCTGGCTCGCATGACATAGCAATTTTCAAACCAGGGGCATCTCATTCCCGTGCAGGTGTCCGACTCACTGCAGACGCGGGACCACAATGACTCATCGGGATGAAAATTCAATTCTGTCCGGCTGCCTGTTGCGGATATCTGAGACCAATCGTAAATAACTTTTAAAGGATCGCCTTCATCAAGAAAGAGGCTGTTTTCATCCATTTGCTCTTTCAAGCGGCTATGGCAGATATAATTTCTTCTCCCTTTGACAAGTACAGCTTTAACTGTCGAACCTGTCATCCGTTTGGCCAGGGGAATGTCTTTTTCAATGATCTGCTGCTGTAGGTTTATGGTCGCTGTTGATATAACGACTCTTTCTTCATTCTCTTCCGCCCATTTAAGAGAAGGAATAAGATAGGCAAATGATTTACCGACACCTGTGCCGGCTTCTGCGGCGATAATGAGATTCTGATTGAAACCACGGCAAATGAGCTTCAGCAAGTCTGTTTGTGAAGGGCGGTGTTCATAGTTTTCGCTTATATTTTCGAGTGCTCCGCCGGGACTGAGGATATGCGCAAGTTCTTCCTCATCGAGGCTCGTATCCCGCTTTCTTTTTACCGGTTCCGCAACAGCATAAAAGTGTGTCAGTTCATTATTGATTATAAAAAAGCCGATTCCGCGGTTTCCCAAAAGGGAAGCGACTGATAAATCAGCGCTGCTCGGTTCCAGCAGGCCTGACGGGTGATTGTGTATGACAACATCGCCCTTATCCATATGAGGGAAAAGAGCCGGAACTTCAGAATCGGTTCCTCTTGCAGCTACAGAAACACGGGATATCATTCCCTCGCTGTTCTGCTGTCCGCACCATAATACTTCCCGGGAAGAAGCATCTCTGAGGTCTTCTTCCATTAGAGAGAGAACTTCCCGGGTAAATCTTTTTTCTGTTATCACCTATATCGTTATATGTTCAGCTCCTGAACAATCCCCATGATCAATTTGACCATGTCATTCTGCACTTTTCTTCCGGTTTCGACAACCTCTTCATGATTCAGAGGCTGATCGAGAATTCCGGCAGCCATATTGGTCGCACAGGAAATCCCGATGACTTTCATACCGAGCCGGTTAGCAGTAATGACTTCGGGAACAGTCGACATTCCAACCATATCCGCCCCGATGATCCGGCACATTTTAATTTCAGCCGGCGTCTCATATGACGGTCCGGTAAAAGCGGCATATACACCTTCTTTCAGATCTTCCGGTTTGCTGAGCAGAGAAGGCGCAATCCTTTTAACCATATCGCGAAGCTCTCTGTCGTACGGATATGTCATATCCGGGAATCGGGGCCCCATTTTCGCATCATTCGGCCCGATAAGCGGGTTGGTTCCCATTAAGTTGATATGATCTTTCAACAGGACAATATTACCCGGCGCAAAGGCTTTATTTACAGCTCCTGCCGCATTGGTTACAATCAATGTCTCAACACCCAGGCCATGCAGAAGCGCAGTGGGAAGCACAACTTCATCCATTGTCCAGCCTTCATAGAAATGAAATCTTCCCGCCAGCGTTACCGTTTCTTCTCCAATCTTAAGAATTCCTTTATGTCCGGCAACTGTGGGTTCGGGAAAGCCGTCTATATCGCTATAGGGGATTTCAATTCCATCCAGCTGATCTGAAATTCCCGAAAGACCTGATCCGAGGATTAATCCCACCTTTGGTTTCGCCTGAGTTTTAGTACGTATTGATTTAACAGCTTTTTCTACTCTTTCTTGAAAATCGCTTCTCATTTTTCCTCCGTTTATTTATAGAATAATCCTTAATTTTGGAATACACAATACAAAATGTTTGTTTGTCAGACAATTTCAATACGGCTTTTACCCCCGGCCAGTTTTCTCACCTGTACCTGAACTGAAATTCGCTCTCTGATCGCACTGACATGGGAAATTATTCCGATCAGCTTTCCTCCGGATTGCAATGTTTCCAGGGCAGACAGAACCGTTTCGAGAGATTCAGGATCCAGCGTTCCGAATCCTTCATCGAGAAAAAGCGAATCGATCACGACATTATTGCCCACCAGTTCAGACAACCCCAAAGACAGAGCCAGACTTACCAGAAAACTTTCACCGCCAGATAAGGTTGAAGACGGTCTTATAGTATCGGCCTGCCAATTGTCAACAATTTCCACTTCAAGCTCTTTATCTTCAGATCGCTCAATTCTGTATCTATTATTCAGTCTAGCCAGATGTATATTGGCCAAGCCGACAAGTTTTTCCAGTGTCAGCCCCTGGACGAAACGACGGTAGATTTTCCCGTCAGCGCTCCCGATCAAAGACCTCAGTTCAGACCATTTCCGGCACTCTTTCTCATGAGCCTCAATTTCCCTTGCCAGCTCATTTAACTTGTCCCGAAGGAAATTATCCCTTTTCAGTTTTTCTTCGACGCCGCCCAAATCTGTAGAGATTGAATTGATTTCATTTTCCACTTTTGTCAGTTCGGATGAAGTATTGCTGAGATATGTTTCATCCGGCTTGTTCTGAAGATGCTCTTTTAGCCTCTCTTTCGAATTTTCAAGCGCTTCTTCTGCACGGATTTTCCCTTCCCGGCCATCGTTTATCCTTTTTTTCAAGCGTTGAATTTCTTCAGATAGACCTTTTTGATTAAACTCTTCAATATCAATGTCGTTATTTTTCAGGATTTCGTTAAGTGAAGCTCTCTTTTGCTCCCAATCTTTTCTTATGCCAGGTAGTGTCTGTTCATTATGCGTTAATGCTGCTGAAACAGAAAAAAGCTTCTGTTCAAGTTGATTGAAAGCGTTTTTTGTTTTTTCATAGGTCCGTAATACTTTTTGAAGTGATTCGTTCATCTCTTTTTCAAGGAGGATAACTGACTTGCCTCCACTGGCCTCGAGAAGCTGATTTTCCAGTAAAAATTTTTCCGATTCCAGCTTTTCTTTGTCTGCCTGCCAATTTTGAATTTTGCTTTCGGCAGATGCAGCTTTCTCTTTTAAAGAGACAAGAGCGTGTTCAGCCTCCTGAATGTCTTTTTCACATTTTTCAAGGTTCTCTCTTTTTTTATCATATTCAGATTTTTTTGTTTCCAGTTCTGAAGGAAAATCAGGCTTTATGTCATCGGAAAAACCAATAGAAAGAAGAATAGAAAGAATTTTCTCTCTCAGCTTTTCAGCTTCATCAAAGTTCCTGTTCTCAATAGTTAACGCATCCCTCTCTCCGGTCAAGGCATTAAGTTCTTTATCCCAGTTTATACAATCAACAATCAAAGATTCGTTATTGTTATATATGGCGATTGCTTTTTCTTTTTCAGAAGGTAATAAATCAACGAAAGATGTTCCTTTGATCTCGTTCCATTCCCGCATTAATTCATTGAGTTTTGTATCCGATTTATCAAGCACTTTTTGAATATCGAGTATACGTTCTTTAAGGACTTGCTCCTGCGTTGATATTTCTTTCAATTCACTTTCGGGATTGGCTATTTCCAAATGGTCTTCATTAATTTCCGGTTCCTTACCCGGTTCATTATAAACGCCGTTACAGACCGGACAGGTATCTCCCTGATGAAGATGGTTTTTCACCTCATTGATTAACGCGGAAAAATCTGCCTGTCTTTTATGGTAAAAATATTTCTCCTGCAAGGCTTCCAGCTGCTCTTTTTTTTTCGTGATGACAGTCAGCTTTTTTCTGTAAGATTCTTTATTGGCAAGATAATCATTATTATCTTCCAAAACCTCTCTATAGCTTCTTGAGATGGGTCCCATGGCTCTGAGAATTTCTTTTATGTTTAATAAATCCTCTATGTCTCCTGGCTGTTCTTTTTTTATAAAAGAAATCTTTTTATCCAGATTCTCGAGTTCGGCCCGTTTAATTTTCCGGATTTGATCAAAGTTTCTGAAGTTATCCATACCGGCGAGAGAATCAAATCTATCGGATAGATCCTTTAAGAGCGGAATCGATTCTCCGATTTTTGCCATATGAGCATATTGTTTCATAAAGGTGCTCAGAGAAGATCTATTCTTATATAATATCCTTAACTGAGATTCTTTATTGAGAATTTCCTCTTTGATTAATCTATAACTATTCGATTCCTGATTTATATATTCATTTATTGTTTTGATCCGTTCGTCAAAGCTATTAATTGAATTCTGCTGCACTTCAATTAAACGTATATTTTTACTTGTTTTTTCAGCCCTTTGTTCTACTTCAATTTTCTCATTTTTCCGAATCTCAAGTTCTTTATTTGATTCTTCAATTTCAGACTCAATAGAAGCTTTATTCTTTTTTAAGTCTTCAGTTTCTTTTTCGAGTCTGTTTGTTTCCTTATCAAGGTATGTATATGTATCATAAAGAGGCATATTTTTTTCAATTAATGATTTCCTTGCGTAAATATCTTCCAGTTCTCTGGACTCTTCCTCTTTAATCAGAGCTTCCTGCAATTCATATTTGCAATTATCAATCCTGTGCTTGAGTACGACATCCTGTTCCTGCCAATTTCTGGCTGCTTGCAATTTTTCTCTGAACTCGGTTTGTTCCTGTCTCTTTGTTTTCAAAATTTCAAGAGACTGTTCCAGTTCCTCTCTTTCATCTGCCGGGAGTATTTCCGTATCTCCTGTTTTTTCCTGCAATCTGTAGAGATTTTCTTCTTTTTCTTTTGCCAGATTAAATGCCTCGATACTCAATCTTGTGTATAATTCAGTACCCGTCATTTTCTCCAGAAGCTCTGCCCTTTCGTTTACACCGGCTTTGAGGAATGATTCAAAATTTCCCTGGGCCAGCATTATAGATCGAGTGAACTGATCATAATCCAGGCCTGTAATAGCAGCCACTTCCTGAGGAACAAGACTTTTCTTGTCTTCAAGTACAGTCTCATGACCTTCAGTAATTTTTACGATCGACATTCTGGCGCTTTGAAGTTTTCCGTCAGCTTTGCCTCTTGACTTTCTCTGCTCCCAGCGGCTTCTGTATATTGAACCATTCACAGAAAAAGTCAGTTCAGAATAACATTCTCCGGTATGACGGCTCATAATTTCATCGGGGTTTTTCAATCTCGGAGTTCTTCCATACAGAGCCAGGCATATGGCATCGAAAATTGTCGATTTTCCTGCACCGGTTGGACCAGTTATGGCGAACAGACCGGAGCCGTTGAAGGGTTTTTTTGTGAACTCGATTAAATTGTTCCCATATAGTGAATTGAGATTATATATAGAAATGGATTCAATTTTCATGGTCATTCTCCAGGACGTTTTCGACCCTAACCAGCAATTCTTTATAGAGCGGCATCAATTCGTTCATTTTTTCTTCTTCCAGACCGGCATTGCGGCAACGTTCTATGAATATTTCCTCCGGAGTCAGATCTTTTATTTCTTTCGATTGCCTGTTCTTGAATATATTCTGACTTGCTTCGTGAAGGATTCGAATTCTCAAGAACTCAAATCCTTTTTCTATTGCCTTTTCATTGAGGATCCGGCTTACATCTCCTAATGCTGATCCGTCTAGTAGTTCAGCATCCGCCCAGAAGGGAGTATCGGGAGGAACAAAGTCATCAATTTGTTTCTCTACTTCCTTTAAGTTCCCCTTGAATCGAATCAGCTTTCTGTATTGAGGGATAGTCAATGTTTTGGTACCGGTTAGCTTATTCTCCTTAAACTCTGCAATAATAACGGACTTTTCTCCTTCTTCTCCAAAGTCCATAGCCAGCGGAGAGCCGCTGTATCGGATATAATCTTTTCCTCCGACTTGCTGAGGTTTATGAATATGCCCCAGGGCGATATAACTGAATGAATCAGAAAATATTTCTGTAGATATGGATCCGAGATTCCCCACATAGAGATCCCTTTGCCCAGCACCGGAAAGGCTTCCGGTTACAAAGAGATGTCCCATCCCTATTAACGGAATATTTGACAGGTCATAATCCTTTTCTGCCGATTCTACGACACTGCGATAGTATGAATGGATTCCCTCTGCGACACCCCGCTCCCTTTCTTCCCAGTTCTCACCGGCAACAGGAATCCTGATATCTCTTTCTCTTAAAAAAGGAACGGCACAGACAAGAGCGTGTACCCGGTCATTTTCCAAAATCGGAATTAAGCAGTCTTCAGGGCTTTTTTCAGCTCCCCCCACAACGAAGACTTTTAAGCGGCTGAGCAGTAATTTCGGTGAGTTTATCTTAGAAATGGAATCATGATTTCCGCCGATTATGACTGTCGCGGTTAAATCCGTTTCATTAAGTTTACAAATAAAATCATAATATAGAGCTTCGGCATTATTAGGCGGAGTGGATGTGTCAAATATATCGCCGGATATTATTAGAATATTGACTTTTTCTGTTTCTATCTTGTGAATTATCCAATCCAGAAAGGCTTTGTGCTCATCAATCCTCTCTCTATCGCAAAGTCTGGCACCAAGGTGCCAATCAGAAGTATGCAGTATCCTCATATAATCTATTATTCATTTTTTTTCCCCTTAGTACAGCAGGATTTTCATTGGTAGATATTGTATTTTATATATATAATATTTACAAAATCAAACTTCATGAGTATTTTATTCAGATCAACCTATATCGGAGATTTATAGATAATGAAAAAAACAATATTCTTTCTGCTGACTGTATTTTTTTCATTTCAAGTATACGGACAGTTTTTCGGTACCAGCGATATTCCGGAAGTCAATATAGTTCTTGAGGTTATTCCTTCGGAATTGTCCCCGGGCGATACATTTACAGTCTACGGGACATATGAAATACCTGAACATTACCATATTTTTCTTAATGAAGATTTTTTTACTATTACTATTGATAATCCGCAAATAGATGCCGGAGAAGTATTTTATCCCATGGAAGAGAGTAAACCTCTCCTCGGTATTCCGGCTTTCAGCGACAAAGTTACAATTTCAAGAACTTTTTCATTAACCGATGATGTGAATGCCAATCAAATTGACCTCGAGATAATCGCATCATATCAGATGTGTGAGGACGACGGGGCCTGTCTTCTTCCGGAAAACATTACATTCAATCGCACTCTTGATATCAGCGATAATGGCGGGACTTCAAAATCTCCGTTGTCAGTTATACTCTGGTACATTCTCCTGGCTTTCGCCGGTGGAATTATTCTGAATATTATGCCCTGTGTCCTACCTCTACTTTCCGTTAAAGCCTTAAATCTGGTAGAACAGAGCAGTCATGATAAAAAAACAATATTAGTATCTTCTGTCCTCTACGGTACAGGTATACTGGTCTCCTTTTTGATACTTGCTTTTTCTGTTATTTTACTGAAAAGTTCCGGAGAAGCATTCGGTTGGGGATTTCAGTTTCAGAATCCGCTTTTCGTTACTGTTCTTTTAACACTCATTTTCATTTTTTCACTCTCTCTTTTTGATATCTATACATTCAATCCTCCGAATAAAGGCATGCAAAAGGCATCACAGCATAGCGCCGGCAGAAGTTATAGAAGTTCATTCATAACCGGGATCTTTGCGGTTCTTGTCGCAACCCCCTGCACCGCTCCCTTTATGGGTGCCGCTCTTGGTTTTGCTTTTTCCCAGACTCCATTTGTCATAATATTGATTTTTACAGCACTTTCTCTTGGATTTGCCTTGCCATTCATTCTTCTCGGTCTTTTTCCGGCTCTAATTGCCAGGATACCCAAACCGGGTAAGTGGATGAATACCTTTAAGGAATTTATGGGTTTTCTTCTCCTGGGAACCATGGTGTATCTTTTGACAACTCTTCACAGTTTGATCGGCGATTCTATAAAAGGTGTTCTCTGGTTTCTTCTCTTTACAGGATTGGCTGTTTGGATTTTCGGTCGTTTCGGGTCAGCCATAGAAAAGAAAAGAAAAAGAATTGCTGTCGTGGTGATCGCCTTATTCATAATAGCCGGATCTTTTTATTCCCTTGTTGATCTTACTCCGAAAAATTCTTCAGAAAACAATAACATTGCCGATGGTGTCTGGAAGGTTTTTTCTGAAGATCTGGTAGAAAAATACAGAAATGAAGGGAAACCGGTTTTTGTGGATTTTTATGCAGACTGGTGTACTTCCTGTAAAGTCAACGACGCGGCTGTTCTCGATAGAAAGAAGGTTCTGGATATGTTCGAATCGAAAAACGTTCAGTTGCTCAAAGGCGACTTCACTTCCGGTGACAGGGTAATCGCCAGATGGCTCGCAAAATATGAAAGAGCCGGTGTTCCTTTATACCTTCTTTTCAGGCCCGGCGAAGAAGCTCATGTTTTTCCTGAGTTCCTCTCCATAGGCATGATTGAAGAGGAACTGGAGAAAATTAAACCGTAAAAAACGACACAGTGTTTTTCTGTTCTCTAGCTTGAGACACCAGCGTTTCGGCTGTGGCGGCGACCTGTTCCGATGCAGAGGCGTTCTGTTGTACGACGCTGTCCATCTGATTTATGGCATTGGTGACCTGTTCTATTCCCGATGCCTGTTCGCTGGTCGCCGCAGCAATTTCCTGTACGAGTTCAGCTGTTTTCTGGATGTCCGGTACAAGCCTGTCGAGCATAACCGAAGCATTGTCCGCAGCCGATTCGGTTTCAGCAGATATCTCCATTATTTCAGCGGCAGCTACCTGGCTTCTCTCAGCCAGCTTCCTTACTTCCTGAGCGACAACGGCAAATCCTTTTCCATGATCTCCTGCCCGGGCGGCCTCAATCGCTGCATTCAAAGCCAGAAGATTAGTCTGTCTTGCAATTTCGCTGATTATTGATATTTTTTCTGTAATTTCCTTTAACGATTTCGTTGCGCGGGAAACCGCCGAACCGCTTTCATCGGCATCCTGTGCAGCTTTTAGAGCTATCTTTTCCGTCTGTCTGGCATTGTCTGCATTGTTGGCCACATTTGAATTCATTTGCTCTATGGAAGCTGAAATCTCTTCAATAGACGCGGCCTGCTCAGTTGCTCCCTGAGAAAGCTGGGAAGAAGCGCTGGACAACTGATCGCTGCTACCGGCGATAATATCGGAGCTTTCCACAATCTGTGTTACGATATCCTTGAGGTTTTCATCCATAGTCCCCACTGATTCGAGCAGTGTTCCGATTTCATCTTTGAGCTTACCGAAATCTGTATTAAAGCTCTGGGTTAAATCTCCCGATGCAATGCGGGCGGTAATCTGAGAGGCATATATGACCGGTCTGGAAATCCTTTTACCCAAGAAAACTGAAATTATTGTTACAACAATCAGCGAAGCCACAATAAAAAGAAGTGACAATGAAATATTCTGTCTCATATAAGCCATTCCCTCGGCTTTCTTTTCGTTGACTATGACATCAATATCGTCAACGTAATTACCGGTTCCGATAATCCAGTCATAAGGTTCAAAATACGCGGAATAGCCTCTTTTTCGAAGCGCTTCCCCTCCTTCACTTCTGGGGAAATAGTAGTCCGTATATCCGCCACCATCCAAAGCGGCCTGAATAATATCCTGAACGATATATTTGCCGTTTACATCCTGTAGATTTATTCTGTTGGTGCCTTCCGAATCGCGGCCCAGAAGAACTACGTTATCTCCTTTTGAAGTATCAATCCAGAAATAATTGTCCACACCGAATCTCGCCTCTCTCACGAGATGAGCGGCGAGAAACCTGGCCTGTTCATCGGTATAAAGACCATTCTGAGAATCATTATATATCGTCTCAATCATGGAGAGCATCGTTTCGATCTCAAATTTAACAAGTCTGTCAAAATCATCGAGCATAGTTTGCTGAAGTCTGTCGAGATCTTTGTTGAGAGTTGTGTTAAAGTTGAAAATCATAAAAGATCCAAGTGCTGCGCTAATAAAAACAGCGATACCGATAGTAAAAAGCAGAATCTTTGTGGTAATTTTTTTCATTATGATACCTCTGGCAGGAATTTTAAACTTTAATAATCCATATTTCAAATACTTAGTCTTTACAGTGTCATAAAAAGAGTAATAATAAAAAGCAATTCAAAATCAATCAGGAATCTTTATGAGAAAGCAATATTATAAATTACGCGGCTCTTCCTACGTCCTCTCTCTGGCTCTGCCGGTTATGGGGACTCAAATCGCCAATACGATGGTTCAGCTTGTAGACACGATGTTCATTGGCCGCATTGATGCATTATCTCTGGGAGCCGTAGCTCTGACCGGTACTCTCATCTGGAATATCCAGATGATTTCCGAAGGTTTCGCAACAGGACTGACTGCGACTATCGCCCGCAGAATAGGTGAAAAAGAAGCTGTGAAAGCATCGGAATTTCTCAGGACCGGTCTGATTGCGACATTATTTGTTTCCTTTATATTTCTCCCGTTAATCCAATTGGGATTCAACGGTTTATTCGGTTTCATTCAGATGCCTTCCGATCTTTATCCTTTTGCTTCCAGTTATTTCAAAACGTTCATGGTTTTTTTACCTTCAATTTATGGTCTCACCGCCATTCAGGCGGCATTTAACGCCTGTGGCGAAACGAGAACGACCATGAAAGTCAGTCTCGCAATGAATCTCATAAATATCGTCCTAGACTGGGCTATGATATTCGGTCATCTGGGTTTTGAACCCATGGGAATTGCCGGTGCGGCTTATGCTTCCGGTATAAGTTTTACCTTTGGATTTCTTATCCTGCTTTTAATCAGTTCCCGTAGAGAATGGAGCCCTTTTAAAAAATCAAAATTATTCTCTTATTCTCATCTGAAACTGATAATAAAAATAGGAATTCCTTCTTTAATCAGCAATATGGCTATGGGAATCAGTCAGATGGCTGTAATGGTTCTGGCTGTAACGCCTCTGGGCAGCTTGAGCCTGGGCGCTTTCAATATTGTGATGAAGCTGGCTTCCCTGTCTTTTATGCCGGGATTCGGATTCGCCATAGCCGCCAGTACCGGAACCGGGCAGTCTCTCGGTGCAGGAGAACCGGAAAAGGCGAAAGCCATTACAAGACTGGCAGTGTTCTATTGTACGGTTGTCATGGCAATAATCAGTATCGCCTATTACACCATTCCCGACCTTCTTATCGGTCTTTTTTCAACAGATATTTCAATTGTGAGCATGACACGATCAGCTTTGAGAATTTACGCACTTTTTGCCGTATTCCTGGCTCCGGCTATGGTTTTCAGCGGAACAATAAGAGGAGCGGGAGATACCAGATATGCCATGATTGTCATGATAATAAGCCGATTCCTGCTTCGTCTCCCCGCAGCCTGGCTATTCGGAATAGTCCTCAAAGGAGGACTATCGGGAGTCTGGTTGGCCATGTGTCTGGATTTTCTGGTCCGGGGAATCGTAATGTGGATTCGATTCCGGGGAGGGAAATGGGCAAAAGCCGTAGCCTGACTTAATCAGTCCTGCCAGAGTACTTTTATCTTTTCATCGCCGATTTTGTCTGTGATAATATCGGCCAGTCTTAACAGTTCTGTTTTACAGCAATCAACAGTTTTGCCATCTTCCAGTCTTTTCTTCAGTTCTCCGGCGAACTGTGTGATGGTAATTTCTTTTTCCATGATTTACTCCTTTAAGCCTTTTATACAATTATCAGAATACTATTTATGAAAATCAATAGAGAATGTATATTTAGAAGTAATGAACGCCGAATTGATAGACAGAACATATCGGGAAAATGCCCGCATCATTAAATCATCACTTGAAGAACTGACTTCGAAACTCGAGGATCCCGATTTCACAGATCTGAATAAAGAGCTTATCGCTTTATCCGATAGCCTGGACAAACCTTTTATGTTTGTTATCATCGGGGAAGTGAAATCGGGGAAGAGCTCTTTTATTAATGCCTTAACAGGTACAGAAATTTGCGAAGTAGATGCCGATATCTGCACCGACAGGGTCCAGCAAGTCGTGTATTCCGACCAGCCTTATCTGGAACATATTGAAAAATATCTCGATATTAAGGGTATTAATGCTGAAATACTGAAAGAGATCTCAATAGTCGATACTCCGGGGACTGACTCTATAATTAATGAGCACGAAGAGATTACCAAACGCTTTGCTCCGAACAGCAATGTCATATTTTTTGTTTTTCCTGCTTTGAATCCTCATCATAGCTCCTCGTGGGAGATGCTTAAAGTCATGAAGGAGGAATGGAGCCGGAATATTGTCTTTATCGCCGCCCAGGCTGACAGATGTTCTGAAAAAGAGCTTGAGACCGGATTAAAGAAAATTGCAGAATATGCTCGGGAAAAAGGGATCAGCTCCCCTGTTATATTCCCCACTTCATCAAAGTTTGAAAAAGAAGGCCATTACGAAAAGAGCGGTTTCAGGGAAATCAGAGATTTCATAAGCGATACGACCCGGGGCGGACAACATATGCTTCTCAAACTGAAGGATAGGATCGATATCGCTGAAATCCTTTTAGAAAAAGCTGAAAAGAAACTGGATGTTCGATCGGGAATACTCGATCGGGACAGAGAGTTAAAAAACACAATTACCAATCGCTACAGAACCGGTCTTGAGAACTCAGCCAAAGAGATAGACAAAATCCTTGAGAGGATGAATTTCGTATTCGACCGTACATCGAGAGATTATTCGTTAAGGCTGAAAAACAGCTTATCGACAGCCAATATTTTAAAACAGGCCATTCCCATTCCGAGATTTCGTAACAGCCGGCACAAAGTGGACAGAAAGTTTCTCGAGGAAGTTCTTCGGGAAATGAATTCAGATCTGGAGAAAAGTCTGGCAAAAGAAGCCGCCGATAACGCTTCATTTTTCATCGACGGGATAAAGTACAGATTCAGTGAGATAATCCGTGAAGTCGAGAAAGCACGGGATCTATACAGCCGGGAAGCCGGAGACCGTGCGCTGGAAGCGTTTATTAATAGAAGAGACGAAACCCTGACTGAAATTCTGAACGGCTTGACTGAAATGTCTACTGACCTGTCATTACTCACTAATCTTGAGAAGCATAATCCCGATATAAGCGACACCGTCCTCAAAGGCGGCCTTGTTGCAGCAGCGGGCGCACTTTTATCAATCATCGCTCAGGGAGCTGTTTTTGATGCGACGGGAGGAGCATTGTCTGCCGTTGGAATTCTCGGGGCGAGCGGTATCATTCTGTTCAAGAGAAGCCGGATGATCCGAGAATTCCGGAAGAGCCTGGAGGAAACCAACTCACGCTTTTCCGCAGAATTAAAAAGAAGGCTGCGAAATAAGCTCGAATTGATTTTCGATGATATACACAGGCAGTTTGAAAAGATCGACAGTCATATCGAAAAGGAATCGGAATTTATAAAAACTGCTTCTTTCCATATCGAAAAGAAGCGTAATGTATTCAGAAAAATAAAATCTACTTGTTAGACCCCATTGTCAGTCCCCGGATAAAGTATTTCTGCAGAAACAGAAAAACGAATATTGTGGGGATTGTTCCTATGAGGGCGCCTGAAATGATAACTGTCCAGTCCATAATATACTGACCCTGCAAAATGGCCAGACCGGCTGTTACAGGCATCAATCTATCTGTGCGCACAAGAATCAGCGGCCAGATGTAATCATTGAATATCCATGTAAATTCCAGTGTTGCGATTGCAGCCATAGCAGGTATGACCAGAGGTAACATGATGTTCCAGTAAATTCTGAACTCGCTGGCTCCGTCGATTCTCGCAGCTTCGGTTACGGAATCGGGTATGGTCACCATATAGTTCCGCAATACAAAAGTACAGAATCCCATCTGAAACGCTGTATGGATTGCAATAAGCGCCCAGTATGTGTCATATATGCCGATTGTTTCTGATAATTTGAAAACAGGCAGTAGAAGGATCTGAAAGGGAAGCATCATGCCGCCGACAAATACTGAAAGAATAATCGTTCTTCCTCTGAACCTGAATTTTGATAAAGCATAAGCGGACAAGGAAGAGAGAAATAAAGTAAATGTCAGGGACGGGATGGTAATTATGAAACTGTTGGGGAGAAATTTATTCAGATTCCCTCTTGTCCAGGCTGCTCCGTAATTTCTGAAACTCAATTCTTTCGGAAGGGAGAGAAAGCCTCTCATCAGCAGATCGTCATTGGTTCTGAATGAAGTTATGACAGCCACCCCCAGAGGCAGCAACCATAAGAAGACTCCGATGCAAAGAAGAAGGAAAATCAATATTTTGAGAGGCAGGCTCAATTCTTTCATATCAATAATTCTCCTCTTTTGAAATCTGAGATAAATACATCATGATAAAAACAAAACTTATAAGGAAAAGGATGACAGCGACAGCCGCTCCGTATCCCATTTTGTAATTATTGAAAGACACGATGTACATGAAGTTGGCCAGTACGCTTGATCTGTTGAATGGGCCTCCTCTTGTCATAACTGAAACCAGGTCAAAGGCTCTTAGAGAATCAATAATACTAATGACAACAACGACAATGGTTACAGGCTGAAGCTGCGGCAGAACAACATGGATAAAAGTTTTCCAGCCGCTGCATCCGTCGATCTTTGAAGCTTCCACCAGAAAAGGGTCAACGCTCTGCAGCCCGGCGAGGAAAAGTATCATGACATATCCGACCTGGCGCCATATGGCGACAGCTATGATCGATCCGAGAACAAGATCCGGATCGCTGAGCCACCCTTTTGCCAGTGATTCAAGACCGACTGATCTGAAAAAGGTGTTCAGAAGGCCCTGGGCGGGATTGTAAAGCCATGACCAGACGAGACCGCAGACCACGAGCGAAAGAACCATAGGCGAGTAGAAACTGGCTTTGAAAAAGCGGGATCCCGGTACGGATTGATTGAGAATCATCGCAAGAGCCAATCCGATCACGACAGGGATTGTAATAAAACTGAAAACCCAAATGAGATTATTTTTCAAAGAGACAAAGAATACCGGGTCTCTGAACAGTTTTGTATAATTTTTCAAGCCGATGAATTGGGGATCGGACAAACCATCCCAATTGGTCATGCTCAGGTAGAATGTATAGAACATCGGCCCGATTACCCATAAGAAATAGATAATCAGAGGTATTGTTAAAAAATACCAGGGTGTTAATTTAGCCATGCGGCTTTTGTTAAGGCCCAAAAGTACTCCTCCGGTAAAAAAACGGCCTGTTTCCAGGCCGTTCATTCATTTATTTATGAATTATTCAGCGAAAGCTTCCTGTCTGACTCTTTCGAGGTTTTCGAGGATTTTATCTATATCGCTTGAACTGTGGTTTTCCCAGAACTCCATGAAGCCGTTCATTCCGGCATCAGCCATTTCGGGAGTTGTATCTCTGTCATAGAACTGAGCTACGAAATCAGCTTCATTTATCATTTTGATACCTTTCTGCTGACTTTCTTTAAAGATGGAGATGTCAACGTCACTGTTGGTGTTGAGTCTGTCCAGGGTTCTGGCTGTGTATTCCTGCGATTCTTTCGAACCGAAGAATGCCAGCAGTGCTTTAGCCCCTTCGGGATTCTTTGATTTCGCGGGGATGAAGTATCCATCGGTAGGAGCGTCTTCTCCGACGGGAACCGAAGGATCAATAATGGGGAACCGGAAAAAATCCAGGTCTGAAAGCAATTCTTCAGGGAACGAATCTCTGATAAAATCACCCATCAGATACATAGCCGCGCTTTCATTAGCCATAAACGGAATTGCTTCGGCCCATGCGTAAGCAGCGGGATTCTCAATGAAGTATCCCTTATCAATCATCTCGGCCCATTTTACGAATACATCTTTTACACGGGGGTCTGTGTAGCTTTCTTTCCCGAGCATAAGGTTGATATGGAATTCAGGCCCATTGATTCTCATGTTGAAATAATCGAACCATGCCGCAGCAGTCCAGCGGTACTTGGTTCCGATTGTAAAGGGTGTTACGCCATTGGATTTCAGTGTTTCGCATACAACCATCAGGTCATCCCATGTTTCAGGGACTTCGATATTATATTTTTCAAAGACAGAAGGTCTGTAGTAAACACCCCACCAATACCATGAAGTGGGAAGGAAATACTGTTTTCCGTCCACTGAGCTCATGGCTCTGAATCCTTTGGGATAGGAATCATTCCAGCCCTGCTCTTCCCAGACATCGCTGATATCCATGATGAGCCCTTTGTCAATAAAAAATCTGGCTCTGTTCCCGGCAAACCAGGTAAGAACATCCGGTGGTGTCGACGCTGAAAGATAGGCTCTGATAGCCTGTTTAAAATCTTCATGAGCGACAATGCTGTGAACAACAGTTGTACCGGGATTGGCAGCTTCAAACATTCCTACCAATTCTTCATCAGCAGCTCTGGGCTTCGGGTCTCCATTCATTGAATTGTAGATTACGATATTAGCACTATCGCCGCTTGATTCTTCCTGTGCTCCTCCCGCAAAAACCGGCAATGCGGTTAAAACGAAAAGAAGAACAAAAAACATTCCCATGACTTTTTTAATCATTTAGGAATTCCTCCTGTTTTAGTTATTTGATGTAACTAAGTCTACCATGGAGCTTTGTTCTGTCAACAACACAATATTCACTTTATATTAATATATGAAACTATAAAGAATAAAATCAGGAAATGAGATATTTTTTATGAAGATGAAGTTCTCTGAATCTGCCCGGACTCATCCCCTCTATTTTTTTAAATATACTGCAAAAATAGCTGGTACTTTCATATCCGGACATAATTGAAATGTCATCGATTTTGGTCCGGGGGTTTTTCAGCAGTAGGTCTTTACTTTTATTAATCCTGACATTATTCAGATACTCTATAGGACGCTGTTTTATGATCTTCTTAAATAAAAGACATAAATATTGAGGTGTAACGCCTATGACATCCGCCAGATCTTCTATCGTTAATGAACGGGAATAATGCTCTTCAATATGATTCAGCACAGGATTAAGGCGGCTGTAGAGCCTTATATCTCCTTCACTGCCGATCTTATGGGCATAGTGGGAGAAAGAAACGAGAAATTCATAAACTAAAAGAGAAGCTCTGAGCCCCTTGTCCGGCTCTGTCGACCTTACCATCTTTAATGACTTTTGAATAATCCCGGTAAAAAGACTGTTCTGAAACACGGAGAAAACTGCCGTTTTATCTATATGGACGAGATTTAACACCTTCTCCACATTCGAACCGTTAAATGTAAACCAGTCTACAATCCAAGGTGATTCTTCAGCATAATAATTATGAGGAACATCGGGGAAAAGCAGTATGCCCTGATTTGTTTCGACAGTGTGAAGTTCGCCGTCTACATTAAAAACACCTTTACCGCTCTTTACCTGTATCCACTGAAAATGAGGATAACCGTCCGGTCTCATATGGGGATCCAGTTCCTGATGGAAGTCTATTCCGGCTCCGACAAGATAAAAAGGAAGTTTTCTTTCCAATTCTGTTATCATCGAAAAAGAAAAATTGCCTATACTCATGAAGACTCCTGTTTCGTATTTTTACATTATATTAAAATATCGCAATAATTACTTCTTTAATTTTATTGCAAAGATGAAATAACTCAACTGTAAAAATAATAATATTATATAAATATTTTCATACAGAACTTCTCCAATACAAGAAAACGATATTATATGTAAATATTTGAAACAAGAAAATAACCGATTTTTGTTGATTATTCACATTATACTATTGCGCGGTTTCACAACCTGACCTATTATTCTTTAACAAAATAAAATACCAGGAGTCGGAACATGAAACTGGAGAATGGCAGATACTCTCTATATGGAAATGCCATAAGCCGTAAAGAAACGAAACAGGTTCAGAAATGGCAGAACATGTTTAAAAAGAAATTTAATTATGATGAAAATGAGACCTACAATTTAAGTCTTGTTGACAATGAACAGCTTGGACCTATATTCGGACTGAAAAATATTGTGAGAGACCAGGACGGCGAACCAATCGAACCCGGTAAAGCCGTTATCGTATCTACGATAAGAATGGGATTCGGGCATTACAGAATAGCAATGGCCGGAGTTTCTGCTGCAAAGGCAATGGGATTCACCCCCTACTGGCTGGACCTCCTATCCATTCCGGGAATGCCTACGGACATTATCAATTTCTGTAATACTAATTACAGCAAATTCTCCAGAATTTCTCAAAAAAGTTCCTGGTTCAACAAACATATCTGGGAACCGGTGACGACCGGAGAAAAAACACTGCCGGGCTTGAATGCCTTTCTGAACAGCTGGATAGTCGGTTGGCCCTGGAGATTTCTGAAAACCAATATCAAAGACTATAAAATGTCCGAACTTATCGGAAATCTTCATAAAAATCTTCCTTCCGATATGCCTATGCTGACAGCGCATATGTGGAATTGTATGGCAGCTGTTTCCGGCGGGATGACAAATGTTGTGGATATGATGTTTGATAACTGGCCTATGGCTTTTCAGCTGACAGAAGGGGCGAAACATGCAGTACAATCTCCTTCCGGATATTACGGTTTCAGAGCCATGAGAGGATTTGATTCAGAGGGTAAGATACTGAAGGGAACTCCTTCAGATGCTATCTATTTCACTGGGCATCATGTAGATCATGAACTTGTTCATAATATTGAAGCTGATTGTAAAGCCAGAGTTGACAGAGCCAGGAAAGGCGCCCCCAGACGTTTTATGATAACAATGGGTGGCGCAGGAGCGCAAAAAGAGCTTTTTAAAGCTGTAATCGATCATGCCATTCCTCTTATTAAGGAAAATAAGATGACTCTTTTTGTTAATCTCGGAGATCATGCCGGGAACTGGAACTGGTTGAAAGAAGAAGTGCAAGAATACCAGGAACTGATAACAACTCATTTTGACTGGGAAGATACCAGAACTTTTGTTGATTCCATTCGCGATGGAGAAGCATCGGGTCTTCACATCTTCCTTCACGACAACACATTCCATGCCGTATACGCAACGAACTATCTCATGCGCGTTACAGATATTATGATTACAAAACCCAGTGAACTGGCATTTTACCCTATTCCCAAAATATTCAATGAGAGGGTCGGCGGGCATGAAATGTGGGGAGCTGTAAGAGGCGCTGAGGTCGGTGACGGAACTGTGGAAGTTGCGACAATTCCCCAGCTGCTCCAGGCTGTGGATTTATTAACTGAAGAAACTGACCTGTTGGAAATGTTTTGTGACTGTATTGTTAAAAACAAAAGTATCGGAATATATGACGGAGCTTACCACAGTGTGGCGTTGGCAACCGGAACGGAGTTCGATCGCTCAAAACTGATCAATTGATATTCTCAGATTTAGAGGGAGTATTATATAGATATTTACTCCCTCTAATATATTATTTCTGCCGAATCAGATGATATCCAGCAGGTATTTCCGTCGAATAATTCAATGTAGTACCAGCCTTTTCTTATTTCCAAAACCTTGAATTCAATTCCGGGACTTAATTTTTCATTAAACGCCCGGTCATAACCTTCACTATCGCCTTTTCTTCCATAGGTTGCTCTAATGATGACTCCTTCGTCATCAAGGAATGTTTCCTGTAGAATGGATCCGGTGAATAAAATGAGGGGGAAAATAAGAATTATCAGAGTATTTCTTATTGCCAGACTCTTACTGAACAAAAGAAAGGATGCTGCTGCAAAAATCAGAAAAATAAGAATATAGATTATTTGCGACTTAATTTGAGAACTGAGATCATAATGAAAAAACAGTAGAGTCCGAATCAGCTTGTTCGGTTCATCTCGCGGTATTTTGAAAAGGACTGCCGATCTGGCTGTATTCAGATTGTCTCTTATCAATCTGTTGGAAGGTTGCCGCTTTTCAGCCATCCTGTAATAGAGAACAGCTTTTCCGATATTTCCGGCCATAAAAAAACTATTAGCCGTGTTATATAAAATTCGCGCGTCATTTAATTGAGCGGATCTGAGTAACTCTTCATAGAGAACGGCTGATTGAAAGAACTCTTCCCGGGATTTTTCACCAGACTCTTCAAGACCATTTTGAAAAGCCTTTTCAGCATCCATAAGATTCTTTACAACTTCTGTTCCAGCTGTTTCTGAACGGCATGAAATTATGGTGATTACAGATATAAATATAAGAATTATTTTTTTCATACTAATGCCTTACTCAATTTTTTGAAATCTTCTAAAACCAGGCTGGTCTCCACATGGCAGTTTTTAGAATAAACGGCCTGTTCCAGGTCAGCGAGGCAATGTCTGATTGACTCTGATACCTCAGGGGAGTTGCCTTTCCGGAGGAGACACTCAAACATCTCATCGGGAGTTAATGTCCGGTTTTCTTTATTCACGTATTTATGGAGATAGTCTCTGATACTTCTATTGATCGTTCTCGGGTCGCTGTTTTTCAGTTGTTCGTATATATTACTGAAATCGTCATTCCGGGAAGAATTGAATACCGGTTGTTTTGTATAAATAAAAAGGACAACAAAAACGACAGCAGAGATTATGCTTATTATAAGAAAGAATACAGACAGATCATCAGAAGTATCCAGAAGCTGATCGACTGTATAATTATGTTTTAATCCGGAATCATTCTGTGTTAATACCTGGTTTGTCTCTTTGTCCGGATTGCTCATATAACCTGTATTTTCCAGATCTTCAGATGTAACAATCTGAGTTTCCAATACTTCGATGGGAATAGCTGGTGTGTATGCTTTTTCAACCTGACCTGTTTCTGTATTAAAATAGGGAATCACCAATGACGGTATTGCTTTCTGTTCTTCATTTTTCACCCGTAATGTCTGTTTAAAAATAACAGAATCCCCTTCAAATTCCGCTGGAGATCTCCTCTCCGGGATAGTAAATCCCTGATCCATCTGCCTGTAATTTTTCAGTTGCGGAAGAATCACTTTTTCCGGTATCAAAGCACCGCTGATTTGTATTTTGAAAGTAAGAGGATCGCCGATATGGACCCGAGTCGGAGTTGCAGAACTCTCAACTGTAAGCTTCCCGGCAGAAAGAATGATATTGTCAGGGGCATCTTCGGGCAGCTTTTTAATGGAAAAATCAACCGCATTGGAAGGTATGACCTTGGTACTGTATTTCGTTCTGAAACCGCTTGTCTGCTCAGCCAGATCAAAAGCGAGAGAGATCGGTTGAAGATTGTATATTCCTGCCTCATCTGAGATTAGTTTTAATCTGAAAGACAAGGAGGTGAACTGCTTTCCATCGTAAATTTCCGCCGACTGCATAATGAGGACTTCCATTCCGGCGATATCGATTTTATAGACATCATTTCCCGGAGGAGGGTTCTGGTTCTGAGCTGTAAAGCTCCCATCATTGATAAACGGTATATTGAATGCCGGCGAAGCTACTTTTATTCCGGGACTTATAAGCCACTTTATAGTCAGATATACAGGCTCCCCTAACCAGTATTCCTTTTTATCGCTCTCAACAGACAAGTGAAACCCTTCAATAGGCTCGGGCTTTTTTACGTTAATGACACCTGATTTTGTGTAAAAAACAGTCCCATTTACTTCTACAGCAACAGAAGGAATCGAAATCTGCCCGATTTTCCGGGGAGTAAAAGACCAGCTGTGCGCAACTGTTCTTGTCGTGCTGCCAGAACCTGTTCCGATTGAGGACACCATAGTGGTCGAAGCCCCTTTATAGGCTGTATCAATACCATCAATGAGGGGCAGTTCCGGTACAGTGCTGTCAGTTGATCCATCAATCACTATTCTGTATTCAAAGCTTTCGCCTACATAAACTTCAGAAGTATCAACTGTCGCCCGAACGCTTTGAGCGGAAACAGAAGTTAAAAGAATTGCCATATAAATGTAAATTAAGAGATATATCCTTTTGATCACCAATTCCTCTCCACGGCTATTCCATTGCCTGTATTCTCTGAATTTTCGTCACGGTTCAGTTCATTATCGATAATTGACTGGATTAGCTGATCCCCGGCGCTATCAGTTTCATTCTCATTGTACCCGCTGGTGTCTTCCTCTGATCCCTGACTGAGATTCCTGACGGCATCCGCCAGATGCTGCGCCGCTTCATTCTGTTGTTCCCGGGCAGCAGCGCTATTCCCTTCTTCCAGAGCCTGTTCTGCTTTTTCCTGAGCATCAACCGCATTTTCCAGACTTTGCCTTTCAGGACTGCCCTGCTCTGTATGATCTTTCAGGTTTTCAGTCCGCTTTCTGAGTTCTTCCTGAGCATCCTGATGATTTTCGCTTTCCTTATTATTATCATCAGCCATTTGCTGCTGTTCTTTCTGCAGCTTTTCTGCCTCGTCTTTCTGGGTCTGTTCCGGTTGCTGAGAGTCTTGAGACGGATTTTGCTCTTCCTTTTGCTGCATCCACTCTTCTTTTAATGTCATTGCAACTTCAAGATTATTTGCAGCAATAGTGTTTTCTTTATCAAATTCCAGTACCCGTTTCAACAACCCGATACTGTCATCCAGCCTTTGAACCGCTCCTGTCAAATCATTTGTCTCTTCAACTGAATTCTCAGCGATTCTGAAATGGTTCGCAGATTGGAGAAGAAGCTTGTTTATTTCCTGATCCTCTTCCCGGAAAAAGAGATTCTCAAGCAAATCCGATGATTCTTCATATTGCCGGTTACGGTATAAAGACAATGCTTCATTGAATTGACTGACGTTTTTTTTCTGTTCTTCATAATTACCCCGGGCAGACAGGAAATGAAAAGGAATAATCAGCAGAAACAGAATGATTGACACTCTTCTCATTTCTTGAAGATCCTCCCGATAGTTTTTTTATCTCTTTCGCTTATCAGGTGGCTCCAGCCTCTAAAAGGCTGGAAAAAAGAGATAATCAGAAAAATCAAGGACATAAAGAGAAACAGCTGAAATCTTTCTTCATAGAGATCGACGCTCTCTTCTCCGAAATCCGTTTTTTCCATTCCCCGGGAAAGAGCACTGTATATTTCAGCAAGATCGAAAGTCCCAGTGGACACATTGAGATATTGCCCGCCTTCAGTTGAGCCTGCGATTTTTCTGAGCGTATCAGCATCGAGTCTGGTCCAGACCTCCTTACCTTCATAAGAGAGAAACTCCGTACCGCGTTCTGTTTCGACAGGGATCCTTCTCCCTTCTTTTTCATCTCCCAGACCTATTGCTATAATTCTGACTCCCATTGAATCCGCTTCTTCGGCTGCATTTACCGGAAAGCTCTCCTGATCTTCTCCATCAGTAATTATAATCATGTCTTTTTTAGCTGTTTCGCTGTTCTGTATCACATTTTTGAGAGTGTACCTGATAGCATCTCCAATCAGAGATCCCCCTTTTGATACACTGTCTACTTTCAATCGGTTAATTGCGTTTATGAAAAAACTGTAATCGGTCGTCAAAGGTGTTTTCACGACGGCTGTTCCGGCAAATGCAATCAAGGCGACTCTATCTCCATCGAAAGAATTGACCGCGTCGATCACAGCGAGCTTGGCCCGTTCCAGCCTGTTCGGAATGAGATCATCGGCGAGCATGCTTCTCGATACATCAATGAGAAATACGACATCATGACCTTTCTTCTCAATAATTCTGGTCTGTTTATCCCAGGAAGGTCGAACCAGGGCAAAAATAAGGAATACCAGTGTCAGCAAAATCAAAAATGAGGAAATCCTGAAGCCTCTGATCTGGAATTCATTTTCATCAGATGCCAATCCGCCAGTAAAAAGACTCAGAGTTTCTCTTTTCTTTTTCAGTGCGAAATACAGGAAATAGATAAATAAGGGGATAAATATCAGAAGATAAAGCCATTGAGTCGTCTGAAAATACATCAGGGTATCCTCCTGAGCCAGGTAGCTGATAAAATATAAGAAAGAAAAAGCAGAATCCATCCGGCAAAAGCAAAGGGCATAAAAAATTCTTTATAATTCTTAAAGGAAAATGACTCATGACTTATCTTTTCCATTTTATCGATTTCTCTATATATTTCTTTGAGAGATTCTTCTGTATCTGCTGAAAAATATTGACCACCGGTAATGTCAGCCATTTTGCTCAATGTTTCCTGATCAACCCCGTATCCTTCGGGTATTTTCCGGACAAGACCGAAAGCATTGCGATAATACCCGGCTCCAAATCCGATAGTGTATATTTTTATACCCCATTGCTGAGCAAGATAGGCCGCATCGAGCGGGCTTATCTTGCCGCCGTTATTCTGGCCATCGGTGAGCAGGATAATAGCCTTACTCTCAATTTCATATTCTGACCGGCGATTTTGCTTTTCCGTTTCCACAAGACGGGCGACCGCGAGAGATACGGCATCGCCTATAGAAGTTCCGTCCTCTTCCCTGCTTTCAATCAGCTGTATGGTTTGTGTAAAATCAACAAGAGTATTGTGGGATAATGTCAAAGGTGCCAGAGTCTCTCCGAAACGACCGAAAGTGATGAGGCCGATCAAGTCATCCGGCCGGCCTTCAAGCTCGGCGTCGTTTCCGGCAACAAAAGTTATAAAAGCGTCCTTTACGGCATCTAATCTGTTTCTGCTTCCGTCTGCTTTGACTGGTGTTCCCATACTGCTACTTCGGTCCAGAACCATATTGATAGCCACGCCTCGTGTCACTTCGCGAATGGTTTCGTATCCTTTAACGGGTCTGGCAAGAGCCGTAACTATAAGAACCAGCGCAAGAAGACTCAGGTAATAAGGCAGAGAAGATAATTTTTCCCTCAATGAAACATGATCACGGTTTATAGAAGGAAGACTGGCAAATTCCGTTCCGCGGGATTGACCGCCAGCTCTTCTATATAGAAATATGACCGGTATGACAAGAAGCAGAAGAAAGGCCTGGGGGGATTGGAAATTCACTCAGCCGCCTCCGTCTTCACCTGCTTTGCTATATATGACATGAAATCTTCACAGAAGAGGAGATCTCTTTCTCTATCACAGGGAATGCCGTCTTTGCCGAATGAAATTCTATCGCCTCTTCTCATGAAATTAAAAAGGGCTTCTTTTAACGGGTTCCTGATCAGGTCCGACTCTTCTGCCATTTGGATAAATTCTTCTGTTGTCTGGCTCTGAACTGAAAGAAATATCGTGCTGTCCAGAAATTCCTTTAAAATCGTTGTCAAAGCTTTGTAATAGTCCCTGTCTGATTTTATCTCCGATGCTTTGCGCAATTGCCTCTGAAAGTCTTTTTCCGGAAGGACCTGCCGCTTCCTTTTCTTTCTGAAAAAAATGTAACAGCATCCTGCGGTTACGACTGTAATACACAATGCTCCGGCAATAACATAGGGTAATAGATTCCGGGATTTCATTTCTCCAAATTGATCAATCAATTCACCTTGGTTTATCAGACTGCTGTTTACTTTAAGCGGAATAAAATCGCTCTTAAGTTCCTCAACCATATTGTCGTTCTCGAAAAGCGGAACAACGATCGGGTTCAGAAGATAATCACCCGGCAGGAGATTGTCGAGACGCAGCTCTATAATCCTTATGAGAAATTCCCCTTGTATTTCGCCCCTGCTTTGAATTGATTGAATCCCGACAGGTTTCAATTCACTTTCCCAATCCGGTATCTGGGGTATAAGACCCCGGTTATAGCATATTTCGATATTGATGGAGGCATTGTCCGATGTTTTAATCTCACTGTTGAGAAGGTGAACATCAATTGAGTTCTTATCCGGAAGGCGGGTGCTGGTTTCTCCGATGTCAGAATTGCAGGAAAACAGAATAAATTGAAATACAAATATGAACAGAGCCGTACTTTTCACATACATTATCTTCTTCTCTCCAGCCTAGTCTGTCTGCCGATGAAAAAAACAGAAAGAGTATGGATCCAGTCTTTTCCGGTATCGAGGTGAACATGATCGAGTCCGAGAGAAGTCATTAACTTCCGGACTAATTGTATTCGGCCTTCAGCGGCCTTTGTCCATTGAGCTCTAACTTTTCTATTGGAACTGTCAAATGTCCTGAACTGTCCTGTTTCCGCATCCCGTATGGTAACCAGTCCGCAATCAGGAAGTTCTCGCTCAAGGGGGTCGCTGACAGAGATCGCGACCAGGTCGTGTTTCTCCGACATCATTTTGAGATTTTTTTCGAAGCCCTCATCGATAAAATCGGAAATAAGAAATACAACAGCATTTTTGCGCTGTACTTTCCCAAGGTAAGCCAGAGCATTATTGATAGATGTTCCTTTCCCGACCGGATTAAAAGCGAGGATTTCACGGATTATCCGCATTGTATGGGTCAGTCCCTTTCCCGGAGGTATAAACATCTCTACCTCTTCCGTAAAGACGAGCAAGCCCACTCTGTCATTGTTTTTAATTGCCGAGAATGACAAAACGGCGCAAATCTCCGCTGCAATATCATTCCTTTTTTTTCCGGTAGAACCAAAATTGCCCGACGCGGACAGATCAAGAACAAGAATTACCGTAAGTTCGCGCTCCTCCCTGAATCTTTTTATATAGGGTTCTCCAGTACGGGCTGTAACATTCCAGTCGATAGACTTGATGTCATCACCGGGCTGATAGGCACGGACTTCTTCAAATTCCATTCCATGGCCTTTAAAAGCGCTGGTGTATTCCCCGGCGAAAGTACTGCTGACGTTCCTGCCTGTCTGTATTTGAATCCGCCTGATTTTTGCCGCAAGCTCCCTGTCGATCATGGTACCTTAACTGTATCCAGAATTAATTTAATAATATCTTCAGAGCGCTTTTCCTCGGCTTCCGCTTCATAGGAAATAATAACTCTATGCCTCAAGACATCATAAGCTACGGATTTTACATCGTGAGGCGTTACATAGTCGCGACCGCTGATTAAAGCGTGAGCTCTTGAGGCCATGGTCAGGTAAATCGTGGCGCGCGGCGATGCTCCATACTGGATCAGTTCACCGATTTTCAGCCCATATTCTTCCGGTTGCCTGGTCGCCAGAACCAGATCTACTATGTATTCCTCGATTTTTTCATCAATGTGAATCCGGTCGACTAGACTTCTCATATTTCTGATTTCTTCAGGTGTTATAACAGCTTCAACTTTCTGGTTTTTCTTAATTAAAGCCTGTTCTCTGAGAATGCGGAGCTCTTCATCCCTGGCGGGATATGTAATCTGCAGCTTCATCATAAAACGGTCGACCTGAGCTTCCGGCAGTGGATAAGTTCCTTCCTGTTCTACCGGATTCTGTGTTGCCAGAACCATAAAGGGATCTTCAAGCTCGTGGGTTTCCTCGCCTAGAGTGATCTGTCGTTCCTGCATAGCTTCCAGCAGAGCGCTTTGCACTTTGGCAGGAGCTCTGTTTATTTCATCGGCAAGCACAATATTTGTAAAAAGAGGCCCTTTTTTTGTAGAAAAATCACCGGTTTTGGGGTTATAGATTAAGGTTCCCAGAAGATCTGCGGGAAGCAGATCCGGCGTGAACTGAATACGTCGGAAACCCGTGTTCAGCGCATCGGCCATTGTTGTGACAGTCAAAGTTTTCGCCAGCCCCGGCACGCCTTCGATTAACACATGCTGGTTGCATAAAAGGGTAATAAGAAGTCTCTCGATAAGATACTCCTGACCTATTATGACCTTTTGTATTTCTCCGGTGAGTTTTTTCAGATCGCGGCTAACTTTTTCCAGTTCTTCAGTTTCCATTTATCAAACTCCATACATTTTATTAAAACAGAAATGGACATGATATGTTACAGGAAATTTTCTATTCAATACATTACAATTAATAAAGAAAGATACTTTTTAGGGAGGAATGTCATGAGCGTTATCACTGTTTCCAGGCAATTCGGCAGCCTGGGTAAAGAGATTGCCGAAAAACTGGCTGAATCTCTCGGATATAAGTTTCTGGATAAGGAAATCCTTGAATCGCAATACGATAAATACGGTATTCCCGATGTCAGTTTTGACAAATATGATGAAAAAAATCCCGGTTTTCTCGAGTATTTCAAATCTGGAAAAGACAGATATCTCCGGTATTTGAAGACTGTTGTTTTTGAAAATTCCAAGGAAGGGAACTGCGTCATCTGCGGTCGGGGAGCTCATCTGATGCTTCACGGAATACCGGGTGTGCTGAAGGTCAGGGTTATCGCTTCAATGGAAACACGTGCCGGTAGAGTCGCAGAGCAATTGAGTTGCGACCTTAAAAACGCCGAAAGGATCATTTCTCAGTATGATAAAAACAGAAGCGGATTCCACAAGTTCTTCTTCGAACAGGACTGGCGCGACCCCGACTTTTATGATGTTATACTCAACACGGATTATTTATCGGTGGATTCCTGCGTCGACACTTTGCTGACCATGAACAAATGTGAATGCCTGCAATCGGATCCTGAAGTTCTTAAAAATCGAATAGAGGATAAATTTATCGCTCAGGAAGTTATTATTGCCCTTATGTACGAGCACAGCATTCCGATCGATATACTCGATGTGACATCGGAAAACGGAGTAGTCAGCATAAAAGGGACTGTAACAGTTGAGCAGAATATAGAACAATGTGTTAAAGCGGCTATGAAAGTCCCCGGAGTCAAATCTGTCGACCCCGAGATCTATTTCATAACCAATTATATGGGATATTAATCAAAATCCGAAGTGAAGTAGTAACGGACTTCCGGAAACTCCTCCAGAGTCCGTTCCAGCATCCATTTATTTGAAGCTAGAAATACAAGCTCACCTCTGACATCTTCCGCGATTTTGGAAGAATGTTGGGAAATGAATTTATCTATCACCTTTTTGTCTTTGCATTTTATCCAGCAGGCTGTGGTGAAGGAAGAATTGTCGAAACGGCAAGAAGCTTTATATTCGTGTTCCAGCCTGTATTTTATAACATCGAGCTGCAGCATACCTACGACGCCGAGCAATCTCTCTTTCGTGTATTTCTTGGTGAATAGCTGTACGACCCCTTCTTCAGCCAACTGTTCCAGCCCTTTATTGAACTGTTTGGATTTCATAGGATCCAGATTTATGACCGTACGGAATATCTGGGGGGCAAAACTGGGTATTCCCTTAAACTTGATTTTCTCACCTTCCGTCAGGGTATCTCCGATTTTGAAAGTACCCGTATCGTGCAGCCCGATAATATCCCCCGGATAGGCATAGTCAATAACATTCCTGTCCTGAGCCATAAAAGCTGTCGGATTAGACGTTTTGAACGGTTTGCCCGACCTGACGTGAAGGTATTGTTTGTTTTTTTCAAAGCGTCCGGAACAGATTCTCAGGAAAGCAATTCTGTCCCTGTGTTTGGGATCGAGATTGGCATGGATTTTGAAAACGAATCCCGAGAATTTATCTTCCTCGGCTTTAACAGTCCTCTCTTCAGTTTCATGAACTTTTGGGGGAGGAGCGATGTCAACAAGACAATCGAGGAGTTCGCGGACACCGAAGTTATTAATAGCACTACCGAAGAAAACCGGAGTGATATGACCGGAAAGATATTGCTCGCGGTCAAAAGCGGGATACACTTCATTGATCAGTTCTATTTCCTCACGAAGCTTTGCAGCTTCCGAGCCTGCATGGCGGTCCAGTAGCTCGCTGTACAGATCGTCTATTTCCACGACATCGTCGTCTTCCTGTGTGCCGTGGGGGTTGAACAGTATCAATCTCTTTTCGTAAAGGCTATATACACCTTTGAATGCTTTTCCCTGACCTACCGGCCAGCTCATAGGCGTAATTTTTACATTGAGTTCTGTCTCAACTTCATCCATAAGCTCTATGGGGTCTTTGCCGTCACGGTCCAGCTTGTTTATATAGGTAACAATGGGAGTCCTTCTCATCCGGCAGATTTCACAGAGCTTTCTTGTCCGCTCTTCGACACCTTTTACGGAGTCGATAACCATTAACGTGCTGTCGACAGCTGTCAGTGTTCTGTATGTGTCTTCTGAAAAATCGGCATGTCCCGGAGTATCGAGAAGGTTGACCTTCCGCCCTTTCCAGTCAAAGCCCATTACCGAAGTCGAAACGGAAATCCCTCTTTGTTTTTCCATCTCCATAAAGTCGGAAGTCGTTTTCCGTTCGTTTCTGTGAGATTTGACGGCACCCGCTGCATGGATGGCTTTTCCAAAAAGAAGCAGTTTTTCGGTGATCGTCGTTTTTCCCGCATCGGGGTGACTGATAATCGCAAAAGTCAGTCGTTTATCTATTTCGCTTTTTAATTCTTCCATCTTAGCCTGTTACACCTTCTGCCGCGCGGATTCCGCTTGCCCAGGCTCCTGTTATACCCCGGCTGGTACCGGCTCCGTCGCCTATCATATATATATTTTCAGCCACTTTGAAATGACCGTCCTTGAAAGTCGGTTTATTCGCATAGAGTTTTATTTCAGGATAATACATGATCGTACCGGGATGCAGGACCCCTGGTATTATCGTATCCAACTCTTTCATGGATTTCCAGATCGCTCTTAATATCCGGCCCGGCATGGCCAGACTGATATCACCGGGTGTGCAACCTTTCAGCGTCGGTTCGAAATCATATAAATCGTTATTAAAAGATTCAACTTTGGACCTCGTTCCCATTCGGAAATCTCCGACCCGCTGCATTATGGGCTGTCCTCCTCCGAGGAGCATGGACTGAAGACCCAGCATTTCAACAAATCCCTGACCGGAGGCAAGAGGTTCTGTCAGCCGGACCGTTTTCAACATGGCGAAATTGACAAGCCCGTTCTGCTTCTTTCTGTCTGAAAATGCATGCCCGTTTACACTGTAAAAAGTCTGTCCGTCTCTGGTCGAGTATTTTTCTTTTACGACATGGGCGGCTCCGGAATTTGTACAGAATGTTCTTACGCCCTGAGGAAACAGAAATTTGGGATCGTAGTAGTCCCGGACGATTGGGTACGAACTTTCCTTCGTTTCAATACGGACGCCAATATCGACAATATGATCCAGGAAGGGAACGTCTATTTTGCTCATGATATTCTGGAGAAAGCCGAAACCTTTACGACCGGGAGCAAATATAATATTTTCATAAAAGATTTCTCTTTTATTCGTAATTATTTTTTTGTCACCGGCCTGCAGATCAAGGACTTCTTCTCCCAGTGAAATTTCCACATTCCTGGAGCGGAGTTTAGCTGTAAGCTCTTTAATCAGTTCAAGACCGCCGTCTGTCCCCAGATGAGACTGCCTAATATTTATCAGTTTGCAGCCCAGTTTTTCTGCTCTTTTCTGATAGGTTTCAAGATTATGCTTTTCTTTAATGGGAGGATTGAGGATTTCTGTAACTTTTTCCAGGTAGGATTCGGCTTCATTCTCAGTCCAGTTGTCTTCAGGGAAACCGATGGGGAATGTAAAATTCATCTTACAGTCATTTCGCAGACCGCCTGTGGAGAAGTTTTCCTTATCCAGCATAAGGACCTTTAGAGAACTGCTTTTCTCTATTAATTCAAAAGCGGCACCCAGTCCTGCGGGCCCGGTTCCGACAATTATACAATCGAATTTACTCATAACCCGCCAAGTATACAGTAAAGAGATCATTGTGACAAACCGTGAATAAAAGGTATGGAGAATAGAAAAACTTTTTCTATTTTGAAAAAAAGATAAAAAGCAGCTATAGTATAAGAATACTGGTATATTGAGCCCTGGAGAGATAATGAGAATAGAAAAAGTCGGCGATCGGAAACTGGAATTGACCAATAGCGGTGAGCTATCTCTTTTTTTTGTAGGTTCCGGAAGTGCTTTTACGAAGAAAATGAATCAGACGAATATTCTCATTGTCAAAGGAAATGATCATTTGATGATCGACTGCGGAACGAAAACCCCCCAGGCCCTCTGGGAATACGGATTGCCGGTCTATAAGATTGATAATTTTTTTATTACTCATACACATGCTGATCATATCGGCGGTTTGGAAGAAGTCATGCTTATGAACCGTTATATGATGAATCTGAAACGCGCCAATATCTATATTACTCCCAGGTTTAAAAAAGCGCTCTGGAACCATTCTCTCCGTGGAGGAGCTGAAGGGAACGAGAATCACAAGGGCCGTCCGCTCTCATTCAAAGATTTGTGGAAAGCCCATACCCCCGCTAAAGTACAGGGAATGGAAAGGGACTCGTGGAAATTTACTGTCGGCGAACTGGAAATAACATTTTTCAGAACAATGCATACTCCCGATACTTCTCATTCCTGGAAAGATTCCGCATGGAGTACCGGATTGATAATTGATAACAAAGTCCTGTTTACCAGCGATACCAGATTTGATCCGTCGCTTATCGAATTTGCCGACAAGCACTGGAATATTGAAAGAATATTTCACGATTGTCAATTTTTTGACGGAGGAGTTCACGCATCCATCAATGAACTTGATACTCTTCCCGATCAAGTGAAGGAAAGAACCTTTCTCATGCACTACGGAGACAACTGGAAGGATTTTGAGGATAGGATTAGGGAATCAAAATTCATCGATTTAATCCGGGAAGGTTGTTTTTATATATTCTGAGTGCTTTTTTCATGAACGATTCTCAGTCGATGAGAATAAACCTTTCTGAATTTCCACAAAATAACCGGAATATCTTCAAGAATTGCGAAAGGTATGAGAAATGCCGTTGAATCCTCTTCCACTTTTTCAGTAAATACAGGATTGATATCTTCATATAAATCTTCAAAAAAACAGACTCGACCGATGAGAATGTCTTCAACAAAAATCTTTTTATAGTATAGGGAAATTCTTCCTGAATGAAGAACAAGAATACCGTTTCTCCGGTAAGATTGAATTGATGAGCCTTTCTTTATCCGTACAAATTCCATATGATCAGCTATTTTGTTGATCGTATGGCAGGAGCAGGTAATACCCAGAAGCCGGTTTCTTCTGATAAACGACCGGTTGTTGCTCAGACGTCTGATGTTTTCCTCCTGATTGTTTCTTCTGATGACAAAGAGGAATAATTCTCTCGGGATTTCCAGATATTCCACATAACTCGCCGTTCTGTAGGTTTGTTCGGAGTTTTTGCCGTCGATTGCATAAATGGCCCCGATCAGGCTGCCTGACGAAAGGATACTGTTTTGTATTTCTTTCTGATTGATCATTTCAACCAGACCACTGATGATAAGATACAGTTTATCAACGGTTTCTCCTTTTTTTACAAGGATTGTGCCGACATTGGAAAAACTGATCTTTCCATTCTGGAGAATATTCAAATCTCCTCTTTTGACTCCCGGGAAAAGAGCTTTGAGATAATCCCGCGTGTAAATCGTATGATAATTGGCTACAGAAGGAATCAGAACGTCCTGCATACCGAAAGAAGCACTGGACCCGATTTCCTTTTCTGTGTCATCCAGTTCTCCTTCCTTATGACTCAGTATGATTTTCCTAGACTGGTCATCTCTGAAGTCCTGAGCATCTCCGTGAATCATTCCTCCGCCGATATCTATCTTTTTCAAATCTGCCGGAATGAGATAATTTCTCCAGACTTTGTTGTATAAGGCCTCGCTTATACCGCTTCCCGCTTCATCGGGAACGAGAAAGTCCTTTAAAACACGATCCGATGCTATATCAGCGAGATGTCCGTAACTTTTATACCCATCGTGCCAGAAGGAACGGAAGTAGAGAATTGTCGTTTCGACAGGGTGCGGAGATAAAACCGGCATAACTTCCAGTCCTTCAATATAGTTCCAGCTCCCCTCTTCCAGATCATGAATTTCAAAGGATTTCTCAAACATTTTTTCATTGACGCCCATAAGGCCGGTCAGCTTCTTAACCACTGAGCTCCTGACCAGGGGCGTGGCGAAGTACTTTATTCTGTGGTCGGTATGCACCAGAGACGTCAGACCGCAAAAATGGTCATCGTGTCCGTGAGTCTGGAATATGCCCTCGATATCATTTACGCTTATTCCCAGGCTCGTTAAACTGAACTGAAGGCTGGGTCCTGCGTCAATGAGATAAAATTTGCCCTGAAAGGTCAATAAACTCCCCATGCATGGTCTGTTCCGGTCCCATCCGTTACCTTCACCCAGATGTATAACGGAAAAATATTCTCTTTTAATTTTATGGAAATCAAGTGTATAGGGAGGCTCGTACCGCTCGAGCTTGTGGAGATTCAAATCTATCTCCACGGACTCACCATTATAGGATATGCTATACAGATTGAAACCTTTGCGGGTAATGACCACTCCATTATCCAGGACCTTGGGTTTATCATCGACAACGACAAGATCCAGTAATTCTTCTGTTTTTCGTATTTTATTGAAATTAAACCTGTTCTTCAGCCTGAGGATTTCCCGGGCCTGCTGCTCTCCGAGCCCTGTCTGCATGAGCTCATCCATTGTGGAAAGTCCGTAAGTCCCCCGGAAAATATATTGGCTTTGAGCGTCAATTTGTTCTTTCAAACCGATTAACATGGGTTTTCGACCGGTATTTCCGGGGTGGCCTGGTATTATCATCCCCTGGCGATACATCATGTGTAAAACGGGAAACTCCGAGACATTTGCAAAATCGCCATTCTGCATTTGCGTATCGGCGAGAAGGATGGCATTGGGGCCAGTTTCAAATGTCTGGCCGTCACGGGAAAGGTTTCTGATAAGGCCCAGCCTCATCAGATGTTTGACACTGTCCATCGGACAACCGCATAAAACATGCATGTCGACCTCGGGGATAGAGACCCAGGTGACTCCGGTAGCGACTTTTATTTTTTCCATTAGTACAATTATAATCAATTTTTTTAAAATTGTAGACTTTTATAAAAACAGACGTGATAATACTTACATTAAATAAGTAAATAGGTATTTATACGGAGGGAAGTGTTGAAAAAATACATTATTTCTCTTGATCAGGGAACAACCAGTTCGAGAGTTCTTTTAGTTAATAAAAGCGGAAATATCGAAGCAGTTGCACAGCAGGAGTTCACTCAGATATACCCCAGGGAAAAATGGGTTGAGCATGACCCTGTGGAAATCTGGAATTGTCAGATAGATGTTTTCAAACAGGCTCTCGGCAGAAATAATATTGATGCTTCAGATATTGAGGCTATCGGGATTACCAATCAGAGGGAAACGACAGTCGTCTGGGATATAAATACAGGAAAACCTGTATATAACGCCATCGTCTGGCAATGCCGTAGAACTGTAGATATCTGTGAAAGTATCAGAGAGAAAGGACTGGCGGATAAGATCAAAGCAAAAACAGGCTTACCCCTGGATGCTTATTTTTCAGCTACCAAGATAATGTGGATTCTCGAAAACGTCGAGGGAGCCAGAGAAAAAGCCGAAAAGGGAGATCTACTCTTCGGAACTATCGATACATGGCTTCTCTGGAATCTGACCGGCGGTAAAATTCATAAAACAGATTTTACCAATGCTTCGCGGACGATGATCTTCAATATACATGAACTGAAATGGGATGAAGAGCTTCTTCAGGAGTTTAATATACCCGTTTCCATGCTGCCGCAAGTCGAAGATTCAAGCTTTCTCTACGGACATACGGACAAAGAGCTTTTCGGAGTGGAAATTCCTATAACCGGGATCGCCGGCGATCAGCAGTCTGCTCTCTTCGGTCAGATGTGTCTGAACAAAGGGGATGTTAAGAACACCTACGGTACAGGTTGTTTCATGCTCATGAATACAGGAGAAAAGCCGGTAGCTTCTGAAAACGGCTTGCTTACCACCATTGCCATAGCCCGAAACGGTGTAATTCATTATGCTCTGGAAGGCAGTGTTTTCATGGCCGGCGCAGTTATCCAATGGCTGAGAGATGATCTGAGAATAATCAGTGATGCCATGGAAACCGAAACTATGGCGCTTTCTGTAAAAGACTCCCATGGCGTGTATCTCGTCTCGGCCTTTCAGGGAATAGGAACCCCCTATTGGGATATGGATGCCCGTGCGGGAATTCTCGGACTCACAAGAGGGGCCAAAAAAGAGCATATCGTCCGGGCTGCTCTCGAATCCATCGCCTACAGATCCAAAGATGTCCTGGATGTCATGGTCAGCGATTCCGGGATAGACATAACTTCCTTGAAAGTCGACGGCGGGGCTTCGCGAAACAATTTCCTTCTTCAGTTTCAAAGTGATATTACCGGTGTCGATGTTATTCGTCCGCAACTGGTGGAAACGACAGCAATGGGCGCTGCCTTTCTTGCGGGTCTGGCAACCGGTTTCTGGAAAGATGTCGATGAACTGGCATCGGTCTGGAGTGAAGATCGCATTTTTTCTTCAACCATGGATACCGGAACGAGAGAAACTCTATATAAAGGATGGAAGAAAGCCATTTCGAGAGTCATTAACTGGGATAATTAATACTTAAATGTGGAATGCCGCTCCTCTTTTCTTCTATAATTAAACTATGTTGAGGAAAAATAAAAAAGAGCGGCTTTATTCAGTCAAACCTCAGAACCCGTCAATCATGGATCCTATCGTCAAGGCCAGCAGACTTATGACGCGCAATATGAATTTCAACGATCTGGTATCTGTAATCGTTGAACAGAGTCTTGATGTCACGCGGTCCGATTTATCTGTTTTCTATGCTTACAACCATAAGGACTCGGAAGATCCGGATCTGACTATACTGTACAAACGGGGACGATGGGCTGTCGAAGAAAAACTTTCGAGAGATGCTTCATTAATTGATTTTATAGAAGAATCCGGAGAAACAGTTATTGCCCTTAAAAGAGAGAAAGTCGATCACTTCCCCGAAATTTATCTGGCTGAGGAAATGAAAAGCGCCATAGCTCTTCCCCTATTTACTCCCGACAGTAGAATAGGAATTCTGATTCTCAATTCCAGAACCGGAAATTTTTATAACAATTTCCGGTTTCAATTTCTTGATTCGTTGTCGAAAATGGGTTCGGGCATGCTTAGCAATGCCCTGCTGTTCAGCGCTATGAAAGAATCTTATAAAAAGATTCAAAGCATGGAGCGTTACCAGGAAAACATTTTTTCATCGATGACGAACATTCTCATTACATTTGATTCCGACGGGAATTTATCATACGCAAACAGGGAAGCTGTTGAAACCTTGCAACTCGATGATGAGATGTACGGATTACATTTCACGACTCTTTTCAAAGGCAGACTGAGCAAGTCCGTATTAGATGCCATTGAAAAATCCATTAGTGAAGGCCGTCAATTTCTAGGTATTGCCGGTATCTATAGAAATGCAAAGTCAGCCGGTGATATGGATTTTAAATTGAACCTTTCCCCTTTGATGGGGATCAGAGGGAAGAAACTCGGAACAGTGGCGATTATGACTGATGAAACCCGTGAACAGGAACTGCAGAAGCAGATGTCTGTTGTCACGGAAGAAAGGCGCCAGATTAAGGATATGTTCGCCCGTTACCTCTCAAAAGACCTGGTAAACAATTTGCTGAACAAACCGGAGCTTGTCAAGCCTGGCGGCGCCGAGAAGAGAGCGACTGTCCTCTTCGCCGATATACGAGGCTATACCTCTTTCTCTGAAGGAAAGGACCCGGCATATATCATCGAGATTCTCAATGAATACTTTAACGAAGCGGTTGAAAAAGTAATTAACAACAAAGGATATATTGATAAGTTTATAGGAGACTGCATAATGGCTGCCTGGGGCGTGCCTATGGTATCCGAGGAAGAAGATGCCATTAATGCGGTAACCTGTGCTCTTGAAATACAAAACCTTATTAATTCCGGAAAGAGGCAATTCTTTAAAGGGCTGGCTTCAAATCTCAAAGTCGGCATTGGAATGCATTCCGGCTATCTCGTAGCCGGAAATCTGGGAAGTTCGAGAAGAATGGATTATACCATCATAGGTGATACTGTTAATGTCGCGGCAAGACTGGAAGGTGTGGCAAAAGCGGGTGAAGTGATAATAACGGCTGATACCAGGGCCATGCTCGGCGACCATTTCAAAGTGGAAGAACGAACACCTGTGCAGGTAAAAGGAAAAGCTAAACCGATTCACATTTTTAATGTAATTGAAAGGAAGGGGTAGAAAGAATGAATTGGAAAGAACTACTGACTCCACTGAATATTCTCATAGTTTTATCAGGAATAATTCTGATGGTGTTAATCATCATCATTATCCTGCTGCTTAATAGAAACAGATTTAAAAAACGGCTCTTGTCAGTATACAGAGATCCCCTGCTTCTTGAAAAAGAGTATCAGGAATATTTTACACCGGCAAGAATCATGGGCCGGTCTCAATTAATCGAAAAGATGGCGCTGAAATACGGTATTGACCTACTGCAGATTATAGGTATCAATAATCTCTGGTTTACGGAACTGAAAAAGCATAAGAGTAAAAAGCTTTACAAAAGAGTTTTAAACTATTATCCGGAAAGAGGTCTCTTTACCTGTTTTCTGATTGCCCTGGAGCGTAAAGATTATGCGGCCATTCTCAGAAACTGGCTCGATGACAGCGAAGAATTCCTGATAACGAGAAGAATAGCCCTATCTGGCGTCGGCGAAGAGTTCAGCGGAGAGAAAGCTCTGGATTTTTTCCGTGAGAAACTCCCGCAGATTCGGGAAATGACGGGAGATCCTCTATGGGCATCGAGATATTTTGCCGTCAAGATCCTGCTTTATGATGATAGTGATCAATCATCAAGGGCTGTATGGGAGAGCATAAGGGATCCTCATCCACTTATAAGAAAAACCATTGCATCCGAATTCCAGACTCCGAATCGGGATAAATTATATAATGAATTATTCCGACTTTATCTCAATGATCCTGTTAGAGAAGTCAGGGCAGCAGCTAAAGACCGCATAAACCATGATTTCACCGATGTCTATAATATCAGCATTGAAAATCTTCAGACACATGAAGCCATTCACGCCCTGGAACACCTGAGCTCCTTTTCAAAAGCTGACGAGGACACGGCATTGAGATTTCTGGATCATGACAATCTGGAGCTGCGTTTCGCCGCTGCGAGATTTCTGGAAGAACGGGGAGCTCTCAAACGGCTTCTCGAAGAAGCCGATCTGGGTGACAGAGAAAATCTTAAAAGAATTGATCGTCTTCTTAGAAAAAGCTGTGAAGTACATGTATCTTCTTTTCTTGAATTATCCGCCAAAACGAACAATGCAGGGTCGTTATATGTCGTCACGGGCATTCTGGCGGACAAAGGAGAAGTCTCTCTGATTGAACCTGTGTGCCGCAAAATATTTTCCATGAATCAATCTACAGCGGAAAATATCGAGCTTTTTGATCGGGCACTCCTTTGCCTGAACAAACGGGGGTCCGATCAGGCCTTAGAGTATCTCAACGATTTCCTCAGGAAAAACAGGAATAATGATGTTATCGTTGAAAAAATACTGAAATTACTGCCGGTCAGGGGTGCGACAATTTTTATATCCAACCTGATTAGCTTTTTAGAAGATGACAAATTTCATGCACGGGAAGATCTTAGAAATGCAATCTGCCGCATGGATCAGGATCTCTATATTCAGAAAATGCTCGAAATAATAAAATCTGACAGAGGCACGTACAGTCATAATGTCAGAAAAGATGCGCTGAAAATTCTCATTCAGCTGAAACAGTCTTTCTGTCTGCAGACAATTCTTGAGAACCTCCCTATCCTGCCCCAGCATGAAGCCCGGGAGATCGCAGGTTTGCTGACTGAATATGACAGAAATGAGTTCGATCGATTGACAGAAATTCTTCTTGAAAGCGATGACGCTTCGGTTCGATCATCTCTCATATCCTGTCTTCCTGCTGTTGACGGTAAATCATTTATTAAAGAGATCAGAAAGTCGCTGGGCGATGCCGATCCTGAAGTTCGAATAGCTTCCATATGGGCGCTTGTAGATTTTGGTGAGACAAAGACAGTAAGTTCAGCAATAGCTATGCTGAGAGATCCGGTGGAAAGGGTCCGTATGGAAGTGGCTATGGCCATAGCCGGATCCGGCTCAGATAATTCTCTGCTGGAATTAAAAGACGTTCTTTTTGATGAAAACGAAGTTGAATCAGTCAAGATTCCGGCCATCCGCGGATTGGGATTTTCAGAAAGTATCAAATCCATAGAGATTCTGACTGAATTACTGGATAAAACTGATGATTTTAATCCTGTGATAATAAAAGCTCTGGAAGGTAAAACTTCAAAAAAAGAAATATCCCGATTAATTGAAATTTTCAAAGACGGATCACCCCGTTTGCGAGATAAATTGGCAAATGCTTTCAGTGCGATGAAAGAAGAAGGAGAGGAAATGATGGTTTCTCTCTTGAAAGAGGATATTACGGCATTAAAACCCCATATCTGTGAAGTTCTGGAAAACACTGGGTTTATAGAGAATCAGATTCGCTTTCTAAAACATCGAGATCCCTCGCTCAGGAGAAAAGCAGCTGATGAGTTGTCATACATTGGTACTGCTTCGGCTTTCAGAGGCATTGTTCTGGCGGCAAGAGATTCTGATAAAGATGTCCGCATAGCTGTTACAAGAGCGCTTGAGCAATTAAATAACAGCGAAGGAACGGAAATCCTTAAAACTCTGGAAAACGATCCGGACCGGAAAGTGAGAAAGTATACGGCCTGGGCGCTGGAAAGACTTAACTCTAAAAATATGGAATAAAAGAAGGAGCTGTTCTGAAATTGAACAGCTCCTTCTTAAAGAAATGATTATTTTAAAGTAATAATTGATTTATCGTAGTCGTCGGGAGCGACATAACCGAGAAGGTTGATACAGGTTGCAGCGAGGGAACTGATCCCGAGACCTTCAACGAGCTCTTTATCGTAATCCCCGGCATAGTCAGGGTCATAAATAACACAGGGAACAGGATTCAGAGAGTGTGAGGTTTTTGCTTTAGGTGTTCCTTTTGCATTATGTATAACCGCCCCTGTCTTTTTGTCATGTTCATACATATCATCAGCATTACCATGATCAGCAGTCAGAATGAGTATTCCTCCGGCTTTCTCAACGGCTTCTCTGATTCTTCCGATTTGCCTGTCCATAGCTTCCATGGACTCAACAACGGCACTATACACACCGGTGTGCCCGACCATATCGCCGTTGGGAAAATTCAGTTTGATAAAGGGATAGTTTCCCGATGAAATTGCTTCGAGAAGATTATCCGTTATTTCTTTACACTTCATGGCAGGCTTGTTTTCAAAAGGAACGTTATCAGAAGGAATTTCGACGTAAGTTTCAAGTTCTTCGCTGAATTTTCCTGTTTTGTTTCCGTTAAAGAAATAAGTCACATGTCCGAATTTCTGAGTCTCACTGATGGAATACTGCTTGATCCCCGTCGCTACAAGATACTCGCTCATTGTTCTGGAAATCTCAGGAGGATTAACGAGGTACTGTGCGGGAATATGCAGGTCTCCGTCGTACTCCATCATTCCGGCATACTCAACAGCCGGAACTTTTACTCTATCAAACTCATGGAAGCTTTCCCCTTCGGTGAAAGCTTTGGAGATTTCAATGGAGCGGTCTCCACGGAAATTGAAGAAGATAACGCTGTCGCCATCAGAAACAGGGCCGAGAGGATTACCTTCATTATCAGCAATAACGAAGGGAGGCAGGTCCTGATCAATAGCTCCGGACCTTTCTCTCAGGTCGACAATGGCTTCATGAGCTGAAGTAAAGAGTTCCCCTTCACCCAGAACATGCGTTTTCCAACCAAGCTCAACCATTGACCAGTCTGCATTATAACGGTCCATGGTTATTTTCATTCTCCCACCGCCCGAAGCAATCGCTGCATCGAAAGAGTCATCATTCAGATCATTCAAAAACGCTTCAAAGGGATCAAAATAATCAAGCGCTGAAGTTTCTCCTACATCCCGGCCGTCAAGCAATGCGTGCACGCGAACCATTGATACACCGTCTTTTTTAGCCTGTTCAATCATGGATTTCAGATGATTTATGTGAGAATGAACATTACCATCGGACAGAAGACCGATAAAATGCAAAGCCGCTTTATTGGATATGGCGTTAGCGACGAGCTTCTTCCATGTGCCGCCGGTAAACATGGCTCCTGTATCAATGGAATTCTGAACCAGCTTTGCTCCCTGGGAAAAGACTCTTCCGCACCCCATTGCATTGTGTCCAACTTCAGAGTTGCCCATATCGTCGTCCGAAGGAAGACCGACAGCTTTACCGTGGGCTTTCAGTCTTACTGATGGATTGTTTTTCGTTATATCATCGAGAACCGGTGTTTTCGCGCCGAGAACGGCATCGCCTTCCTCGTATTTACCAAACCCGACCCCGTCCATTATACATAGTACAACAGGACCTTTTCTTCCTTTGAAAGAAGGATTCTTCTTAAGTGAATCAACCACTTGTCACCCCTTAAATAATATTCTTCATTTATCTGTAAAAGTATATTTATAATACTCAAAGAAAAGAGGAACATCAAGGATTCAGGTGTTATTTGGATTAATCAGGGTAAAGATCTCTGATCTTGAGGAACTCGTCCATATTACCCAGAAGAATTTCAACCAGATTCGGGTCAAAGTGTGTACCCCTTTGGTCGGCGAAAAAGATTTTTATATCATCCAGACTCCAGGGATTTTTATAAACCCTTTTATGGTCCAGCGCATCGAAAACGTCAGCGATTGCTGTAATTCTTCCGTAAATGTGGATATCTTCTCCGGCCAGGCCATAGGGATATCCACTCCCGTCCCATTTCTCATGGTGCTGAAGAGCGATAATAGCAGCGGCTTTCAAAATGCTCCGATCCGAACCTTTAAGAATTTCATATCCGATGATCGTATGAGTTTTGATGACTTCGAACTCTTCTTTGGTGAGTTTTCCCGGTTTATTGATAATAGCTTCAGGGATCCCGATTTTCCCGATATCATGCATGGGCGAAGCGGAGCGGAGCAGTTCTATCTCCTCATCGCCAAGACCGATTTTCCGACCGATGAGGGCGCTGAAAGCTCCTACTCTTTTTACATGGTTACCCGTTTCCTTGGACCGGGATTCCACGACCTCACCGAGAGTGGTTATTATTTCTTTCTGTGTATCTTCAATTTCCTTATTCAGAAAAATGTTGTCATAGGCTACGGAAATATTAGATGCGAAAATTTTAATGAGTTCTTTATCGAGTTCGGAAAGGACTTTATTACCTTTCAGATATAAGAGGTTAACCGCACCTTTGCCCCTCTCGAAATATCCCACATAGGTATCTTCAAAAAAACGGCTCTGTTTTTCCTCCAGAACAGTTTCGACAATTTTCTTTTCTTTCTCGCCTATTGCCGATGTAGCAGACAAACCTTCAAGGCCGGAGTAATCGCCTGTGCCGGAGAGCACATAAAGGTCTTCCTCTTCTCCGCCCAAAGCGAACCCGGAAGATTGAAGCATAAAGGATGTTTCATCAAACTGAAGGAGCGCGGTCAATTGCGTCAGAACACCGGAGGTGAAAGTTTTGAGGTTGTTTTCTTCGAACATACCCGCAGAAGATACGATAATCTGTTCCAGCCCTCTCTTATTCCTGTCTATGGTCTTTATATCCCGGAAAGAGCGGATGGAAGATGTAATCGTTGTAAACAGTTTCTGATCTGTCAGTTCTGTTTTTTCTTTGTAGTCATTAATATCGTAATCCCTGATAACCTGCTTTTCCGGAGCCTGGCCGGGCTGCCCGGTTCTGAGGATAATTCTGACAAAATTGTTTTTTAATTCTTCTCTTATCCACCGGACTGTCTCAAGCCCGGAATTTTCTTTCTCCATTACCACATCGAGGAGTATGACAGCGGTATCGGGGTTGTCGGCAATGAGCTTTCTTGTTTCACTGCCTGTATAAGCGCTCAGAAACTCCAGCCCGGATCCATCGAAAGTGTAATTGCTGAGAACCATTTTGGTTACGGAATGAATCTCTTCCTCGTCATCAGCTATAATCAGTTTCCATTTATGATCTGTATCGGGAGATACGATATTTTCCTCTTCGTCAGCGAAAATGAACTGATCATCACTCATTAAAAAAACACCCTCCTGTAACCGGATATTTTAATTTTAGTTCACACTCTTGGAGAGAACAAGAACATAATTCACATGCTATTGCCTAAAAAAGAAAAAGTATCAACAATAAGATTATGAAGAACTCTAATGTAGCTGTAGTTAAATGCGGCGATTATGATAGTGAAAAAGTATTCTTTTCAATTAAAGAAGCCATTGAAGCAGCGGGAGATTTCCCTGATGTATATAACAAAACCGTTTTGCTGAAGCCTAACCTTCTGTACCCGGTTCCGCCTGAAAAAGCCGTCACGACTCATCCTGCAGTCGTCGAGGCCCTGATCCGAATAGTAAAGGAGAGAGGAGCCCTGTCTGTAAAGGTCGGCGATTCCCCGGGCGTCGCTTCCACAGAGAGTGCCGGCCGTAAGAGCGGGGTCAAGGAGGTCGTTTTACGGCATGACGCCGAATGGGTCGATTTTTCCGATCCCGCGCTTCTTGAGTATAAACAGGGTGTGGTTCAAAAACAGTTCTTTCCAGCAAAGGTTGTCCTGGAATGTGATGTTTTAATATCTCTTGCGAAACTCAAAACTCATGAAATGATGTATTTTACCGGAGCGATGAAGAATCTTTTCGGGACAATTCCGGGGTTGAATAAATCCAGGTTTCATTTTAATTTTCCTGAAAAAGAAGATTTCGCTTCGATGATTGTCGATTTGAACGGGGCTCTGAATGCCGATTACGCTGTTATGGATGCTGTAGTCGCGATGGAAGGCGCGGGACCGGGGAGCGGTTATCCAAAGCACCTGGGTTTTATTGCAGCCTCTGCGAATTTGCTGGCTCTGGACGCCGCCTGCGCATCAATCGTCGGATATGACCCGCTGGAAATTCCCATATTCCAGGAAGCTTTGAAAAGAAAAATATGGTTGAACAGTTTCGAAGAAATAACTTATCCCGCTATGCAGCCCGCAGAAGTGAAGCCGGAGACATTTAAAAAAGTAAAAATACTCAAGGATACCGGGTTTATAAAAAAAATCCTTCCCGACTTTGTTTTTAAACTTGTTAAAGACTTATATGTTCCCAGACCGTTTTTCTCAAAATCAAAATGCATAGGCTGTGGGAAATGTGTTGAAATATGTCCGCCTGATGCGCTTGAATTGCAGGGAAAAGAGAATAAAAGAAAAGCTGTTGTTGATTACAGTAAATGTATACGGTGCTACTGCTGTCATGAAGTCTGCCCCGTTGATGCTATCCGCATCGGTCGCTTCTGATTAAAGATTGAGAAAGCCTGTTTTCTCCTGTTCGATTACGAACCATACCCCGGTTGCCGCATCCGCTACTGTATTCAGGAATTTCAATGAGATTTCTGAAACCTTTCTTGCAGCTTTCCGTTCCAGAATTTCTTTTTCAACCAGATAGTCGGATATCCGGTTTATAGCATCTTCTCTATCTCTCTCCTTATTATCGCCTATATAGGCAATGACTTCAGCCTTTATCCTGGTTCTCTCATCGAGTTCCTTCGGGAAAGCAGTAAAAACGAGAAGGGAACCGCTATTGTCTTCCAGAATATAAACCTGCAGATCGGTAAATGGAATTCCGGCGACAAATGTCACTTCACCGGATAGACGGACGGTATCGCCTTTATATCTCTCCGGATTACTTTTCAGCCTGTCTATCGAGAGAGCTGCCAGAGGGGTTGTTATGACAAAGAGAAGGCAGAAAAATAATATTTTTCCTGAAAGTTTCATCCGATTCTCCTGAAGAAGCGATATTCATTTATTTTCGGCATTATTTTAAATTGTAAATATGAAAATATTCATTTTTAACTTATTCTTAATAAAGGGAGAGGTTAATGAACGATCGAATGCTTAATGATTTAAAGGAGTTCTGCAGACCGGATTGCGACCGTTATGATTTCCTGATCAACTGGCTGACGAAAGAAGAAATAACACACAGCGTTATTCCGACAGGTGAAGCCAGGCATATTCTCATCCGTCTCGACAAAGTCCGTCCTTATCTGAAACGTTATTATGTCAAAACGCTTGTAGCCCATTATGACAGGGTATCGGGCACTCCCGGAGCCAATGACAACAGCGCGGCGGTCATGCAATTGCTGCACTCCATAAGTATGCTCAAAAATCTGAAATTCGCTCATAATATTCAGATCATTCTTACAGATAAAGAAGAAATAAGTCCAGAGATGTCGGTTACGAACCAGGGAGCCTTTCAGCTGGCCCGGCTTTTCAGGGAAAAGAGTATTTCCAATTGTATTTTTTTTGTTTTTGATATGTGCGGCATAGGAGATACTCTGATTTACGGCCAAACCGGATTGCAGCTTTTAAAGTCGAAAGAAGAAAAAGACAGGCGATACAGCCCGATAGTGAAACATATGGAGCTGTTTTCCAATGTTTTATCCAATCTTTTTCTCGAATTCAGAAGCGGAGAGTTTTTTAATATAAATCTGCTGTTTTCAGATGATCTGGGACTATTACTCAATCGCTATCCATCGGTGCAGTTGTCTGTTCTCCCTTATGATGAAGCCATTATCGCAAAAAGCCGCCTGATTGCCCGAAAAGAAGAACAATGGCAGTACATATATGACAAGGGGATGTTATCCCCGGAATACCAGGATTTTATCGAACGCAACATTCCTCCTTCCTGGAAGAACAACCACTCCGGTGAAGATAAGGTTGAAACTCTTACGGACAGCGCTTTCCATTTAATTGAAGAGTTCATAATGGAACTTGCGGGATTTCAGATTCCTTTCGGAGATGTAGAAACATGAACGGACTTCAGACATTAAAGCTGAACAAAAAAGCTTTCAAGTTATATCAGAAAGCCCGGAAGCTTCCCAAATGGTCAAAAGAAACCAGAAATTTCATGATAAAATCCGCTGAGAATGTCCCCATTACAAGTCGAGATCTTCTCAATCTCTATGAAATACTCATCTTCATTGTAGAAAATACTGAAATATTCCCCGAAGAAGCGCAATTCAGAATCAAAAACGGCAATAAAGTCATTTACCTGAACAGCGCCGGTGAATTTCTGGAACAGCGGTTACTGAACGAAGATAAGCCACTGAAAGGACACATGTTCAATGGTCCGATTCATCTTTCGCCCGGCCTGGAAATGAAGCCGGTGGATTTTTCTACCTTCATAAGCGGTTATTTCCGAGGACATATATCAGCTGCTGTCCTTAAGGATCTCTGCTCTGTTCCGGAACCTTTAAAGGTGGTCTGGAATATCCCCCTGATAAGAACAATTTATCTCAGGTTCAGCCTGCCTAAATGGGAATCCCCTCTTGAAGCAATGAATCAGATTCAGACTTATCTGATAGAAAATGCATTCCCCAGATCATATGTCCGCCTTATTGAGAACTGCCTTGTCAACAACGGGAGAATGGGTTTCAGTCCACCCGAGGTTCTGAATAAAATAGTCATGGTTCATCTGGAGCGGTATGGAGATAATCCTGAAAGTTTCAAGGAAGCTATGACGCTGCAATGGTCAATGACCAGAAGGCTAAACGCACTTTTCGGTAAGGAGAATGACGGAACGACATTCAATCAGTATTCATTACGGAAACTGATAATACCCCTTCTCTCTCCTGATTCGAGATTCACAAAAGAAGTATCTCTGGCTGAAACGGATCGCCTTTTCCGGGATGTCGCTATCCGCTGGAAAGAAGTCATGACCGAACCATACAAATATACGAAAGACATTTTCGATAATTACGGCGATCTTTATATTACGAGCGTGTGCCGTATTGAAAAGCCTGAAATCATTCGCAGGGAGATAATTAGACTTCTCAACCATATAGATTTTATCAGCAGCCGGATATCCGATGAGAAACAATACACACGATTTCTAAAACCCCTCCACGTACAGGGCGTTGAAGAAATTCGAAAAAAATCAATATCCGGCAACATCCAGGCAACAATGCGCCTTGTAATGCAGAAGCATTTCGAACTTATTGAGGAATATACAATTCTCGACTACCCGATAGATTACAGGCAGTATATGACCTTTTTTTCCGGGGGCTTTATAAAATCTCCGGAAGATATTGATTTTTTCCAGAACGCCGTAAGAAAAATCCGTCAGCTCAATTCCACGGAAACAGATGAGATACTCAAAGTCATGATGCTCTATGCTTCCGATGTTAAAGAGACACAAAAAATCATAGATTACATATCTTCCTGTAAAGTATTCGATCGAGAGATATTCCAGAAATGGAAAGAACTTCATGATGAAAAACAGGATGAAGCTATATACAGCCTGAATAAAACATTTGATAAATATATACTCGATCCGACTCTCGAAATCTCAGTAAAGGAACTACCGAAAGTAGAGCGCATTATCGAAAATGCCATAATCAAACAGGTGGTTCGTTCCCCACGGATCAATCGGCAGGAAATCGAAGAAATGCTTAATAGTGAGACAACAGCTATGGAGCCTGCCATTCCCGATGGTTTTGAAAAACCGGAAGAAGTTACGCTGACCGAAAGTCTGTACGGAAACAGGAGCTCCTCGGATCAACAGTTCCTTGCGGCCAGGCAGCGGTATGTGGGAAGGGCTTATTCCATGCGTAAAGATGAATTATACCGGGACAGACTGGCTTCTTCCATTATAAAAGCCGGAGTTTATTACTACGGAGAGTCCTACGGGGATAATTCAGTCGATATTATGAATAATTTCCAGCTATTCACCGGCGAGATAAACAACCTCACAGGGAAAGCGGGAGAAGTCGGAAGAGAATGCGCGTCATGGATATTACTCCAGGAAAAAGAACTGGCTGAAAAAACGATTTCCCTGATAGAGGAACTGGCCATAAGCGGTTTGATTTCACAGGCCGGTTTGACGGAGCTCGCCTATCCTCCTTTTTCCGATATTATGGAAAAAAGGGAACGGGATTCCTTCTCCATCGAAAACCTTTTAAATCTCAAGGAAATATACGGCATCTATCTCAATGATTATATAAATAATTTCTGTATAAATGAAACGGCTCTGCTTCCTCCTGTCGCGAGAACTCTTTTTCAGAAAAGTTTTCCGGGAACAGAGACAATGATGGAATGTGCCGGAATCATATTGAAAAACCTCCGGGAGAATTTAAATGTTCAGCTCTTCGATGAAGAGCAGGACGCCCTAGTAAGAGGTCATGAGACAGGAGAGTCTCGGAAGCTTACGATTGTCGGAGGAAAAAGAAAAATCGATCAGTTTTTCCACCTTTCAGGGCATAGCGGATACAGAAATCTTTTCAGCGAAATCAAAAGGAAGGACTTTGTTCCCTTCCGGATCATAGACAACAGAGATATGAAAATAGCCGGTTACATTTCCATTCTCATGGGATTCCGTTCGAACAGCAGAGGCAGGCTTATGATCATTTCAGGAATTCATGTGCAGGAGAAATGGCTGTCCAAGTTCAATCCCGTCTTTTTTTATCGTGAAATCAGAAAGGCTCTTGTAAATTTTGCAAAAAGAGTAGATGCTGACATGCTGTGTGTTACACTGTCCGGTGTGAACCATTCAGGAAACAGTTCTCTCAGATCTCTTATGAGAGCTGATCTTGAGGGGAAACCGATAACAAAAACTTCCGCGGTACAGTCTTTTCCGGAGAAATCTTTCTCCTTTAACGAAGTGGCTGTGCTATGGAAAAAGAAAAACGGATAGCAACAGAAACCCATGGCTGTAGATACCAATAAAGTACGACTCAATCCCGAACAGAAACTTGCAGTGGATACAATTGAAGGTCCTCTTCTGATCATTGCCGGCGCCGGTAGCGGCAAAACCGGGGTCATTACCAATCGTATCGTCAACATGCTCAATCACGGGATACCCCAATCGCACATACTGGCTTTGACATTCACAAATAAAGCGGCCAGAGAAATGGGAGAAAGGGTCAAGCTTATTACGGGAAAGAAACTTTCCAATCTGACCATTTCCACCTTTCATTCTTTCGGACTTAAAGTTCTCAAGGAAAAAATAGGATACCTCGGTTACAGGAACAATTTCACGATTTACGATACGGGAGACAAGATGGCCTGTATTAAAGAAGCCGCCCGGGAATTGAAGCTGAAATACGAGAACCCCGAATTAATGGAGCTATCCAATCTCTTTTCAGCGATAAAAACTCAGAGAGTCATGTGGGATCGTACGAATGATATGCATCGCGAACTCTATAATGAATATCTCGATCATATGAAGTTATATAATGCTGTGGATTTTGATGACCTTATCATACTACCCATCAAGCTTTTCGAAGAGTCTGAAGAAATCCTCAATACCTTCAGAAAGCGTTATCGGTATCTTATGGTTGATGAATTTCAGGATACTTCGCTAATTCAGTATAAATTCTTAAACCTTCTAGCCAGTGAGTCTCGTAATATCTGTTGCGTGGGCGATGACGATCAGTCCATTTATTCCTGGAGAGGCGCGAATTATGAAAATCTCGTACAGTTTGAAAAGGATTATCCTGAGCTTATCGAAATAAAACTGGAACGGAACTATCGATCGACGGGAACGATATTGAAAGCTGCGAACGCCGTAATTGCCAACAACACAAACAGGAAGTCCAAGGAATTATGGACTGAACTCAATCACAATGAAATGACAATCAAACTGAACAACCCGGAAGATGACCGCGAAGAAGGTGAGTTTATAGCAGACACCATAGCCATGCTCAGGACCAGAGAGAGAATCAAGTACGATCAGGTCGGAATTCTGATTCGAACCAACAATTTGACAAAAGCGATTGAAGATGCACTGCTGGCCCATAATATCCCCTATACGATGTCCGGTGGTACAAGTTTTTTTGAGAGAAGAGAAATCCGGGACATAATTTCCTATCTGAAAATCATCAATAATCCCGATGACGATATAAATGTCCTGAGGGCTATAAACGTTCCCAGACGGGGTATCGGCAAGAAAACTCTTGAAACGCTGATAAACCTCTCTCAAGCGAAAAGATGCAGTCTTTATTCGGCTATAACTTCAGTCGTTTATTCTTCCGACGCCCCCGTTTCTGATTCCATTAAAGGAAATCTGGCCGACTTTGTCGAGCTGATAGACAGCTATACCAATGCTTTCGAAGAAGGACAGGATCTGGCCGGTACGGCGATGGAGCTTGTCGAAGAAATCGATTACTGGGCTTATCTTTTACAGGAGCATCAGAAAAATGATAAAGTAGCCAAGTGGAAATACGATAACGTCACGATGTTCATTGATTTCTTCCGCCGCTGGGAGAAAAATCCCGATAACCTCGATCCTTCCCTTTCTAAATGGATTAACAGGATAACTCTTGTTACTCGCGATGAGAATCAGGAAGATGATAGCGGAAAAGTTAACCTGATGACAATTCACGCTTCCAAAGGACTGGAATTTGATCATGTTTTTCTTGCCGGTGTAGAAGAGGATATAATGCCACATGCCCGTTCCGTTGCTGAATCAGAGGCGAATATTGAGGAAGAAAGACGTCTTTTTTATGTAGCCATAACCAGAGCGAGAAAATCTCTTTTTATCACCTACTGCCGCAAGAGAAAGCAGCTGAGGGATATTATCGAACCTAAACCTTCCCGTTTTCTGGAAGAGATACCCTCTGACCTGATGGAACAGATGGAAAGCGAAAAAGAAATAGAAAATGCCGATGAAGCCACGGAATATTTCGGCAGAATGCCCTGGAAATAATCAGAGATCTTTAAATTTTTCGATTATCCCGGGAAACTGATTTAATTCTTTTTCAATTGATTTCAAATCAAAAACTTTAATACTGGCTAAAAATATTTCGGCATAGTCTATAAGATCCGAGGCGTTATGTCTTTTCCCGACTTCTCTCAATCTGACTCCGAAGTTTTCCAGCCGGCTCATTCTTCCGGAAGGCTTCAGGTTTTTCCATTCACTCTTGAATTCCTCAAGCTTGATAATAAGGTTATCGAGATCGTCTATATCTCCGGCCTGCATTGTTACTTTTCTCATATCAGGGCTTTTTACAGAATTCAGATTGTCCCGTAACTTATGACCGACCAGATGCACCAGAACTTCTCTTATGCTATCGATGGAATAGGGTTTTGTTATGTAGTCGGAAAAATAATTGATTTTCCCACCTTCTTTGTTAAATAATTCATTCTGAAGAGAAGCGGTAACAGCTACAACCGGTATGGATTGAGTCTGAAGACTTTCCTTCAATTTTTTTGCAGCTGTATAACCATCCATAACCGGCATCTGCAAATCCATGAAAACAATATCAGGTTTTTCTTTCGATATAACCTCGATTGCTTCTTTTCCGTTCTCAGCAGGAAAAGCTTCGATATCCATTTGCTTCAATATCTCTAATAACAAGTTCCGGTTATCGGCAATATCATCAGTCACGACAACTTTTACATCATTGAACCTGTTCGATTTCAGATTTTTTCTGGCTTCTCTGCTTTTTTTCCGAGAGTCGGAAGAAGGTATCGGCAGGTCTTTGAAAACTACGGTGACGGTAGTCCCCTTATCCAACTCGCTTTTAACATCGATCGATCCATTCATGAGCATAGCCAGATTTTTACAGATAGACAAACCGAGACCGGTTCCTGCCGGTTTATTAAGATCGCGGCTTTCGCTTTGCCAGAAAAGATCAAAAATTTTCTGAAGATTCTGCTCGCTGATTCCGCAACCCGTATCGGACACATCTATTTTGAGATCAATCGAGTTGTTATTAACATTTTTCTGGAGAACTTTAAGGGCAATTTTAACAAAGCCTTCATTGGTGAATTTAATTGAATTTCCCGTGAGATTGATCAGGATCTGCCTGAACCTCGTCTCATCGATCAATACTTCTTCAGGTATTTCCGGATCTATATCGAGAATGAATTCCAGCCCTTTCTCCCGAACCCTGAGATTAAAGATATGCCTGATTTCAAATATAACTCTCGAAATATCTACTGCTGATTTCTTTATCGTCATTTTGCCGGCTTCCAGTTTTGATAAATCGAGCAGGTCATTAATGAGGGTCGATAAGCTTTTCCCGGCTGTTTTGATCGAAGTAATAATATGTCTTTTCTCCGGACTGTAATCTTCTTCATTCAAAAGCTCACTGAAACCCACAACAGCATTTAAAGGCGTTCTCAACTCATGACTCATATTAGCGAGAAAAAGACTTTTGGCTTTTGTGGCGTCTTCCGCGATTCTTCTGGCTTCTTCAATTTGAGCCGTTCTTTTCCTCACGCGGTTTTCCAGCTCCAGATTCAATGCTTTTTGTTCTTCCATCTTGCGGATGGCTTCGTCCTGCCTGTTCTTGATCCGCAGATAAATCAAAAGGAAAAGAAGAATAAAGAGAATGATATAGGTTAGGTAAGCAAAATAGGAACGCCAGAATGGTGGTTTGATAGTAAAAGACACGGAGGACCCTTCCATGTTCCAGTTATTTCTACTGTCAGCTCCTATGACTTTAAAGATATAACTTCCGGGATTGAGATTGGTGTACCTGGCAAAATTCCTGAAACCGGAATATACCCAGTCAGAATCGACGCCTTCCAGTTTATAGGCAAACTGATTCTGGCCGGCAGAGGAATAATCACTCAATGTAAATTCAAACCCGATTGTATTTTCACCATAATCCAGAATGAGATTGTTTAATGACCAGGCAGCCCGTCCATCCTGATCGTAGGGAACGCCCAGAACTTCTATGGAATTGATGTTGACCATAGGCTTGTATGTAACGGTCTGTAACTGGAGTTTGGGTATGTAGGTTATACCATTTGTGCCGCCGATATAAAGACTTCCGTCCGATGCTTTAAGAAAACCGCTGGTTAACTCACTGCTGAGAAGACCGGTTTTCTTGTCGATTACTGAAAAGGAATGATCCTTGGGATTGTAAATTGATATTCCCGGGATTGTTACAAAAAGAAGCCTGCCCTCTTCATCTTCGCCGATAGCCATGACAGAATTGCTCAACAACCCATCAGCGGAGGACAACAGAGAGAAAGAGTCAGAGGCCCTGTCGTAAAGATTGACACCTCCGCCGTTTGTCGCAATCCAGAGGTTTCCTGAAGAGTCTTCGTAAATTCGCCGGACATCGTTACTGCTGATGCTGTTTCTGTCTTCAGCATCATGGAGATATCGTATGAAAGAACCGTTCCGGGGATTGAAGCGGTTCAAACCTTTATTGGTACAAGCCCAGACAGTTCCCGTAGAATCGACGAAAAGGCTTCTGATCAGGTTATCAGACAAACTGGTAGGATCATTCTTATCATTTTCATAATAGGTGTAGATTCCTGTATCTGGAGATCTTACAAAGATGCCTCTTGTATAAGACCCGAGCCAGAGGTTGCCTTCATGATCTTCTGCTATTGAGTAAATGAGGTTGTCCGGCAGAGAAGTCTCCCCCTTACCGGAGTAAAACCGCTCGAAATCATCAGATACACGGTTGTATAGATTAAGACCGTTATTGGTTCCGACCCAGAGATTCAGCTTGCTGTCCTCATATACAGCATTGACCAGTGAATTACTCAGGGATTTAGGATTGCTAACTTCACTCTCGTAATTTTTGAAAAGCCCCGTATCGGGATTGAAACGGCTTATGCCATGCCCCTGAACAGCGAACCAGATATTCCCGAATGAGTCCTCCATGGCGGAATTCACTTTTCCCGGAGGCAGAGAAAAGGGAGACTCTGGATCATTTTTATAGAATTTATAAAGGTTTTTCCAATCTACGTACTTATCGATTCCTCCTCCGTTCGTGCCGATCCAGACAACGCCGGAATGATCTCTATAAAGAGAATAAATAATATCGTGAGATATTTCGGAATTGTTTCCCGTATAAAAATGATTCATTCCACCGTCTGTCAAATCGTAAAGTACGAGACCCCCACCCCATGTTCCTATCCAGAGTTTATTTCTTTCATCAGTCAGAAGGCTGTATACCCTGTTGTCAATCGTATCAAGTCTTTCAGCTTTTAGCGTAGATGTGTTGAAAAACGCCACGCCTCCCGGAGACGTCTTTCCTTCCCAGGTTCCCACGATAAGAATATTCCGGTCCGCAGGATGCTGTTTTAAAGTCATGACATAATTGCTCGGGATAGTTGTAACATCAACAGAAAGGCCCAGCTTTTCCATAATAAAGTCATCCGAACGGGTTGCACTTATATCATCTTCACCCAGGCTATCCTTGTATTGCTGTATGCTTAACTGAATAATATCTTCAGAACAACTGAAGGTATCGAACCTTCCGAGATTTTCATTCCAACGGCTTAAGCCGCCGTAAGTCCCTACCCAGAGAACGCCCTCCGCATCGTTTAGTATTGTTCTGACGGTATTATCGGGAATAGAAAATTTATTATCGCCATCATGGGAGAAGCGGGTAAAAGATCCATTTTCCTCGTCGAAAAGATTCAAGCCGTTCAGGGTTCCCACCCATAAACGTCCCTGAGAGTCCTTTTCAATAGCGACGACGACATCGTTGCTTAGAGATGTGTTATCGCCATCTATACTCGGATAATTGGTAAAGATTCCCTTTTCTATATCATATCGGCAGAGCCCGTTATAGGTTCCGATCCAGAGGATATTATTATCGTCCATGAACAAGGTTTGTATCTGATTATGGGGAAGAGAATTGGAGTCGAAAGGATCATTCAGGTAAGTCGTAAAACTGTAACCGTCATACCTTGTTAACCCGGACTGAGTCCCGAACCACATAAAACCGCGTGAATCCTGAACAATGGCGGAGACAGATGAATTGGGGAGTCCATCGCTGATTGTAATATGATCAAGACGAAATGTCTGAATGGGTTCGCCGCATAAAGAAAGAACTGAGAAGAACAGAGAAAAAACTAATAAAACCTGACGTTTCATGAAACTATTATAAATCATTTATCCAGTGCTTTCAAAAGGAATAAGCGGGAACCGAAGTCTCCCAGAAAAGCTATCTTCTCATCGAGCCCCGTTCCGTAAAACTGATGAGCCGGACAAAATCCTCTGTTCATCAATTGATCGCCGTATGCTGAGAATTCCGTTTTCTCAACTTCATAAAGATAATTGGACGCTACCATTTGATGCAGGACGCCGTTCTCTTTTAATTCAACAGGAGATACCATATTTATTAAATGGCCGAATTGTTTAACATCCATAAACTGGGTGCGGTTTTTCAGAGAGTATTTTTTATGAGGATCCAGCCCTTTCAGCCTGTATCTTTCCGGACCCGGATTCGGTTTGGCTGTTTTCTGGTAATACCCGATGATAGCTTCATTTTTATCAGAAGAGACGACCATCCATAAAGTCATTTCTCCTGATAAAGGATCTTCGATCCTGTAGAAATCGCCGAACTGCAGGAGTTTTCTGTATTCCTTATAAAATGAGATCTGCTTTTTTATGACTTTTTTTTCAAAATTATTCAGCTTTGTCAAATCCAGTTCATATCCGAGCAATCCGAATGTAGCCGTATTAAATCTCGTTTCCAAAGGAGTATTTCTCAGAACCTGATGGTTGGGGACGGCGCTGACATGGGCACCCATGACTGAAAGCGGAGCCAGCATGGAACTGCCGTATTGTATGGGAAGCCTTTCCATGGCATCTGTATCATCACTAGTCCAGATCTGAGGCATATAATAGAACATCGCCAGATCAAAACGGCTCCCGCCGCTTGCACAAGATTCAAAAAGGATATGAGGGAACTCATTAGTCAGCCTTTCAAGAAGAGAATAAAGACCGAGAACATAGCGGTGCGAAAATTCCTTCTGTCTTTCGGGAGAAAGAGCTGGAGAATAGACGTCACTGAAAGAGCGGTTCATATCCCATTTCACATAGGAAATTCCGGCCTTTCTAAATAAATCAGAAAGGATCTCATAGAGAAAATCACAAACCAGAACATTCGATAAATCGAGGAGAAATTGATTGCGCCCCGGAGAAGGATCGCGATGAGGCGTCCTGACCATCCAGTCCGGATGTTTCTCATAGAGATCGCTCTTTTCCGAGATCATTTCCGGTTCTACCCAGATACCGAAATTCATTCCCAGCTTGTTGATCTTTTCGGCAAGCCCTTCTATACCGGAAGGCAGTTTCTTTTTATTGACGAACCAGTCTCCCAGTGAAGTTCTGTCGTCGTTTCTCTCTCCGAACCATCCATCATCAAGAACGAATAGTTCGACCCCGAGGCTTTTGGCTTCTTTGGCCAGGTTGAGGAGTTTTTTTTCATTAAAATCAAAATAGGTTGCTTCCCAGTTATTTATCAGAACCGGTCGCTCTTTATGTTTCCATGTGCCTCTTACAATATTATGCCGAATAAAACGGTGGAAATTCCCGCTCATCCCGTTCAGGCCCTCAGCTGAAAATGTCATAACAGCTTCAGGGGTCTGGAATGCCGCTCCCGGTTCAAGAAGCCAGCTGAAATCAAAATGATTGATTCCTGTCTGCACTCTGGTTGAATTGTGAGAGCTGACCTCAACAGAAGAACTGTGATTGCCGCTGTACATCAGTGCAAAACCGTAGGCATCCCCATGATGTTCAGTCGTCTTTTTATCACACAAAACCAGAAAAGGATTGTGATCAGGGCTGCTGATGCCCTTACGGGAGCTGATCTCTGTCAGGCCATGACCGAGAGCTCTTCTGTGAGGATGTCTTTCCCTGATCCAGGCTCCGTCAAATGTTATCAGATCAAAATCCTTATGATCGAAATCCAGGGAAAAGCTTGATATTTTGTCTATAGTCACGGGGCTTTTACTATTATTTCTGATTTCTACAGTCCTGGTTATAATATCCTTACTTTCGAAAATACTGTATGACAGCAAAAGGGTCAGATTAAGCGACTGGTCGGATAATTCAATAACAAGAGTTTCCACCGTCTCGTTTTCATCCGGGAATGAAGCCGGCAATCCGTCCGGAATTGTTTTGCCGCTATTGATTTTATATCCGACAAAGGTGAAGTCGAACGTCCTGTTACCATCTTCTCCGCATAAAGCGATTGAGGGATTGCGATAATCCCCTTTTCCATAGGAGCTGTATTCAAGAGGTAGATGATTGAGAGAAAATCCGGAAAAACCCGTACTGTAGGAAGTTGAATTCCCATAGCCCAATGTTTCGGAAGGAAGGTAGAGGAAATTTTCCAGAGACTCTTTATGACTGATTTTCTCCCCATAGTAGAGGTGAGCCGGATGTCCCGTAGGAAGGATTCTCAGAATATAACTCGTGTTATCGGTCTGAAGATGAAAAGTATTATCGCTAAAGTGAATCACGGGTATTCTCCCTTAAATAATTTCGTTTAGATTATACGGAGTCATTTGATAAACATAGTAATTCAGCCAGTTGGAAAAAAGAAGATTCGCATGGGATCTCCAGCTGACAACCGGAGGAAGGGAGGGGTTGTCGTCAGGAAAGTAATTTTTCGGAATATTAGGCTCAAGTCCTTTTAAGAGATCCCGCTCGTATTCTTCCTTCAATGTCAGAGGGTCGTATTCCGAATGGCCTGTAACGAATATCTGCCGTCCGTTTCTCGCCGAAACGATATATATTCCAGCCTCCTCGGATTCGGAAATGATTGTGAGTTCCGGGATAGCCTCAATGTCTTTTCTTCTCACTTCCGTATGTCTGGAATGGGGAGCGAGAAAGCTGTCATCGAATCCACGGACAATAGGTTCTTTGGGTGCTTCGATATTATGACAGAAAACACCGGAGATTTTATCCTCTACCGGGTGTTTCGGGACGCCGTAATGGAAATAGAGTCCTGCCTGTGCGGCCCAGCAGATATGAAGCGTCGATGTAACGTTCGTCTCTGTCCATTTGAGGATTCTTTCCATTTCCCCCCAGTAGGAGACCTCACCGAAATCGAGGGTTTCAACCGGGGCGCCGGTTATGATCATCCCATCATACTTATGATGGGATATTTCATCGAATGTTTTGTAAAATACATCGAGATGATCGCTGGACGTGTTTCTCGATTCATGAGTGGCTGTTCTGAGCAAATCGACTTCCACCTGGAGAGCCGTATTGGACAGGAGTCGCATCAGATGCACTTCCGTTGCCTTTTTAAGAGGCATCAGATTAAGAATGAGAATCTTCAGCGGCCTTATATCCTGATGAATCGCTCTTGTTTCTGTCATGACGAAGATATTTTCTTCTGTAAGAGTCTCTATGGCAGGAAGTCCATCCTGAATCTTTAAAGGCATTTATATAGTCTCCGGTCTGACATAAGGGTTGTTTGTCATTTCGAAACGAACTGTCGTTTCCGGTCCGTGCCCCGGGCAGAGAGTGACATCGCCGGGCAGTGTATAGATATTTTTGAGGATATGTTCCTTCAGCATATCGAAGGATCCACCCGGAAGATCCGTTCTCCCTATGGAACCGCGAAATATGACATCGCCCGTTATGGCTGTTTTCATCTCTTCAATATATATGACAATACTGCCCGGACAATGCCCCGGAGCCGTTCTCACTTCCAGGACAGTGGAAGCCATTTCGATTTTTTCTCTATCCTTTGCAAGGTTTGAAAGAGAACAGCCCTTCCATTCAAGTCCCGGCATGGCATAGAGACTCATTGATTGAGGATTTTCCATAAATTCGCTTCCGTCTTCATGTCCATAGACCGGAACGCCATCTTCAGCGAAACGGAAGGTATCAAGCATATGATCCCAGTGACTGTGGGTTATGAAAAGACCTTTCAGAGTGCATTTGTAGTTTTCAAGCTCTTTCTGCACAAGTTCATAAGACTGGGGCGGAGCATCGAAAAGCACAGCCTCACCTGTTTTATCATTTATGAGAAGCCACGCATTTGTTTCAATCGGGCCGGAGGGAATTGCAATTAATTTCATGGGGTAAGTATATAAAAAAGATATTACTTACACAATTGCCTGAAAGAAATCGACCGTTTCCGTTTCGATCGGCATTCAATTATGAAAATTGACTTCTCCATATTTGAATTTCTCATAGTATTGATCCAGTAGATCTGTGTCGATCAGCTATTGTCCCGTTAGTAATGATAATGCATCGGGATTTTTTGATTTTGAAGGTTTATAAATGAAGAAGAGGAGCAGTTGGCTCCTCTTTTGTTATTGAAAGATTTCAGAGCCATTTATCATTATAGAGAGAATATACCAGTCATTACTTCCTACAGGGGACTCTTTAAATTGAATACTATTTATTGTTTGATCACCCGAGTTATTTGTCATTATCCCGGTACCAATAATGATTCCGTTATTTTCTGCCCCAAGAACAACACCTGAAAAATCAAAGGGTCTATTTGCTGCGCTCAAGGGGCCGCCATCCCAGAATGCCTCGTTAATCGAGGAGTATCCTAAGGCATCAGGATGTATATGATTAACAGTAGTTGTTCTGGATGAGCCGTTTAACTCATCTTCAAAAGCTTCAAGTCTTTCACTCGAAGACAGTTTTGATGAAAACAAATCACACCCTGTTAGAGCGATAACAATCAAACCCAGAAATATTGTCAACTTCAAATATTTACTCATATCTCAACCCCTTTTAAACATCTCTTTCTTCAAGATAAGGTACTATCTCTTTCTCGAAAATTCCAAGGAACCTCTCATATTCCTTAATAAAGTTTGAGAAAACTGGTTCATTCTGTTTTGTCAAATACTTTGTTTTTGTCTTTAAGTACATATTGCCAACGACATACCGCCGTAATGAATACGCAGATAAGGCATAGTACCGATAATTGAGAACCAGATAGCTTGTTTCGATTTCTTTGGGAAATACTTTTTTCTGATAAAAATCATTTTTGTTATCTGTAATAGTATTCAGTTCATCTCTCAAAGATTCCAACTCACTTCTTGACTGAAGGTATTGGTTGTAAAAATCATCAGCACCCCTTGCATATGATTTCAAAGTTTCAGTCATAGTAGTAAGAGTTTCAACCGGATTCATATCAAAATTGATGTTTTTACCTTCAAGCCAACCACTGTAATCTTCAGATCCGAACCGGGCTTCAAACTTCTCCCCGGGAGCCTCTCCCAGTGAAACAGCTACGCCCTCTTCCAATTCAAGAACAACAAGGCCGCCTTCGGCTTCTACAGCGACAGACCCCTCGCTGACGACATAAAGCGAACTGCCGTCCAATGCTGTTACGACGGTAAACTCTGTCCCCCGAACTCCTGCTACGGATGACGGGGTCTGTATATCCGGCTCCTGGAGCAGTTTGTCGAACTTAAAACCGATTTTTCCCAGAACGATCATGAAGATGCTTTTCTTTTCTTCTTTTTTTTCTCTCTGGGCAAAGACAAAAACCGTATCTTTATCAATTGTAATTGTAGAATTTGATTCCAATGTCAGCTCGGCATAACCGTCACGTCCGGTAATTACAGAATCTCCGGGAACAATAGAGTTTCCGATTTCCGCCGGAATCAGATCGCCCGATATCCTTTTAATAGTAACTTCGCCTTCAACGTACTCGAATACGCTCTGCTGCGAATAAAGGAAAATAGCGGGTATGAATAAAATGCATATGATCAGAAACTTTTTCATTTTGCACCCGCCTTCAGTCCGAGAATTGAGTAATCTCTGTTTTCATCGCGATATATAATCAAAATGATATTGCCGGAGACTCCCTCTATCGAAACCCGGTAACTGTAATCGGGCATTTTGTTTTTAAAAAAGACTTCCATTTCCCAGCTGTTTCTGAAAAGTGAAAAATCTTCATTCTCAACAGGCTCTATTGAAGTAATGACAGGATTTTTAATAGTAAAACCGCTATCGACAATTCCAGTCCAGAGACTGTTGACCGTAGAAGAGGTAACAAGTATTTCCCCATCGAAAACAAATGGAACCGTAGAATGCCAGGAAGGAAATAAGGGATTCTCTTCATTGATAGCTTCAGCGACCCGGATAGCCATGTCTCCGCTTTTTTTCATGTAAAACGTAGTACATGAACTCATAACCAATAAAAGTGAGATTAGTAAAAATAATAACCTTTTCATATTTCTGAGTGTAAAACTTTTAACGGAAGGACGCAATGTATGAATTTTTTATATTTTCAAACAGAAGCTTATCCTTGCCTGCAAGAGTTCTTCCCGGTGGGCTCTTTACATTGCTGGGATTGATTTTTGTTCCCCAATAGGAAACTTCATAATGAAGATGAGGACCGGTTGACATCCCTGTGGAACCGACGTATCCGATAACGGCGCCCTGCTTGACCCGTATACCTTTGCGCATTCCTCGGGCATAGCGTGTCATGTGGCCGTAAAGTGTGCGATATCCATTTACATGGCGGATTTCAATGAAATTGCCATAGACAGCATTATAAGTGGCTGTTTCTATAACACCATCGCCTGATGCGTAAATGGGAGTTCCGGGAGGTGCTCCGAAGTCTATTCCCTGATGCATTTTGGAAAAACCGGTTATGGGGCTGATTCTCCGTCCGTATCCGGAAGTTATCACTGCTCCGTTTATGGGAGTTTTCAATAAGGTTTTCCGGATTGTCTGCCCTTCTTTGTTATAATAATCCCCTTCTCCCTCTAAATCTTCGTAATAGAAAAAGGAAATATCTCTTCCGTCAGTCATAAGCTGGGCTGATAGAATCCGGCCTTCAGAGACCAAAGCGCCTTCTTCGTCATACACAGCTTCATAGGCAACGTTAAAAGTGTCGCCTTCCTGAATATCTCTCTGGAAATCCACATCATAGGACAAAAGACGAATCAGTTCGTAAAGGATATTGGTATTCATGCCCGCCTCAAGAGCGGCGCTGTAAAGACTATCGTCAATCCTGCCGGTTATCTGCTGGACAAAGGTATTAAGTGTTCTTTCCTTCTCATAAGCTCGAAATCCGTTTTCTGCCGTAATATCCCTGACGACTTCCACAACGGTTCCGGGAGAATTGATCATGGAAAGGCCCTGAAATGTTGTATCAATATAATTCAGTTTGAACTGCTCGCCGGCGCGAATATAATGAAGATCCACATAGGGACTGATTTCATAAACCACCGATGAAGCTTCATCACGGGACAGTCCGTGATCGAGAAGAAAATCATTCAGATTACTACCGCTTTCTATTTCAGCCTTTACCGTACTGAGAGATTCTGATACAGCGGTAATATAGGGAACCTCGACAATATCTATCTGTTCCATCTTTTCGACAGACGCGTTGACCAGAAGTTCCTTTTCCGATTCATCTCCCTTACTGAAAATGCTTACTGCTCCAATCAGGATAACAGAAACAGCCGCGATAGATATTCTTACATATTTCATCATTTTTATTATCGGTTCAAATCGGTTTTTTTATAGATATAGGGGGATAGAATATTCCTGTCTTTTTCTGTCAGAACAGCTTTGATCCTGGTTCCGTCTTCAATATATTCCTCTTCCAGTATTTTCCCGTTTCTGTGAATATAGGCATTAATATCCCACTTGTCAGAGGGGATCAGAAGTTCGACCGCACCGTATTCTTTTTCAATTTCCAGAGTGACTCTTTCCAAAAGCTCATCAATTCCCGTCTGCTCTTTAACGGAAACAGTGATGCAGTGGGGATATCTATTTTTCAATCCGGCGAGAAGTACGGGATCATGGCCGATCATATCTGTTTTATTAAAAACCAGAATCTGTGATTTCTCCCCCGCGCCGAGATCCTTAAGGACATCTTCGGTCACTTTGATATGCTCTTCATATTCATGGTTGGAAACATCCACGACATGCATTATGACATCGGCATGAACAGCTTCTTCCAGGGTCGATTTAAAGGCATCAATCAGGTCATGTGGAAGTTTTCTGATAAAACCGACGGTATCGGTCAGGATAATTTCTCTTCCGCCTTCAAGCTTGATTTTACGGGTCGTGGGATCAAGAGTCGCAAAGAGTTTATCTTCCGTCAGTACATCGGCATCGCTCAGGAGATTGAGAAGAGATGATTTCCCGGCATTCGTATATCCGACAATGGAAATCGAAGGCACCGGTCTTTCCAGTCTTTTTTTCCTCTGAACATTCCTGTTTTTTTTAACTTTTTCCAGTTCTTTTTTCAGATTGTTGATTCTGTTTAATACGAGCCTGCGGTCGGATTCCAGCTGGGTCTCCCCTTTGCCCCTTGTTCCGCGGACGCCCCCTTTCTGTTTGGAAAGATGAGTCCAGGCCCGGGTCAATCGCGGCAGGCTGTACTTCATTCTGGCCAGAGCGACCTGGAGAACAGCTTCTTTCGTTGATGCTCTGTCAGCAAAAATATCAATAATGACTTCCTGACGGTCAATAACGGCAATATTGTAATGATGTTCCAGGTTCCGCTGCTGCGAAGGACTAAGCTGACAGTCGAAAATGATCAGGTCAGCACGGCAATCTTCAGCAAGTTCACCGATTTCCTCCATTTTCCCCTTTCCGATCAGGTAGCGGGAATTCTTCTCCCTCAGCTTTACCATTATACTGTCTACCGGTGCGATTCCCATAGTGTCGACGAGATTGTGAAGCTCTTCAAGATGATAATTTGATTCGGAAATATCTTCCTGCTGCTCATTTATTCCAACGAGAAATGCCCTCTCGCACTTTAAGGATAAAATATCCCGTTCAGGCATGCTCTCAAATATACTTTCATTCATTTCCATTAGTTCACTATAAACGCTTCTATGAATGTTAGACAACAACTTTCAATATAATTGAAGCGCCTCCGGAGACAATATTTTCGAAGTAATCCCGTTCAGAACCGAATATGATTTCAGTTTTTATTCCCGCAGGTGTATTCCAGAGAATTCCCTTTTCCGAATAATTTATAATGACATAATATATTTCCTCTTCAAGTGTTCTTTTAAAGACGAGAAGATTGTCATTGTCCGTCTCCACTCCCGAATACTCACCGTATTGGAGCACTTTGTGATTATTTCTGAAATTGATTATGGATTTATAGAAGTTCCAGAGCGATGCGGGATCATTTTTTTCATCATCCACATTTATCCCTTCGAGATACTCGGGATCCACAGGAAGCCATGTATCAACATCGGGAGAAGAGAATCCACCATTCGGCTTCCGGTTCCAGGGCATGGGAGTCCGGCATCTGTCACGGGTGTCCTGCCTGGCTATTTCCAGTGCGTCCTCCGCTGGAGTGCCTGCTGAAATTTCCTCAAAATAAAGGTTGGCTGATTTCAGATCTTTAAAATCTTCCACTCTCGCAGGACTGTAATCATGCATACCCAGTTCTTCGCCGTAATAAATAAACGGAGTTCCTTTCAATGTCATCATCAGAAACACCGCCTGCTTGAGAATGGGGTGCTTTATTTCATCAGAGGCATATTTAGACCGGATTCGGGATTGGTCGTGATTACTCAGCGTATTCCCCTGCCATGACCCCTCCGGATGAAGGGGAAGCCTTTTTCTCTGGTTCTCCAGAACTGTATTGCCCGCCATTCCTTCATACATCAGAGGAAAATTGAAAACCATATGCAATTCGTTGCCTGTGGGACCGAGATATTCCGTATCGGGCAACTCTCCGACGAGGAATCGGTCGGGTCCGTAGCTTTCGGCAAGCTGACGGATTTCCAGCAGCAACTGGTGAAGTTCAGGCTGTTTTATCTGATATCTCATATAGTGTTCCCATATGTTTTCCTGCAGGAATCCCCCGACTTCGCTGTTTTCAGTCTTCTTCTTGAATTCTTCAGGCGTCATCCCCTGGTTCGTGAGATTTTCATCTTCAAAAACGGCCGTAATGGCATCGATCCTGAAGCCATCGACTCCCAAATCCAGCCAGAAACGCATGGCGTCGAACATAGCTTTTTTAACTTCAGGATTTCTCCAGTTCAGATCCGGTTGCTCTTTAAGAAAAAAATGATAGTAGTATTCGTTGGTTTTTTCATCGAGAGTCCAGGCAGAACCGTTAAAGCAGCTCTGCCAGTCATTGGGAAAGTCCCCTTTATTTTCTTTCCAGATATACCAGTCTCTCTTTGGGTTATCTTTTGAGGATCTCGATTCTTCAAACCAGCGGTGTTTATCTGAAGTATGATTGAGAACAAGATCCAGTATGACTTTGATATCCCGCTTATGGGCTTCATCCAAAAACTCTATAAAGTCATTGATGGATCCGTATTCTTCGCCTACGGCTGTATAATCAGAAACATCATAACCGCAGTCAAGAAAAGGAGACGGATAATGAGGGCTCAGCCAGATGCCCCCGATCCCCAGCTCCTTTAAATAATCCAGCTTTCCGGTTATACCTTTTAAATCTCCGATCCCGTCGTTGTTGCTGTCGGCAAATGAACGAGGGTATATCTGATAAATAACTTTTTCTTTCCACCATTCCATGGGAGCATAATAATGCAACCGATTGCACGTGTCAAAAGGTGTAGCTTTTTTTTTTGAGCTGTTGAATAATATGTCAGTCGAAAGGAGTATTAATGGTCTATAAATATAAAGATAAAAATCCCCATGTGAAGAAAATTGCCTTTCAAGCGCCCAATTGCGCAATTATCGGAGATGTGACCTTAGGAGAAGGTTCTTCAGTGTGGTTCGGTGCCACAATCAGAGGTGATGTCGCTCCGGTCATTATCGGCACAAACACCAACATCCAGGATAACGCCACAGTGCATGTCAGCCATGAGAATCCTACAGTAATCGGAGATGAAGTCACAGTCGGACACAATGCAGTTGTTCACGGATGCACAGTGGAAGACAGATGCCTGATTGGTATGGGGGCTGTCGTGCTGGATCAGGCTGTTATCGGAGAAGGTTCCGTTGTCGGCGCTGGCGCGCTGGTCACGCAGGGCAAGAAATTTCCGCCCCGGAGTCTCATTGTCGGGTCGCCGGCGAAGGCTATTGCGAAAATCAGTGATGATCAATATGAAAAATTGAAACAGAGTGCAGACATATACCTCACCCTGGCTCATGAGACGGCTGAATCTTTGTGAGCAAGCTTTTTATAATTATGGGAGCCCTCGATGAAGAGATCGAGCAATTCAGACAGGAACTCCAGAATATCAAAATAATCGAATTTAATGAGCACAGGTTCTATAAAGGTTTGATTGATGGACATAATGTTATTGTCGCGCGATCCGGAGTCGGTAAAGTTCTATCCGCTATGATGACACAATTTCTTATCGACAAATATAAACCGGAAGGACTTATTTTTACCGGAATCGCCGGAGCTATCAATAGCCGGTTATCTATAGGAGATATTCTGGTTGGAATAGACGCCGTGCAGCACGATATGGATGTGTCCCGTTTTAATATTCCCCGTGGGCAGATCCCCGGTACGGAATATCGTTTTATAAAATCGGATAGTAAGTTGTTCGATGCGGCAATGTCTTGGAAAAATGAAAATATGAACCTGATACCGGGCCGTATTTTAACAGGAGATCAATTCATCCGGAATCGTTCGCATAAAGAAAGGCAATATCTGAAAGAGGAGCTCTCGGGAGATTGCGTGGACATGGAAGGTGCAGCCGTAGCCCTTGTCTGCAAGGTAAACAATGTACCCCATGTAATTTTGAGGTCTATCAGTGATAAGGCTGAAAAAAACGAAAAGATCAATCTGCGTGATTTTTTCAAGAATACATCTTTTAATTCAAAAAAAATCGTTCTGCATATATTAGATGAAATTGACAAATAAAGCCCGGATGTTAATCGGGAGGTTCCTTTGGGGAATGGATTAACACCCGGGCCTGGGAAATCTGATTATTCGCTATCCAGCTCTCTTGAAGCTGTAATGGCAGCGATAGTACCATCGGCAACAGCAGTTGTGATCTGTCTGTAAGCTTTGGAACGGAGGTCTCCGACTGCGAAAATGTCTTTTTTATTAGTTTTCATGAAATCATCGGTTTTGACATAGCCCCAGTTGTCAAGTTCGAACTGTCCTTCCATGCCGTCGAGATTGGCCTGGAAACCGACAAAAACGAATATGCCGTTTGTTCTGATGCTCTTCATTTCTTTCGTCTTCAGGTCCTCAACGACGACTTCCATGTCCATTGTGCCATGCTTTTTGAATTCTCTCGGCTCATGTTCCAGATAAAATTCGATTTTATCGTTGGCAAAGGCTTTCTCCTGAGCTTCTTTATTGGCCTGGAGTTCCGCAAACTGGTGTATGATTTTAACTTTTTTAGCGAATTTTGTGATAAAAAGCGCTTCTTCGATAGCGGAGTTTCCACCACCGATAACGACAACTTCCTTATCATCGAAATATTTCGCATCACAAGTCGCGCAGTAGGAGATACCGTCTCCTCTGAATTCAATTTCTCCCGGGATCCCCAGAGGTCTGGGGTTGGAACCGGTGGAAACAATGATTTTCTTTGCCCTCAGCGTCTCGACGTTATCGACTACGACTTCTTTCTTTTCGAGATCGATCGATGTGATTTCAACCGCGGCTCTGTATTTCACTCCCGCAGCAGTTGCCTGTTCGCTCATATAGTGAGAGAGCATAAATCCCGGTTGAGGATCAATAAATCCGGGATAGTTGGAAACCTGATGAGTTGTCGCAACATAACCTCCGGGCATCTGAGTATCGACCAGAATGACATCGTTATGAGCCTGCGCAAGGTAAAGACCGGCTGTCAGACCGGCAGGTCCGCCACCGAGGACGATAACTTCGCATTCCGTTTCCACGGGTTTGATTTTACCGTGGATTTCTTTCACTTTCGGCTCATCGAGAAGAGCGTCGAGATTTCTCATCATATCTGAACGCTTTACACCTCCCGACAGAGTGTCGCCTGTTCTTTCTCCCTTTTCGTAGAAAAGAACGGTAGGTGACCCGGTAACACCGAGTGATGTCGCCAGTTCTTTATTACCCTGGCGGAAGATTTTTACAAATTTGATATCGTTCCCGTAAAGCTCGCTCAGGGCATCATATTTAGTTGCCAGGGCTTCACAGGGAGGACATTCGGTCGAGTAGAAATCGACGACGACTTTGTCCCCTTTCAGTACTTCTTCGTCAAACTTATCAGCATTGATTTCAATGATTCTGTCAGTCATTATTCAAGACTCCTTTTTCAAAGTAAAGAGAAATTCCCATTTCCATCAGATCTCTAACCGGCCTGCAGTCCGGTGAGTGGATTTCTCCCTTATGATTATTTTTCGCTACGGAAGCACAACCGCCGCCGCAAGCCAACTGAAGAGAGCAATCACGGCACTTATCTATTGTCGTTACATCTCTGCTCTCCCATTCGTCTATCACTTCATCCTTTCTGGTTACAGAAGGATAGTATGTACCTAACGATTCTCCCGATTTACCGACTGTTGCCGTACAGGAGTAGATTCTCCCCGTAAAGTCAAAAGCCCATTCAGTCTTACAGGCGGGACAGGAATCAAATAGAGGATCGGGAAGCTCTCCATTTTCAAAAATGAATTTGGATATGGAATAAGCCGGTTTATGGTACTCCAGGAACTGTGGATTCTCCAGAATGAGCTTATAGAGATCTTTGTATAGCCCCACTCTGTCATAAAGTCTGTTCTGATCGGACTGACAGAAATGAAGTTCATAATTTCGGCCCAGCTGTGTTTTGAAATCGGGGTGGGAAGCCCATCCCTTCTCAATAGCATAATCTGCAAGACCGACAAGATTCTCCATATTATCCTTATCCACAACGGATCGGAGATTGATCATAATTCCTTCTTCAAGAGCTTTATCAACACCGCGCACAATGGCTTCAAAGGTGTCTTTCCCTCCCTTGAGAGGTCGCCGGCTATCATGAACTTCTTTCGTTCCGTCTATGGTTACCTGAACTTCACGGATTCTTCCTTTCTTTAGAATGGGAACATATTCTTCCAGAGCATAGCCGTTTGTAACGAAAGCCAGATCCAGATTGTTCTCGTTTGCTTTATTCACAAGATACTCAATGGAAGCTTTACTGTTGACTCCGGGAAGAAGCGGTTCGCCACCGAAAACCGTTACATATTTGGGTTTGCCGGCAAATTCTCTGTTCACATATTCGAAAAAAGCATCAATCACGTCAGGAGAAATTGATTCATCTTTTTCGGAATATCCTTCCTGGTAGCAGTATGTACATTTAAAGTTACAGGTATACCAGGGGACGAAAAAGATCTGTATTTCTGAATCATCTCGATTATCGAGGAAATCAAGATAAGCACGTTTGTAAACTTTCTCTTCTTCCTTTTCATCGACGATATACCCTTTCTCAACGTACTCATCGATATCTGTATATTTCTTTTCTAATATTTCCTGTGCTTTTTCGGGAGGAAGAATGTCCGCCTGCCCCGAAAGAGGATTTACAATGAAATAATTTTCAGAATCAGTAATTTTTGAAAATATATTATGTTTTGAAAAAACCATGAACTCTCCCTGAAGATGGGGCCGTTTCCGACCCCATCAGAACCATTTAGTCGTGACAACCCGCTACAACTGTAGAGATCTTGGCACAACACTGTGCAACTTTTTTATCAGTTGCTTTTGTTTTACGAACAAGTGATTTCATATTACACCTCCTCATTCCATTTTATTAATGCTTCAGCCGCAGCAACGGGTACGGGTACCGCGTATTGTCCAGCTGGAACATAAAATTTTCCCTTTTTCATAAGGTGCGCTTTCTTCGAGGATTTCGATATTATCGAACCCGGCATTGGCCAGTGTCTCGAGATACACATCTCTGGTAACAGAACCAGCCCAGCATTCGGCTATAGCTGCGGGATCATTTGCATATTCAGCAGGTACAGGTTCTGATGAGTAAATATCGCTAACGGTAAACGTACCGCCTTTTTTCAGTATTCTGTAGATTTCATTCCATATCTTCTGCTTATCCGAAACATGGTTGAGCACGCAGTTGGAAATAATGATATCGACAGATTTTTCCTCCAGAGGAATCTCTGAAAGATCTGTCTGGATAAATTCAACGTTCTGAACACCCATTCGCTCTGCGGTTTTTTTCGCTTTAGAGATCATCCCGTCAGAGAGGTCGAGACCATAGACGAAGCCTTCATCTCCAACTATTTCTGCCAGACGGAGTACATCGGTGCCCCTGCCGCTTCCCAGATCAACACATACGTCTCCGGGTCCGGCTTCACTTTTATCCAGCGCCCCTCCACAGGATAGACAGCAGCTGTCATCCTGAGCGAGCACGCTATAACGAATGTTAATTTCTTTATTTGTTTCACTCATACACTGATTATCCAATAAATACCTTTATTTTGGTAATTTTTTATTTAATGAGAATATAGCAGAATCATCTATATTCGTCAATTCATATATAGATTTTTTTGTAATTTTTATCGGGGAGGGAAATCATATTCCCGTTCAAACAGTTCCTTTAATTTTTCTGAAGCGTTTTTTTCATCTTCACCACTCACTGTTATAAGAACCTCCTCATTGTGCTGAAGCCCCAGAGCCAAAAGATCCATGATGCTCATAAGAGGCATGGATATACCTTTGGCCTCAAGAATGATATCACTTTTAATGTTTTCAATTTCATTGATAATCACACCCGATGGCCGAACATGTATTCCCTGCCGATTCTTTATCGTTGCACGTACTTCTGTCATTTTTAAACATCCTCATCCAGATCATTCAGCAGCTCAATTCCCTCTTCTTTATCTTCAGCATAAAAAAAAGGAATACCTGTGGAGTCAAGAATTACTCTACGAACACCGCTTCCGACTCCGCTGATGGCAATAGCCGCAATATCATCTTCCCGTTCAGAATAAAACTCAATAAAAAAGTCGATTAAACTGTTAGTCAGTTTTAGTTTGTTACAATTGATAAGCATCTTTGCTTTTCCGTTTCCGGGCCGGATCCAGCTTTTAATGGTGTTGAATTTTTCTCGGAGTCCATCAGTTTCAAGATTTTCCAAATCCACAATTAACAAATTATTTTGGCTCATATCCATCATTATAAAATCAGACGCTCTCTATTTCCATTTCTTTCAAAAACCGATCGAACTCCATTTGTGTATCAGAAACAACTTTTTCATTGAATTTCCTGTAACTTTTCAGAAATGTTTTACCGAATCCAGTTAAAGATGTTCCCGATCGCTCATTTCCGCCTTTATGCCGCTGCAGAATTGTTTCGCCGAGAGATTCTTCAAGATTTTTTAGAATCTGATGGGCTTTTGTGTAAGACATATTCATTTCTCCGGCTGCCTGTCTGATTGAACCGCAATTTTCAATACCTTCGAGAAGCCACAAAACACCTATGCCCATAAAGGAATTCTTTTTTTCATCTTCGATGTATATTCTAACTTTCAGCTTTAATTTTTTCTCCACAACTTTTCCCGCGCTTTTATAAACGATGTACTAGAATTATATATGGTAAAGAAAAAAAATTCAGAGGTCATCATGGACGTTAGTACATTTGGTAAAAAAGTATTCTTTATCTACCCTCACAGTGTTATACAGAATGAGTTGATTCAGGATCTTATAGACAGAGAGTATGAAGTATATTTTATTAATGATCACACAAAAGTTTCTTCAATCTGCGAGTTCTACACTTCCCCCATCCTGTTTATAAACATCGATGAAGGTTTGGAAGAACCTCAATGGGAAAAACTTATCAGATCCATACTGGAGACTTCCGGATCCAGTCATGCCCGAATAGGCATTGTAACTTATAACGAAAATGTTAATCTGGCCCAGAAGTATCTTATGGATATAATGGTGCCCTGCGGCTTTATAAAACTGAAGCTAGGCTTGACAGAAAGTACGAAAATCATAATCAAAACACTTGAAGCAAATGAGGTCAAAGGACAGAGGAAGTTTGTCAGAGCCAAATGCAATCCCTCGGAAGCGACCCTAAACGTAACGATCAACAATAATCTGATATCAGGTCATATTGTGGATATAAGTTCAGTCGGTATGGCAATGACTCTGGAGAGTTCAGTAGATCTCGAAAAGAATACCTACCTGAAAGACATACAGTTGAAATTGAGAGGAATCCTTCTCCGTGTTTCTGCTGTCGTCATTGGGTTCCGTTCTCAGGAAGGAGAAAAAAAGCTCTATGTCCTTCTCTTCGATCAGTTTGTAACCAGCCAGATTAAATCCAGACTCAGGTCATATATTAACAGGACTCTTCAGCACGAAATGGAGAGAAAACTTCATATACGGTAAAAGATGAGCATAAGATCAATTGCTTTTTTAATATTCCTGATGTTTTTTGTTTCCCTTGAAACAGAAGCTGAAGAGAGTTTTTATCTTGGCGCAGCCTGGATCGGCTCTTCTGGATTAAATGAAGAAATCACAACAGGTTCCATGGAGCTGCTATCGGAACTTGTGCCTGACCTGAGAGTTGAAATACAGGGAAACCTGAAAAACTTTGAACAATTTGATGCGATAATCAAACGCTACAATCAGGAAAAGGACGCCATAGTCCTTATGGGACATGAAAGCATAGATTATTTACAGGATAATTCTCTGAATGTCCCGGTGTTCCTCGGTGCCATTAATAATCCATTGCAAACCGGTCTTATCCGCAACAATGAGAGACCGGGAAACAATATTACCGGAGTAAGCTATTACACTGATTATGGGAAATTCCTTTCCTTTATGCAAAATCTCATTCCTCATCTTGATTCTGTTTTACTCTTATTGGAAAGAGGGAATCCCTCCTCTGAAGCTGATTTGCATTATATGGAACAAGCGTGCAGGAATCTTTCAATCGAATTTTTCATTGAAGAATGCTCAAAGAGCCGGGACATTGATATTTTTCTGGACCAATACTCCGGTATTGTTGATGCCGTTATATTGGGAAATCAGAATTTCTTTTTGGAAAACTTTCAGAAGGAAGTGTTCCTTCGCAATAAAATTCCCTCTTTCAGCCTGAACTATCTTCTGGTCAGGAAAGGCGTATTGGCAAGCCTGGCTCCGGACTATCTTAAACTGGGCAGACTTCTGGCCGGTTCAATAATAAATGTGCTATACAATGGAAAAAAAGCCGGCGATATTCCGATCAGATTCGACAGCGACCCCCGAATTCATATTAATATGTCAACTTCTGAATCTCTTGAGGTCATTATCCCCATTCATATGCTCCGGGTTGCGGAGGTATATCATTGAGACTGACCTATAAGATTAATCTGTTTTCTCTGGTTATACCGGCCCTGATGGCTTTGATTGTCGTACTGACAGGGATTTCAGTAATGAACCGGGTTATTTACGATCTCAACCGAAAACTGATTGGCAAAGATATGGACAATCTCGTCAGTCTTATCGAAGCAGATCATGATATTTTGAAAAAAGCAGGAGTGGATGATTATCCGCAATATATCAATCAGGCAAAAAGAGATTTTCTCGATAAAATGTCTGACAATCGAGATTCAACAGAGAGCCGGCTGATAATAATTGATACCGCTGTGAATCAATGGGTTTTCCCGAGCCCGAGGGAAAGGGATTCATTACCGGAATTAGAACGTGACATGTTTCTTCACATTTCCGGGGAAATGGATATCAGCAGCTCTGCGTCGGGCGCTTTCTTTTTAAAATATGTCAAGATCCCCTACTGGGACTGGATTATTATTCTGATAATCTCATCCGAGGATCTTTTCAGGGAGATCGGTAACTATCTGCGGTTGGTTCTCCCCCTTTCAATCATTCCTGTAATTGCCGGGTTGATCCTGACCTATTTTTCATTAAAGAACGTCACCTCAAGAATAAATGACTCTTTGAAATGCTTGAATAATGTAGAAAAAGGAAACCTTCTGGCCCGTATTAAACTATCTGACCCGAAAGATGAAATAGATACGATTCAACATGCCATTAATAATATGATAAACAGCCTTCACAGCCTCTACACTGAACTGGAAACCAGAGTGGAAGAAAGAACAGAAGAACTGGCAAAATCCAATGAGCTTCTGAAACTTGAAATACTTTCGGGAGACAGAGCCCGCAACGAAATCAGCTATCTGAATCATTACCTCAAAGACATTATCGATTCCATGCCATATATATTGATTGGACTGAATCGGGATTTTACAATAAACACCTGGAATCCTGAAGCCCGAAGAGTCTCCGGGCACAATGGAAAAGATATCATTGGCAGTAACCTCTTTTCTCTCATAGATAAAGATTGTGAAATATATCCTCTCATAAAAGAAAAAATTATGATTGATGAAACTTTCGCAGATATAAAAGGCAAAGTCACTATCGGAGAAAGCGAAGAATTTTATGGAGAAATCAGCTACTTTTCACTCAAAGAGCAACGGAATGAGTTGGGAATTCTTCAGATCAGAAACATTACGGAAAGAGTACAACTCGAAGAACTGATTAAACAATCTGAAAAGATGTTGTCTGTGGGGGGCCTTGCAGCCGGCATGGCGCATGAGATTAACAACCCCCTGGCGGGAATGATGCAATCCGCTCAGAATATCAGACGCAGGCTGAATCTCGATATACCTGCAAATATCAAAAAGGCAGAGGAAGCGGGAACAAGCCTCGATGCCATTTTAAAATACAGCGAGATGAGGAATATCCCGGAAATGATTCAATCAATTCTGGACTCCGGCAGGAAAGCAGCGGAAATAGTCGATGATATGGTTACATTCAGCCAGAGTGATTCTTTTGTAAACAGCCTGTTTCATGTTGAGGAAATACTGTCACACGCCTTGATTTCATTAAAAATGGATGAGGATTTCCATTCGGATTTTCTCAACGAATCAATTTCTGTTATCGAGGAATACAGTCCCGATCTGCCGGCAATTCCCTGCAATGAAAAAAAACTTGAACAGGCTTTCTACAACATCTTCCGGAATGCCCTTCAGGTATTGAAAACCGCAGATCATAATGATCCGAAAATTTTCGTCCGTACGAGTCTGGGAGTCAACTCTCTGCAGATTGAAATAGAAGACAATGGTCCCGGGATCGACGATGAAATTCAAAAAAGAGTTTTTGAACCCTTCTTCTCTACAAAAGGTATCAGCCAGGGAAAAGGACTCGGCTTATCGATCAGTTATTATATTATTAAGAATCATCACGGAGGCAATCTCTGGCTTGAGAAATCAGATGACAAAGGTACTCTTTTTATTATATCGCTGCCACTAACAGCTATCAGAGACAGGGAAAAAGGCTTATGAAACGGTCTGTTCTGCTTCTGGTTATTCCCTTAATGGTCTTTGTGTCCTGTACAAAAGGGTATAGGGAATACAATTCCGATTCAGAATTCAGTGATTCCGTAATGAAGTGGGCTTATATTTTCGATCCCTCAGTTTTCAGCTGGAATGAAAGATTGCGCGAACTTCAATGGTTTGAATATGTGTCTCAGGATTTGAAAGGTATTACCGTACTGTCCACTGCAGAAAACATCGAGACCCATTATTGGGAAAGCCAGTTTCTTTCGAAAGCCTTTGAGGAAATTACCGGCATAAGAGTTGATCACAAAATCCAACCGGAAGGAAACCTCGTCCGGGATATAATGGATCAAATAGAAAATAATAATTATCACTATGATATATATGTCAATGACACGGATATGATAGGCACTCACCTCAGAATGGGTTCAGTTGTAAATCTATCAGCTTATATGGAGAGAGAAGGATGGCAATTTACCGATCCTTATCTCGATTTAGATGACTTTCTCAATTTATCAATGGGACAGGATTATAATAAGAATCAATTGCAGCTACCGGATCAGCAGTTCGCTAACTTATATTGGTTCCGCTATGACTGGTTTACAAGAAAAGATATAAAACAACTCTTTAAAGACCAGTACGGGTATGAATTGGGCGTTCCATTAAACTGGTCTGCTTATGAAGATATTGCAGAATTCTTCAACAACACCCGGATAGATGGCAAAAGGGTTTACGGACATATCGACTATGGAAAACCATCGCCCTCTCTTGGTTGGAGATTTACTGATTCATGGCTAGCCATGGCCGGCGTTGGAGATCCGGGAATCCCCAACGGATTACCGGTTGATGATTGGGGCATTAGAGTTGAAAATTATGTCCCGGTTGGTTCAACTACAGGGAGAGGTGGTGCGACTGACAGTCCGGCCGCAATTTATGCCCTGAAAAAGTACCTGGAATGGCTCAACAAATATGCTCCGGCAGAAGCCCGGCAATGGGAATGGAGCGATGCGGGAACAAGAGCTTCAGAAGGAGATGTCGCCCAAAGGATTTTTCAATATACGACGTGGCTTTCCGATCCTTCTTTTCACAGACCATCAAGCCCGGTTACTGATATCGACGGCTCTCCCAAATGGAGATTAGCCCCTTCTCCGCATGGGAAATACTGGGATCCGGGAATGAAATCCGGGTACCAGGACTGCGGGAGCTGGACCATCCCCAAAGGAATTACCGGTAAAAAAAGAGCCGCAGCCTGGCTGTGGGCTCAATTCTGTGTATCTAAAAGTGTTTCTCTTAAAAAGTATTTAATTGGAGGAACACCGGTAAGATTTTCAACTGTCAATTCTGCCTATATTACAAAGAGGATGGAATCTTATGGAGGTTTAATTGAGTTTTATCGATCCAAGGCACAAAAATCATGGACATCCAGCAGCTTGAATGTACCCTATTATTCCAGTATGTCTCAATTGTGGTGGAAGAATATTGCCGAATCTATCAGGGGTGTATCATCGCCTGAAGAAACTATGTCAAAAATTGCAAATGAACAGGATGAACTTATGTCCCGGTTGCAACTACCGCTCTTTTCCCCGGAAATAGAACATAGTTTAGGTGAAGATTACTGGTTGAATCAAAATGGCTCTCCCAAGCCGGAAATAACAGATGAGCCGCTACCCCAAACGGTTTCCTATGAAAAACTATTGAGGGAATGGAGAAATGAACTGTGAAACGTATATTATTCTCAATTAATCTGTTTTCTATTTTAATTTTCATAGCTTTATATTTTTTCTCTTCCAGTATCTTTGAAAATCAGGATTCAGCGTACGTTGAAAAGCTTATGGCTCAGGCTTCAGACATTCCCTACTCTCTTGCAGAATCAACGGAAAAGGAAATCAGACTGAATGGAGAAGAGTATCGGGATACTTTAAAAAATGACTATCTCAGGATAGTAGATAAAATGAGATACGGTAATAACAACTTTTTCTTCATTCTTGATGGATCCGGCAGAATGGTTCACCACCCACTTTATCCTGAATTATCATGGTGGAACATGAATTATGAAACCGATCAGAACGGATCTTTCCTTTTTAGAGAAATCATTGCTGAAGCAAAACGCGACGGTTATTTCCAAAGAAAAACAGAGTGGCAGTCCAGATACAGCAAAGAGATATATGAACCGCAAATAATCTATGGGAAATATATATGGTCCTGGGACTGGTTAATATGTACTATTGCCTATACAAATGAACTCGAAAGTTCGCTTTTTAACTCAGGTTTTCTGTTTATCGGCTTTGGTATCCTGCAAATTCTTGTGAATAGTATTGTAATTCTGTTAAATAAAAAAAAGCTAAATCCAGAGAAATAGGATTTAGCTTGAATTGAATGCCGGAAACGAGACTTGAACTCGTACAGCCGATAAGGCCGAGGGATTTTAAGTCCCTTGTGTCTACCAATTCCACCATTCCGGCATTGCTCCGATATATTACAATTCAACTACAGGTTGGTCAAGGATCATTTCCTTTTTTTTCTCTTCCACAGCTCTGGTCTCATAGTTATACTTATTATATGGACAGCAACATTTATCCCGGCAGCACAGACAGTCATACGCACATTCTTGAGATGAAAGATAAAGGATTGGATGTGGATCAACTTCTTTCCGATGTTTTTTCAAATGGCATGGAATATATTCTGGACGCTTCAGTTAATGAAGAAAACTTTTCTGAACGCCTTGAGTACAAGAAAAGATTCCCGGGAATATTCATATCTGCGGGAATACACCCTAATGACATCAAAGATATTGAGTTACAGACCAATTCGATAAGAGAGCAAATTCAAACCGGTCATGTATCAGCTATTGGAGAAACGGGACTGGACTTTCATTGGGATACTGTCTCCGCGGAAAGACAGAAAGAAATGTTCAGGGTTCATATTCAACTATCGAAAGAGTTTGATCTTCCATTAATAGTACATAACAGATTGGCGGATAAAGAAATTCTTGAAGTGCTGAAATCCGAAAAAGCGTCTAATGGAGTCATACATTGTTTCTCTTCCAATTTTCATTTTGTTAAGAAATTTGTTGATCTCGGTTTTTATATTTCTTTTGCGGGAAACGTTACTTACAAAAAATCTGAAGAAATCAGGGAAGCTGTACGACATGTCCCGCTGGACAGAATTCTCGTTGAGACAGATGCTCCCTATTTGGCCCCGCAAAAGAAAAGAGGCAGATTAAATTATCCCGGTTACATCGGATACACAATTGATTGCATTGCCGATATCTTCAACCTGGGTGCTGATGAAACAGCTCAACTCACAACACAGAATTTTCTCAATCTATTTCATTCACGCGAGGCGATAGATGGTAAATAACAAATATGAAAAATATATGATACAGATTCCTATTGTACCGGAAGTAGCGACCCAGATAATGCAGCTTAACGAAAACAGTGATAATCTTTCTTCTTCAAGTCTTACGAAACTGATTTCATTGGATCCTTACTTATCAGCCAGTATTTTAAAGATAGCTAATTCAGCACTTTACTCCAGAAGATCAGAGATAAAAGAGCTTGATACAGCTGTAAACCTGATTGGTTTTAAAAAAATAAAAACCATGGTTTTACTACTTGCCGGGGCCAGTTTATTCAAAAAGAATGAGAATTCCTATTTCTATAAATTATTCTGGAGCCACTCTATTATTTCAGCTTTTATATGTCGAGATATAGCAGAGCTGATCGACAGCAGTTTCAATAGTGATGAATATTTTACAGCAGCTTTGTTACATAGAATTGGAGAGGTTCCCCTGTTTCTTTCAGATAAAGACAAGTACATGCAATTGATAGAAGAAAATCAGGACCACTCTCAATCTCTCAGTCGTCTAGAGCTCGAAAAAATGAATACCAACTCGTGTCTTATCGGAGAAGCTTTACTTACATATTGGAACTTCCCTGAAGAATTGCGGAAAACGGCTCGGCACTCATGCGCGCATGACGATTCTTTCTCTGACATAATGGTAGATACTGTCAGTCTTAGCGATTTCGTAACAGTCATTCATGGTTTCGGGATTCCGGAGTATGTCGATCCGTCCAGAGTTGAATCTTTGCTTGCCTCAACCGGTATTACAAAAGCGGATTTTGACTATTTCACATCAGAAGCGTATCTGGAGAAGCTTAAGCAATCCAGATTTTTCAATGAATGCCAGTCGACATTGAATGTAAACCTGATCCCTGATAATTGAATTACTGCATCAGAGGCAATAATATAGTAACTGTTGTACCGAGGTGTTCTTCACTTTTTACAGAAATACTGCCTTTGTGTGCTTCGACAATGTTTTTTACGATAACCATACCCAAGCCTGTTCCGCCAGCTCTGGAAAAAGATGTAAAGGGATCAAAGATCTGTTCCAGTTTTTCCTTTTCTATTCCATCACCGTCATCTATGACTTGTATTAGAAAATCATCTTTATCCTTATCGATAATGACTTTAATCTCTCCGCCATTATATAGCGCCTTTCTTGAGTTATCGCATAAATTAACCAGGACTCTGAAAAAGCGATCATTATCTATTAAAACCGGCTCATTGAAATTTATTTCTTTTATAAGTGTTATTTTATCTCCGATCATTTTTCGCTTAACGACAGAAAATACTTCATCAATCAGGGAGTCAAGAATAGTAACGGTTAAATTCAGTTTGATTTCACCCCGGGAATAATCAAGCATTTCTCCCGCTAGATTATTGAGATTCAGAGCTTCTCTCTGTATTGCGCCAGCGTAATCCCTAACACTTTTCGGGTCACAATCTTTCATAAGCAGGATATCTGAATAACCTTTGATAACGGATATGGGATTTCTAAGATCATGCAGAATCATTGATGAAAATTGACCTACGGTTGATAAACGTTCCTTTCTGAGTAGCTCATCCTGCATTTGAAGTATCTTCTTATTTGTCTTTTCCAGTTTTAAATTCCGATCCTGAAGCTCATTTATAAAATTCTCATTGCTATTTCTAACAAGCATGGAAATGGATTTCATGAATTCAAAAGATAATTCAGGCAGTCTTCGCAAAAGGGAAATAAACTCATCTCTGGGAATAATATATACAATCATATCCTGTCCTGCGATGACGGATGCACTTCTTTTCAGTTCATCGATAACAGCCATCTCTCCCACGATGTTACCCTGATCCTGTCGTGCAAGGATATCTTTTTTTCCTGTCCCATAGTTCTTCCAGATTTCTACAAAACCTTCAATGAGAAGATATACGGAATCTGCGACATCGCCTTCCCGGAAAATTATTTCGTTTTGTTTAAATTCGCGGCAGTGACAGACGCCGGCTATTACAGTCAGTTCGTTTTCACTCAGATTACTGAACTGAGAGATCGTTCTTAGTTTATCCTTAGAACAGCATTTATTATCCATAATCAGCATTATAAGATAAAAAAAGATCCGCTGTATAGCGGATCTTTGTATTTGATTCTAATTATATGCTTACCAGGAATCATTCATATCATCAAGATCTCTGTTCTCTTCTGCAAAAACATCGGTAACAGCTCTCAAATCATCAAAATAAATATAGTAATTCCCATAGGTTTCATCGATTTCGCATTGGACATTAAAACCGGTAACCATAATACCCATCTTGTTATTGTAATGATAATCTCTCTGAATGATATTCGGAGGTACAGACACTGTAATTTTTTTCCAACCGGAAAAGTTCAGCTTACCCATATTGATATAGGCTTCATTACCAAAATGATCTTCAATCATCAGTTCCAGAACATGGTTAGTGTTTCTACCGGCAATCCAGACTGATATGGTTTTAGTAATCCCCTCAATGGGAATAGGTCGAACAGGTCTAATACCGAAGGAGGCCACACCTCTTCTGTAGAAGGAGACTTTTGTACCGAGGACAAACTTATCTTCTTCTACAATACCAAAGACGGCTTCATCTTCTATTGGTTCTTTATCGAGAGGAGAACCCTCGAAACGTCTCACAGCGATGATTCCTTCATCGGCAGGCATCATTCCGTACCAGAATCCGGCATCTTCGAATTTGTTTACAGAAACTTCTTTCAACTTCTGCTGGGCTGTCGTAACTCCCGTTCTCGCCGGATCAGGTTCTCCAGCCGGAACTGTTGCCTGTGAAAAAAGCTCTGCAGAAAAAAGAATCATTAAAAATAGTGGTAAAATCAGTTTTTTCATTATTCAGCTCCCCAAATTTCTGTCATCTTTTCAGGAGTGGAAAGTTCAAAACCATCATAGAAAGATTCGTGGAAGTCTGTCAGGACCTTAAGGTTATCTATATATATATAGAAATTGTCAACCGCTTCTTCCGGATGGGTTCTCAAAACAAGCTTGGTAAGAACAAGACCTTTGTAGTTGGGTTTGTGGACCTGAGCCTGCCTTACGTAGCCGGGAATATCGATATACATATTTCTCCACCCTTCAAAATTTATACTTCCCGGGGACTGCCTGCCGGCACCGGCGGGAATCATTTCAAAGCGATGAGTCATCCCCATATAATCTCTGAAGTGTGCTTCAATTGAATAATTATAATTGGAACCCCAAATCCAGAAATCGAACATTCTAACCCGTCCGGGAAGAGGCAGTTCTCTTTCGGTCCAATTATCGCCTTCTCCGTCACCTGGTATAATCTCAATTGTGTTATATCCCTGTCTTACGAATCTACCGTTTACACCGAATGCCTGCAGTTCCGCCCGGTTCTCGGGATTTTTCCCGAAAAGATCGATCGGCCAGGTTTCTGGTGCGTAAGCCATCTTGGGATAACCTTCCATAGAGAACTTATCACCCCTTACTTGCCAGTAGACAGGGTTTCCGTCCTCGAAAGTGATGTCGCCGGGGGCATCAAACGATTCGATAACACGGGACTCCAGTTTCAAAGTCCTCTCATCACCGAACGCTGAACCAACGGGCAGAATTACTAGTAATATCAAACCTATAATGAACAGGCTGCCTCGCTTCATCATCAACTCCTTTACTTATCATTCAAATAAATTATATTTCGCCGAAGTTGTCAGTGTCAAACTTAAAAATGAATTCCCTTCTCCTTAAGCAATGGAAAAACAGGTAAATCATTTTCAACTTCTCCGTCGAGTCCCATTTTCAGCGCAGTTTTTACTATTCTGACCATATCATCATCAATGGAAAACTCAATCAGTTCACTATGCAAGCCTGAACTGTTTAAATTTTCACCCGATATGGGTATAGAGAGAGTTTGAGCTTGTTCAAAGCAGAAAGGATTTAAAGAAGATGCCGAAAAAAAGAATAGGCCGACATCTTTTTCCGGAGCAGAGCTGATAAAGCTCTTCAGTTTTTCACCGCCGGCATAAGTCTGCTGATCAGAGACCAGGAGCTTTCCGGAAACACCGGCTTCGTTAAAGCCTTGAATAAAACTGTCTCTCTCGCTGCGGCGTGCTTCCGTTCCATTATAGAATACTGCCGCAACAGAACAATTACTGTGAGATTCTGAATATCGTGCCGCTTTCATACCGGCTTCGCGATACACCTCTTCTCTGGAACTGTAAACTGCTATTACATTATCGGCAGGATCATCATAAAATCCATTTAATATTATATAGTTGATTTTTTTTTCATCGAACACCCAATTTTTTGTATAACTATTGAAAACCGGAGAGAGAATGACTGTTAACTCATTCTGTTTTTCCATGAGGCTATTAAGGAAATTATAAGCTGATTCTTCTGAATCCATCTCTATGACGGAAACCGGCTGAAATGCTTTCAATCCGGCCCAGAAAGCCTCTTTCTTAAGATTTGCCAGACCACTGTAAGCCTCGTCCCACCATGTATCGACGATAACAACTGATTTGATCTGGCCGCAGGAAATAAACAGGAAAAGGCTGAAAAACAGAGGAATGGTTTTTTTCATTCCGGAAAAGGCTCTCTGCTTTCGGTGATAAATACTATAAAGGAAATAATCAGTACGATTATTGATAAAATGAGTGCTGCACCGGTTTTATTAAATGAAGCGAGCTGCGGAATAAGGTTCAGAATAAAGGGGATAATCAAAGAAATTCCAATCCAGAGGTATCTTTTCCAATCTCTGCCGAGAGACGCTCTATTCAATAAAACAGACAGAAGGAGAAAAAGCGAAATGCGATTGAACGGTATAATAAACAGTTCAAGCAATCCGTACCAGCTTTCTGAGACAAGCGTATCGTATATTCCGAGAGTGAACATCATTCCGGCAGTATAAGCCGCGATCTCTCTCAGCATGGACGCTTCGGGCTTTTTTGCGAAGAGAAGAAATAGACCGACCAGTGCAGCAATCATGTAAATTGCAGCTGAGCCGTCTCTATTCAGAAAATTGTAAAAATAAACGCCTGAAGACGTCCAGTTGTTAAAAAAAGACCCCAGAAATGACCAGTAAATCAGATAATAAGGGATGGATAGGATCATCCCTATAATAAAAGGTAATATAATAACTCTTTTTCTGATACCGCTGTTATTAAAAAAAGCATTAATCAGAAAATAAGTGATTGGAGTTGAAAGCAATATAAAAAGGACCAATATCTATCTCCTATAATAATGATACAATCAGATTTCTATACCTTTCTTTTTATCATATTTAACCCGCCAGTTACAACTAATATGATTCTAAAGAAATATTTGTGTCATAACCAAAACTAACTTATGGACAAGTAAGGCGTTTTTTTGTTAATATTTCTTTTGGGCAGATTAATATTTGCTCAATTTTTTTTGTCGGGTGTAATTATTTATTAAATATATTACCCCTGATGGTGAACGGCTGAAACTATTGAAGCATCCGTTGCACTGCAATAAAGAAAAAAGGGAAAATTCAGTACCCAGGGAGGAATGTTGGCTGTTAAGGATTTAAGAATTAATGAACAGATTCGTGTTAGGGAAGTAAGATTGATCGATGATCAGGGGGAACAGAGAGGTATAATTTCTACCCGTGAAGCATTGGATATGGCGAAAGAGCTCAATGTTGACCTCGTGGAAGTTGCACCTCAGTCAAAACCGCCTGTATGTAAGCTCCTCGACTACGGAAAATATAAATTCGAGCTTGAAAAAAAGAATAGAGAACAGAAAAAGAAACAGAAACTAGTCAAGCTGAAAGAAGTCAGAATGCAGCCGAAAATTGAGAAGCACGACCTGGAGTTCAAAACCAAGTTTGTCCAGGACTTTCTCAACCAGGGTAATAAAGTGAAAGTAACTATCCGTTTCAGGGGACGTGAGCTTGCTCACACAGAACTTGGAAAGGTGGTTCTAGATAAATTATTATTACTTCTTGACGAAGGCTCGTTTAATGTGGATACTCCTCCGAGAATGGAGGGCCGATTCATGTCCATGTTGTTGAGCCCGAGATCGAAGAAATAAGTTTAAGGACGTATCACGATGCCTAAAATGAAGACACGTAAAAGTGCGGCAAAGAGATATAAGATGACTGCTTCCGGTAAAGTTAAGTACAAGAAGCAGGGAACTCGTCATATTCTCACGAAAAAATCCGCCAAGCGCAAAAGAAACCTCAGACACCCTGACGTTGTCGATAAGGTCGAGGTTCCCAGAATCAAAAAACTGTTACCTTACGGTTAATCAAGGACGGTAAAAAAGAATGCCTAGAGCAGTAGATGGTAAAAGAAGAAAGGATCACCGAAAAAAGATCCTGAAACAGGCTAAAGGTTTCTGGGGAAGAAGAAGTAAGCTTCACAGAACAGCCAAAGATGCGGTTGCTAAAGCCGGACAGTATGCATACAGAGATAGAAAAGTTAAAAAAAGAGACTTCAGACAGCTCTGGATTGCCAGAATTTCCGCAGCGGTTAGAGAAGAGGGAATGACATACAGCAGATTCATCAATGGTCTTAACAAAGCCGGTGTTGAAATCAATAGAAAAGTTCTTTCCAATCTTGCTATTGAGGATCCTAAATCTTTTAAAGCAATCGTTGAAAAAGCAAAAGCTGCACTCGGAGAATAATATATGATTACCCTTGATCAGGTTCAGAAACTTGAAAATAAAGTCAATGACGCTGTCGATCTGATAAACAGACTTAAAGCTGAGAAAGTTGTACTGGAGGAGAAGATCGTCCAGTATGAAATGCAGATTCTTGAGCTTGAAGAGATGGCTGAAACTCTAAATAAGGACCAGAACGAGATCGAGGATAAAATTATTGGAGCTCTGAATCAGCTCGAAGAACTTGATACGGCTAAAGAAACTACAACTGAATCTGTCACTATAGAAGATGAAGAAGGAGAAGAAGCTGTTGTTGAGGACTCCGTCGACGAAGACGTTCAATCCGAAGAAAGCGACACTTCCGCAGAAGGTTCTGTAAGTGAAGATCTGGAATTTGTCATGACCGATTCAGAAGAATCGGATGAAGAGGTCATCAATAGCGAGGAGAATACAGAAGAAGAATCTGATATGGAAATAGAAGAAGATTCTGATGTAGAACGCGATGAAGACAATCAATCTGAACTGCAGGAAAGCATTACGGAAGATTCTCAGGACGGAATACCTGTAGATGAAACAGTAGAAGAGGAAGAAGTTCCCACTGTCGATTCAGAATTCGGGGAAATGCCTGAGGATAAAAAAGAACAAAAAAAAGAAGAGGCCGGTCCTGAAGCCGACCTCTTCGAGCAGAGTTTGGATATTTTTTAGACTCTCATGAAAAACAATCTGCTCAACATTGATATACTCGGATCATCTTTTACTATCAGATCTTCTGAAGATCCTGAATATCTAGAGCAGGTTGTTTGGTTTCTTGAAAACAAAATCAGGGAGACACAGGATAAAGTTCCTGTCACTGATCCGCTTAAAATTGCCATTCTTTCCGGTTTTTTTCTTGTCGATGAACTTATGAAGGAAAAAATGAAAAAAGGTCTCCCCTACTCCATAACAGCGAAGGACGCTGATGAAATCGGTAAGATTACAAGTAATCTTATTGAATTGATAGACAGGAATATATAAAGTATTTATTTGCCTGCGGTGTTCGTGCTCGGAGATATTCTCTTGGGTCAATATATATCCACGGGATTCCTAATGCCTATAGCTGAATTGCTATCCCTTGAGGAGAAACAGGATGCTTTGGAACGGAAACCCACTTGAACGTCAGAGTTCAAGAGGATCATACTCGAACGGCATCGCGGGTTTTTTATTTTTTCCCAAGAACATAATCCCTGTCTATATTCGAATAATCACATCCCTCTACTGTAACAATGCCTGAGGCTATGCGGTTTGCCGTATCAGCGCAATCGTGAAATGTCTCTCCTTTTACAATCCCGTATAGAAAACCGGCAGCAAAGGAATCTCCCGCACCCGTCGTATCAGATGGAGGAGCAATATCAACACAGGGGAAATGAATAGAATACCCCCTTCTGCTGACCCAGCAGCCTTTTTTTCCGACTTTCATCACAATTGTCTCTCCATACTTTCCGGCTTTCTCAAGGATATCTTCATCGCTTCCTTCAATTCCGGTCAAATAGGACAATTCTGTACGGTTTGCAAAAAGCAAATCAATTTTACCGGGAAGCCATTCAATGAATTCTTCCCTGTAACGATCGACGACAAAGGGATCTGCCAGGTCGAAAGAGATCTTCGTATGTCTTTTGAGTGCTTCCTCAACTGCAAATTTAACAGCATTTTTCTGATTGTCCGTATCCCACATATAGCCTGCGATATGGAGCCAGACAGGTTTACCTTCAATTATATGTATTGGAAAATCATTTTTTGAATATTCACGGCAGGCACCCAGATAAGTAAACATGGTTCGCTCGTTATCCGGTGTAACGAAAATTATGGAAACTCCTGTCTGAAAGTCACTCTTTCCCGCTAGCTCGGGCTTAACACCGATACTCTCCAGTCCGGAGGAAAGACGTCCTGCAAGTGCGTCTTCACCGACAGCTCCGGTGTAGACAGGTCTGGAAAAATCTTCATCTCCATCAAGAAGCCAGGCCAAACCTCTCATTGTATTGGCACAACTTCCTCCGGGAGTTTCAATTGATTCAACAACTGCATCGAGGACCTTTTTCAGTTGCTTTTCATCGATCAGATTCATCGATCCCGGTTCCGCTCCAAGATTTTCCACAACGGAAAAATCAACATGGGTGATTGTATCCATTAATGGATTTCCGATACCGATGACGGGGATTTTCAATGACATTAACAACTCCTGAATTAGACTATCCGAATATTGACGAAGGCAATAAAACATAATAGTATCAATCCCGTAAATATGTCTATTATCACCAGTCAGCAATTAAATAAATATTATTCTTCCTACAAGTCTGTCGATGTGACCTTTACTAAAGAACTGATCAACACAACAGGCCTTGACGGAAGACAGACTTTTTTCAAGTTCAAACAGGGACAGAAACCCTGCATAATTTATTCCTCATCCATGGTCGGTGCAAAAATTATTGCTTCTATCGATAGTGAGCTGTTCAATGTTCTGCGGAATGAGAATAATCTCATGTCGCTTCGTTTCGCCTTTCAGCAGAAAGAGAGTTCCGATCCGATTCTCTTTTTCATACAGGGAAAGATAACGGGATTTGCACCTATCAACAAAGATAAACCGGACCTTCACTTTGCCACAATAGAATATACGAACCGCCCACCCGATGATCTAATACAGATCCTTGGCTCTATAGTCGATGCCGCGATAAACTCGAAAGCCCGCGCTGAAGAACGAATTCTGATAAATGAAGAAAATAACAGAAAGCTTACCTTTAATCTTAAAACAACAGCTCTGCTTGTAGATAATCTTCCCCGAAAATGCCTGTTGAGAGATGTTTCTTTCTCCGGAGCAAAACTCATCTTAATGGGAAATGCCAGGTTTATAGTCAACAAACCTGTCGTTTTACATATTGAATATGACAATGGAAGAAAGGTTTTCAACCTGCCCGGGGTTTGCCTGCGTTATGAAGAAGTAGAAGGGAGAAAAGATCTAGCTGCTCTGGGTTTAAAATTCGCAGATCAAGGTGTCCCTCTGGAATACCGCTTACTGATTAACGATTTTTTAAAACAGAGAAAAATAAAAAAAGCTGAAAAGGCAGACAAAGAGGAGAAGGAAAATTGAAACACATAGACGGCCGGGACCCTCTTGAAAACATTTTATTTATATCGCTTCCTGATTCTATAGAAGAGAATATAGGTGATTTTCAAATCGATCCAAACATCATGCTTCCTGTAGAAGTGCCGGAAGGTAAAGAACGGGAAGAATGGGATTCTTCTGATCTGTCCTGGGAAATGATTGTTTCCGCCATGCTAAAGTTACTGGCCTACCAGCCGGAGCATGAAGATAGTGATTATTTCCGGAAATTTGTTTTTGCAGTCCGCCCCAATATATTCGTTGATCTGACAAATTCGGCAGTAATCAAAGCTCAGGATAAAGATTTCGATCTGGCGGAAGAGATATTTCTGGCACTTTGCGGACTGGACAGATCCAATAAAATTTCCATGCTCAATCTTGCCTTGTTATATGAGCAGAGATGGGAACATGCTAAGTCTATCGGGAATTCTGACTTGATTGAAAAATACAATACAGCGGCAGAAGCGGCATTCAGGGAATTGGCGACTTCGGAAAATCCTCCAGAGCTGCTCTGGTATTATATGGGTTTCTTTCACTATAAAAACGGGAACTATGTTCAATCTGAACAGAATTTTGCTACTTATGCCCAATTGGGGACAGATTCCGATAAGGTTGAAGAATCCGAAAGGCTTGCAGGAGAGATAAAGAACATGAATCTTAACGATGTTCTTTTCCAGGAAGCCTACAACCTCATTCACAACGGAGATGAAAAGCAGGGTCTGATAAAGATTAAACAGTTCCTTGAAGACAATAAAGACGTCTGGAACGCCTGGTTTCTTCTCGGTTGGGGAGAGCGAAAACTCGGGAATTACAATGAAGCAAAAATCGCATTTCTCTCTGCTCTCGATTCAGGAAAGCCGACTGCTGATCTTTATAACGAGCTGGCTATCTGCGAAATGGAACTCTTAAATCTTTCAGAAAGTCGAAAATATCTTGATAAAGCTTTAATCCTCGACCCGGAAAACATGAAGATTGTCTCCAACATGGGAATACTCTCAATGAAATCAGGAAAAGTCGATGAAGCTGAAACTTTTTTCAGAACAGCTCTTGAGATAGAACCGGAAGATCCTGTAGCTCTTCAATATATAAAATTTATCGAACAGAATAAAAGTTGATATGAGCCGCTCACGATGAGCGGTTTTTTTGTTCCTCCGCCCCCCGTTTCGACAGTATAAAAAAAATCTTTAATTATTTTTTCAAGTTTATAGAAACCTCAGGTCGATAAAAAAATGTGGGGAAACTCTAAAGTATGTTGTCAACATGCCGATAGAGGTCTCCCGGCAGGGATGCCGAACAAAAAAAACTATTTATTCATGGAGGAATAAATGATTATCAATCACAATATGAGTGCGATAAACGCCAACAGACAGTTGAAAGTCAACAACGGGAACATCCAGAATTCAATGTCAAAACTTGCTTCCGGGATGAGAATCAACAAAGCCGGTGATGATGCATCAGGCCTTGCTGTTTCAGAAAAAATGAGATCTCAGATCCGTGGTCTCAATCAGGCTTCCGACAACGCTGCAAACGGAATTTCCTTTATCCAGGCAACAGAGGGAAATCTTCAGGAAACTACAGACATTCTTCAGAGAATCAGGGAACTGGCTATACAGTCTTCCAACGGTGTATACACTGCAGAAGACAGGATGCAGATCCAGGTCGAAGTTTCTCAGCTCGTTGACGAAATCGACAGAATCGCTTCTCACGCACAGTTCAACGGAATGAACATGCTTACAGGACGATTCGCCAGCGAAACAGGGGAAAACACTGTTACCTCTTCCATGTGGTTCCACATCGGCGCCAATATGGACCAGAGAGAAAGAGTTTACATTCAGACAATGACTGCTGAATCCCTTGGTCTCAAACAGATCGGTTCCGGAGATATTATGTCAATATCCACTGCGGAACAGGCTAACAGAAACATTGGTGTTCTCGATGGAGCTCTTAAAGTTGTCAACAAACAGAGAGCCGACCTCGGAGCGTACCAGAACAGACTGGAAATGGCTGTGAAAGGTATCGACATCAGTGCGGAAAACATTCAGGCTGCTGAATCTACCATCAGGGATACTGATATGGCAAGTGAAATGGTCAATTTCACAAAAGATCAGATCCTCGGTCAGGCCAGCACTGCTATGCTCGCACAGGCAAACCAGAGATCAGCTTCAGTAATGCAGCTGCTGCAGTAATATTTTACCGGGGGATCTTCAAATAAGGTCTCCCGGTAAAACTGCAATTGAAAAGTTCAATATTTAGTGTTAAACTTTATTTTGAATTCTTTTGTTCTTTGAAATAGCCCGAATTGAATTCTGCCCAGAACAAAGGGATCTTCACGAAATATTATTTCGGGAAAATCTCCTTGTTTTGCAGGGGATAAACGGAGCGGAAGAGACGCGAATCACTTCCGATCCCCCACGGCAGACAAGGTAAAAGGCATGGAAGTCTTTTATATATTCAAGGAGGGATTATGATTATCAATCACAACATGAGCGCCATCAATGCGAACAGGCAGCTCGGAGTGACGGGAGCTGACACCCAGAATTCAATGGCTAAGCTGTCTTCCGGACTCAGAATTAACAAAGCTGCAGATGATGCTTCGGGACTCGCTGTTTCAGAGAAACTCAGAAGTCAGATCAGAGGATTGAACCAGGCTGAAAGAAATATTCAGAATGCTGTGTCCTTTATTCAGACAACTGAGGGAAATCTGCAGGAAACTACAGATATTCTTCATAGAATCAGAGAGCTTTCCATTCAATCTTCCAATGGTGTTTACACTACAGAGGATAGGATGCAGATACAGGTTGAGGTTTCTCAGCTTGTAGATGAAGTTAACAGAATTGCTTCACACGCTCAGTTCAATGGTATGAACATGCTTACCGGTCGGTTTGCAACTGATTCTACTACTGGCGATATAATGCAGATTCAGGTGGGAGCCAATATGGATCAGAATGAAACTATCCATATCGGCACAATGACAGCATCGGCTCTTGGTCTGGAAAATGAACAGGGAGCCGGCGGAGTCATAACCCTCTCGACTGCTGTTGAGGCAAACAGAACCATCGGAATTATTGACGATGCACTGAAAACTGTTAATAAGCAGCGTGCGGATCTTGGAGCTTATCAGAACAGATTTGAAATGGCTTCCAAAGGTGTTGCGATTTCTGCAGAAAACATGCAGGCGGCTGAATCTCAGATCAGAGATACAGATATGGCTGCAGAGATGGTTGAGTATACCAAGAACCAGATCCTTAACCAGGCTGGAACTTCTATGCTCGCTCAGGCAAATGCCAGAACTCAGGGTGTATTACAGCTTCTGGGGTAATGGTTTAAACTCCGTTTTTTAAGAGATTTCTGGACGTCATCTCTTAAACGACATCGGAATCCGGGGGGGTTCGCGTCCCCCTCCTTTTCCATTCAGGAGGATAAAAATGAGCCTGGATAAGATTGTAAATTCAGGGGCATTAACAAATACAAATTTTGATAATAAACCTGCTGTGACCGCTAAGCCAAGGAAGGCTGTAAAAGCGGAAACCGAAGACAAAGAAACCAAGCAGAAAGTCCCTGACAGAAGACAGATAGAATTAGCTCTCAAAAATTTTAAAAGCACTCGCTTCAGTTATGTGCTGACAGATGAAGTGAACCGGTTTATTGTTAAAATCATTGACAGAAAAACCGATAAAGTTATAAAACAGGTACCTTCTGAAGAATTACAGAAGCTGCATGATAACCTACAGGAGGCTCTTGGTATTCTCTTTGACCAGGAAATTTAATCCAGTACCGGAGGGATTTCATGTCAGACATTAAAATCCCCGGCGTAAACAGCGATACGACGCTGATGGTCGAAAAGCTCATGGAAGTAGAGCGGATTCCTCTTAAAAAGTTGGAATCTGATCTTGACCAGATAAAAGAAAGCAAACAGGTGTGGCAAAGTCTCGGTCGAACGACTGGAGAGCTTCAAAGTGCGACCAAAAGCCTTTATGGTTTTCAAAACCCCTTCAGCGAACACATAGCGACCTCTTCCAAACCGGATATACTCACAGCTTCGGCATCCAGAAATGCCATAGTTGAGGATATTGAGCTTTTTGTAAAACAGAAAGCATCCGGTGATAGATTTCTTTCGAAAGATCTGCCTCGCGATTTCAGAGTTCCCGCTGGAACCTACTCTTTTCTCATTGGAGATGAAGAAGTCTCTTTACGTTACAGAGGCGGAAAACTCGAAGATTTTGCCAGAAGGCTTAACGAGAAGGACGAAACACTATTGCGCGCTTCTGTAATCAGGAATCGGGCAGACTCCCAGGTTCTTCTTGTGGAATCAATGAAGACCGGCTTGTCCAATTCTCTTTTTTTTCAGGAAGACGCTATTCAATTCGGTTTGGACTCGGGCCTCATCCGTCAGGCAAAGGGAGAAAGCGGGGAAATATCAATATCTGCTTCGAACACAAAAGACTGGGAAAAAGAGAATAACGGGAAATTTCAAATTACTGATGGAGGGATTGTAGTCAAAAGCGGAGCCAGCCTCGCCCTCCCCTTCAATGCGCCTCTGAAAATAGAAGATGGTGCCGTTCTCGAAATTGAGTATTCAGTCAACCTCATCTCCGAAGATGAGTATAAAACCGCCCCCCCTCCCGGTCCTTCAGTACCGGAAGTTCCCGGTATTACTTATCGCGGAATAACAGTTGAAAGCAGCGGTTATTCCTTTGCCGAGCCGGAAATAAGATCTCCCGAACCTCCGCCGCATATTAATGACATGAATGTGTTTTTCAGTAATACGGAAAAGGGAATTAATCCCCTTCCTGAAATTCAGGATAATGAGACACGAACAAAGGTGACTGTTCCCCTTAGTGCGTCTGACGGTTCTTTCCAATCCCTGAATATCAGAAACAATAATAATTACAGAGAAATAACGCTGTACAGCGCGAAAATAAGTAATCCTTCAAGGCGGGGCGACTACGAACCGGTCAACCCTCTCGATCGAGCATCAGATGCTGTGCTTGAAATGAACGGAATTGAAGTCGTCAGAGATTCCAATACCATCGACGATCTTGTAACAGGTTTGACTCTAAACGTACACTCATCGGGAGATGAAAAGATCGATCTTAAAATTGAGCCCGATACGGAACTGGCAAAAGATCAACTCATTAACTTCGTCTACCGGTATAATGAATTGATAACAAGGCTGGCCATTCTTACAAACTCCGATTCCACAAACACGGCTATAGTCGATGAAAAAGAAAATTACTCTGATGATGAACGGGAAGAAGCCATCAGCCAGCTTGGAATGTTCCGCGGCGAATACTCATTGGTAAGGCTGAAGAATGCCATGCAGACAATTGTCTCTTCACCCTATGAAACGATTGCCGGTCCCGAGCTTACCCTTTTAAAACAATTGGGTATTTCGACAAACGAAACAGGATCCGGCGCCGCTACAGATATGTCCCGCTTAAGAGGCTATCTGGAAATAAACGAGGAAACACTCGACCAGGCTTTGAAGGAAAACCAGGGGGCTATCAGAGATCTTTTCGGAATGGATACTGATGGCGATCTGATAATCGATAGCGGAATTGCAAAAAAACTCGATGAGCAGTTGACGGCTTATACTCAGACCGGTGGTTTTTACTCGACAAAAATAAGCAGAATAGACTACGATATTGAAAATAAAAACGATGATATATCCGACTACAAAGACCGTTTGGCCAGTTATGAAGAAAGCCTGAAACGAAAATACGGGAATATGGAAGCCATGCTTAATCAGCTTGAAGCGTCGGGAAACAGCATAGATAATTTTAATAATCAGAACAGCAACAACAATTAGGAGCGGAAGCGTGGTTTTATACATCAATGACGAAAAGATTGACTTTACCCTTGAAGGCGGAGAAAAAGCCGGAGATATTTACGATTCTGTACGCACATTCCTTTCCGGTTCCGAGAGACTTGTATATTCATTCATGATTGATAACTTGGAAACAGATCCGCAGGACAGCTCCTGGCGACAACGTGATGTTTCGGAAATTGAGAAAATCGATGTCACGGCTTTAACAGAAACAGAATACAGATTAACAGGCATATTAACTGTGGCGGAATTTATTAATTTCCTTATACATTCCATCAGTGAGAATAAAATAGAAGGACTCCGGGAGCTGGTAAAGGAATATCCATCCATAAGCAGAAATATTCCGGTATTCGTTCAGGGGGAAAAAGGAGAACTGATAAAAGAGCATCTTGATATGCTTATGGAAAAAAGCGGATTAACAAAATCAGAACTTGACAATGAATACAGAAAGGAATTTCTCAGTGAAATCGAAAAAGTCTCAGAACTGATTAAAAGCGCTGCCAGGGAAATTGAGGACCCGATGAAAGAACTCGAAAACTCAATAAAAGCTGTCAACCTTCTCAATCCGAAATTGTCCGATGTTTCCCTGCTCCTCCAGACCGGTAAAGACAAGGACGCTATGGACATAGTCATAAGCCTGACTGAGATTCTGCAGAAGATCATAGGTTTATTAACTTTGTTTAATTCCGATAATATAGATATTGATAAACTTAATAACATTTTAAATGAATTGGTTGAAGCTTTCGATGCTGGCGATTCAATTCTGATCGGAGATCTTCTTGAATACGAGATTTCCCCGATTCTGAGCGATTTAACAGAACAATTCGAGAGATTAAAAGAAAGGGAGGATGATTAAACAGATATGTATCTGCTACAGACAACTTCGCGATATGCAGGACAACTGTTCAAAAAATCAGCAGATCCCGTAACCAGTTTAATTTTTGTCGGGGTAATACTTTTCCTTTTTGTACTTCTGATTGTCGGGAATTCAATCTCTCAGAAAAAAAATCAGTCTCCCGGGAGCCGGAAATATAACAAAAGAGGTTTCAGAAAGGCGGCCCAGACTCTCGGTTTATCCAAAAAACAGATTCTTCTTCTTGAAGATTTTATAAGAACTTATCACGTAACGAAACCCTTTGCCTTGCTGAGCAATACCTCTGTTCTGAATAATACACTGGGTAAAGCCGTTCGCGATGCGGATCACCTGCAGGGCACTAACCGGCAGCGGGAAGCTCGGAAGCTGGAAATATACAGAATCAAACAACGGATAGAGAGAGTAGCCGGGAAATTCGGTCGCATATCAAGCACAAAAGATTTCAGATTGAATGATAAAATTACATTCGAGCTGGAAAGCGGACTCCGGTATAATTCAGTCGTAACAGCAAACCTCAAAGAGTTTTTCTGCGGACAGGTGCCGAAAGATAAGCACGGAGATGAAGTCCGATGGAAAAAAGGAACCAGAATCAAAGTATACTTATGGGGTACAGGTGGAGCAGAGTTTTCATTTGTCAGTAAAACTCTGGGTTATAATTCTATTAAAGGGTTTTCTTCCATCCTCTTGAGCCATTCACAGAAAGTAACTCATTCCCATCAGAGAAAATTCAGAAGAAAATCTTTAAATCGGCCTTGTTACTTTTTCCCGATAAAAATCATTGAATCCGGATATGGCCGAAAGATCACGAAAGAAGCTGTTGTTTTGAAGAATCAGGGACATCTGGGAACAATTCTCGATGTTTCTGCCGGAGGATGCAGCATAAACAGTAACTCACCTCTCCGTCGCGGAGAATTGTTGAAAATTGAATTTGAAACAACGAGAGGGAATTCCGTTGTAGCCTTTGGAAAAGTTATCAATATGAGACTCACGGGACGCAGAAGGGGCATTATGCACATTATGTTTACTAAAGCTTCCGGAAAAAACCTTAACAGAATCAATGCTTATGTGTATGATTTTGCCTGATATGTTTGAAAAGGACTGATAAGAGAACTTATCATTGAATTATGAAATTACTGGCAATTAATAATGTGACAAAAAAAGATTCTCCTATTTATTACAGGAATGAATATAACGCAAAAACTGAATTTCTACTCATCGGCTCGGAAACTGTCAGTATTCCCATATTTTTTTCAATTGAAATGGCCCCGACCGGTGAAAAAACAGTTGAAGTTAAAATAATGGGGAAAATAGACTACCCTCTCGTTCCGATTCTTCAAATTATAAAAAAAGAAATTATATCAATGGAAAAAGAAGGATTGCTTCATTGAGTTTTTACCTTTCACATTCTGCCGAAGAAACAATTTCTATCGGGGAAACTATTGGAAATTCAATTAAACCAGGTGACATTATTGCTTTAAAAGGCAATCTTGCAGCCGGAAAGACAACCATTACAAAAGGCATTGCCAGAGCGCTTGGAATAAAAGAAGATATAACAAGTCCCACCTATACACTTGTCAGCGAATATTACGGCTCCATACCTCTGTATCACATGGATATGTATCGCATCGAGAGCGTAGAAGAATTCGAACTGCTTGGCATTGAGCATCTGATTTTCGGAAATGGACTTTCGGTAATTGAATGGAGTGAACGTATTGAAGAATATCTACCGGATGAACATATTGAAATTGATATTCAAAGGCAGGAAGACGGCTCTCGTCAAATAACAGTAAAAGGACTCGTTGTATGACTATATTAGGTATCGATTGCTCAGCATCTGTATTAAGCGTGTCCCTTAAAGTAGAGAAAAGACTCTTTGAAACCGCTGTTCATGACGGTTTTAAACATTCTGAGAATCTTATGGTACAGATCGAACACCTTTTCAAACTCTCAAATCTGGAAAGCAGGGATTTGGATCTCATAGCCGTAGCTGCCGGTCCGGGATCTTTTACAGGTCTCAGAATAGCCATGTCTACAGCCAAAGGTCTCGCTCTCGGAGCCCAATGTGATTTAGTGTCTCTTTCCACTCTGGATGTTTACGCATCCATACGGGAAGATTTCGACGGTTTGGTTGTTCCCGTAATTGATGCTAAAAAGAAACGTTTTTATTCTGCGGTATATAAAAAGGGAAATAAATTGACATCCGAACTCGATATTGAAGCTGAAACTCTTCTAAAAACCCTCGATTTATCTGAAAACATATTATTTACCGGTCCAGATGCACTTTTTTTTGAAAAATATAAGGAAAAAGATAATAGAATTAATATAGATAGATATTTTTCATCTGTTACGGCTACACCTTTGATAAAACTGGGTTATGAAAAATGGAAAGAACATGGTGCAGATCCTCATGGGTCCGGTCCTGTTTACATCAGGAAAAGTGAGGCTGAAATTTCCATGTTTGGAGATTAGATTATGAATGATCTTGAAGAGATATATGAAATTCCCGAAGAACCCGAAGAAATTTTAGATATATCTTCTCAGATTGATCTTGGTTTCCCTGAAACAGTACAGTCAGAATGCTGGAAAAATCGCTATGATAATGTAGCTGTACCTTCTTTGATATTAGATAGCTCGTTGAACGTGATCTGGATGAACTCAGCTTTCAAATCTCTACTTATTGATGATCAAAAATACCAGATAAAGCATATAACACAATATTTTCCCAATATAAAAGAAATCAAAAAACTCAAAGAGATCTACAACACACTTAAAGATAAGAATTCCGGATATTCATGGAAAGGTCGCGTTGTATCCAAGAATCAGAAAACCAGAAGCGAAGTTGCCAATATTATCATTATACCTCTGGATTTTGATGAATCCCAAACACCTGCCACATACTCAGCGGTTCTGGATCTCGTTACGGATGAATACAGAGAGATGCTGAGAAATATGTTTTCCAGCTTGCTGGAAGCTTCTAAGCTGAAAGATAATGATACGGGAAATCATATCGAAAGAGTTAATCAATACTCAAGATTTATAGCTGATGTTCTAAAGAGCCAGGGGAAACATCCAGAAATCGATGAAGATTATCTTGAGGATATTGGTTTTCTTGCCGCTATGCATGATGTAGGAAAAATCGGAACTCCCGACGATATTTTGAATAAAAATGGTTCCCTCGAACCATGGGAACGTGAAGTTATGAATGAGCATACAAAGAACGGCGCTTATATTTTAAGCACATATCCCAATCAGATGGCTAAGCAAATTGCTCTTCATCATCATGAAAAATGGGACGGGACAGGATATCCTTTCGGAATGGCGAACCATATGATCCCCCTTTGCGCTAGAATTGTGGCGCTGGCCGATGTTTATGACGCTCTGAGAATGAAGAGAAGCTATAAGGATTCTTTCAGTCATGAAAAAACAAAAGGTATTATAAAGGACTTATCCGGAACACATTTCGATCCTGATATTGTTAAGATTTTTTTAGCTCATGATCTCGATTTCGATAATATTTTTACCTCTTTAACTGATAATGAATAGCTTACAGATCCAACTCCGGTAATGTAACTTCACTAACCGATTTCAAAGCTTCTTCATTCTGCTCCTGTATAGCCGCGTAGACTTCCTGTCTGTATACTTTGACATTTCTCGGGGCTTTTATGCCTAACTTGACGTGGTCCCCTTTTATATCAACAATTGAGATTTCTATGTTATCGCCAATTATAATACTTTCATCTTTTTTCCGGGATAATATCAGCATGAATTATTCCTTTGGGCGGCCAGCTCTTCCATAATATTATGGCGAACCTTCCATTCGGGACTTGTGGAGATAAATTGCCTCCCCCATCTGATATCTTTGTTGATAATTACAGGCCCCTGCAGGTTGGCAGTCATCAACTTCTGATCAGCAGGTATTGTGACTATGGAGAAAAGCAATATTTTTTCATCTTCTTCATTTTCCAGGCCAAGGTCCTGAAGTTCATCTTCTATAACTAGCGGTTTATAATCCGGTTTGAATATCAAAGGATTGATTAAAACAAAGGCTATTTGCTCCACTTCCAGCGATTGGAGCCAGAAAAAAGGCTTCTGTTCCGCATCAAGAAGCGCGAACTCTCTCAAAGTTTCAAAACCCAGGAGACCCGAGGGAAAATGAATTACCTGTTTTTCATCTATTTCTACTGCCCCGTAGGCTTTTGTCATTATTTCCATTTTTATTACCTTAGAAAATCCATAAGTTTAGGCTGCAATATTTTTGAAGCTGATGAATAGGCTGCTTTCTGCGTCACTTCAAGCATTTTGAGTTCAAGGGCTGCTTCTGTCATATCCACATCAACGGCTTGTGAGTATATCCTTGTGTTTTCTTCTATCTCCGCACCGATACGGGAGGAAGTCATTACGATTCTGTTATCCATCGCACCTAATTTTGATAAACCGGTCATCAGATTATTCAAACCGCTGTCTATACCGCGGATACCTCCGCTGCCGATAGATTCGTAGTCTCCCTTCAGAAGATTATCACGAAGCTGCATTACCATATCAAAAAGTGAACCTCCGGACACTCTGACATCTTCATGAAGATTTTCCGGAGGACGGCTTCCTCTTTCAGATATCAGTCCCAAATCCTTCAACACAGTGGAATCAGCCTTTTCATCAAGCCAGATCTGATGCGGTTCTGTCGAAGTCAGGACGATTGAATTTGTAACAGGATCTAGTGAACCCTTTACAGAGGCGTCGCTGCTGTTAATTTTTGATATGACATCCTGTACGGAATCTCCTGCTTTCAAAGCTATATCAATTCCATCTATGGTGATTTGCGAATCCTGTTCTACAGTAAAGCCCGAGGAGTTTACCGAAGAATATATCTGTTGCTGTTCAGCCCAGAATAATCTGTTACCGGGAATATTGACTGAAACTGTTGTTCCTTCCGAAACTTCAGCCTGTTTCTCGCCAATTGATCCATTATACCGCACATTGGTGATGACAGTGCCGTTTATCCCGGCTACTCGAGATTCAGACGCTGTAAATGGCCTGCTGCCGGTTACATCTCCGCCGAAGAGCGATTTGCTTTCTCCGTCGACTGCATTGCCAACAGATACCAGCTCCTTAAGGAGTTCGTTCACTTCTACTGCCATCATTTGCAGATCTTCTTTTGCGTATGTTCCATGACCGCCTTGAACAGCCAGTTCTCTGACTCTCTGCATAATGCTGACTGATTCCTGAAGATATCCTTCGGTTACAGCATACTGCCCCCTGGCGAATTGTATATTTTTATCGAAACGATTCAATCTGAATGTAGAAGACTGCAACCTAGTAGCCCGTGAAGCGGCAATCGGATCATCGCGCAAGCTGTTCAGTCTGCTCTGATTTCCTATGCTTTTCTGAACTTCCGACATCCTGAAATCACGGTTTCCCATGCTGAAACGCATATCATTAGCGGGCATTTCCGTACTTATTCTTCTCATTTAGTTACACTCCCATCCTGTTGATGATAGTATCGAGCATCTCATCAAAAGCAGAAACGAATCTCGCCGCAGCTGAATACCCGTGCTGAAACTTAATCATATCTGTCATTTCTTCATCGAGATTTACACCTGAAATAGACGATTGAAGGTCTTTCAAGTCTTTCATAACAAGTTCCTGTGCTTCATTCGATCTTCCGGCGATTTCACCTTTCAATCCGATCTCAGCAACAGTATCGGCAAAGTAATCATCAAAACTTGTCAATTTGCCAACCATGACCGGTTGATTCCGCAACTGAGCAATGGCCAAAGCTGCACTTCCGTCTCCGGCTTCGGCAGGACGACCGTTCACTCCGAACCCGGCGGCAAGCATAGTGGGATCATTTTTCACGTCGGAGTTCAACTCTATCCATCCCGAAGGATGAGACAAAGGGGCAACAGCATATTCAGCTCCGTTCAGTGCGTTTACAGCATCAGCCTGAGCCCAGTCATAAGAATTATCAGCACCGCTGCCGTTGAGGATTCCCGCATACCCTACAAGGAATTGTCCGGAATCCTCTATATGCCGGATAACGAAATCAGGATTTTCCACAGCAGCCGAAGCCGAAGCTTTTAGAACAAGTTCGTTATTCCTGTTAAGTCTGGCGACGACTTCCGATCCGGACAGGTTTATTCTTTTTACAATATCCTCAACCGTATCCGCCGGGAAATAATTCACCTCGATATTTCCCGAAGGACCTGAAAGAGTCAAAGTTCCGGATAGCCCGGGCTGCTGCTTGGGCTCAAGAGTGTTTGTTCCTGTCATCCGGAAGATATAGGATGAATCGAACTCGCCATCACCATTTCTATCGTAATTACCATTCAGATTGTTTATAAACCGGTACTCTCTGAACAGATCTACGCCGGACTCACCGTTTTTTCCCCAGGCCTGGCTGTGAATTTCATTCACCATATCCGTGAAATTGATAGTCATCATGTCGAGTTTCTGTATTTCACCTCTCAAATCATCATCACGGAGCTCGATAAGCGACTGAAGTTTTCCGTTACGGATGTCAGCATAGTTCCCGCCATCCTTCCAGACAATATCCACATAACCTTCATTGTCGCGATTGGGAACCGTATCGAGATAGTGAACCTGTTTCCCCTGGATTAAGTGCATACCTGAAGTATGTATCTGAAACTCATCGGGATCCCGGTTATCAACAGTTATATTCATGTATCCCGACAGTTTTTCTACAAGTAGATCTCTCTTATCCAGCAGATCATTCGGATTATCTCCAAGAGCTTTAGATTTTTCTATCTGTATGTTCAATTCGCTGATATCGCCGAGAATACCGTTTACCTGGCCTACCGAAATGCGCACGTCATCATTGAGCATGGTTCTGATTTCTTTCAATCTGCCATAGCGGTTATTGATACCGTCAATCAGTCCCTGGCCACGCTGGAGCACAGCCTGTCTCGAAGAATCATCTTCAGGATGAATGGAAAGCTCCTGCCAGCCTTCCCAGAACTTATCCATGAGAGATCTGACAGAGAGTTCGGACGGCTCGTTGTACACCTGCTCGACCATCATGATGTATTCATCCCTCGTTTTCCAATAGCCGGAATTGTCGCCCTGCGCCAGAATGCGGTTTTCCAGTAGAGTATCACGTATCCTTTCAATTGAGGCTACTTCGACACCTTGCCCTATCTGCCCGGGTCGCTCTTCCCTGTTCATTTCCGGACGATAGAGAGGATCTGTAGGATTCAAGTTCACTCTCTGTCGACTGTACCCTTCTGTCGACGCATTGGAAAGGTTGTGTCCGACTGTTGAGAGAGCTGTTGTATGAGCCTGAAGGCTCCTTTTTCCCATTTCTATTCCGCTGAATGTCGATGCCATAAACTCCCCCCTAGAGATGTTTATTTAAAACTAACGATGAACTGCTGTTATCATGAGAAGCCAAACCTCTCCTATTGTAAATTGACCCCTTTCTATCGGGGACCAGTTCTTCCATAATATCGCTAATAAGATTTTTCCTGTTTCGAATGAATTTTTCGAAGCTCTGATTCATAACTTTCAGACTTCTGGCTTCATTTTTGACTATTCTGAAAATATCACATATTTCACGGCTTTCCGGTCCGTATGCCCGTGCTGCGACGGAGTAAAACGAATCATCAGGAGAAGAACCTGTTTTTTCACACAAAGCTCGATAAATTCCATCTCTATCGTTGTCTTTCCGTGAAATCTGTTCAGAAATGGCTCTCATATTTTCTGTTGAGCGCTGCAGCGAAACCCAATCCTTATTGCGGACATGGATTTCCATTTTCCCGAACTCTTCCCTGTAAAGAGAAAACAGAGATATTTCATCTGTCATGATTTTTCCGAGCTGTTCTTCTATTTCCATCAATTCCATCTATTAAAGATACTCCTTATCTAGATTATCGGAATTATGGGAAATGAGCTTAGGGTCAGTGTGTGTTTTTTCTTTGAATAAGTTGCAGATCCGATGTGAGAGTTTTGTCGTCGGGGGCGATGGCTAATCCTTCCCGGACCACAGCTTCGGCTTCATCATATCTGCCACTGTTAAAATAATCTGCAAAGCTGTTGTGAACTGTAACAATATAATTATTCCTGCAGCTATTGAGCAACTGCCTGTACTTGCTGTTACTACGGATCTCTGAGGGACCTTCTGATACGAAAAGATAAGCTTGAAGCCATCCCTGGTTATTGGCAAGTCTTTCTGCCTCTTTAATGTAGTTGTATACGGTGTATTCGATCCATTTGCTGTTACTCAGATAACCTTCTTCATATGTTTTCCTGAGAAAATCCTCTATAACCGGAAAATCCTGACCTGCGTTTAAAAGATCAACTGTTTTGCGATCGTATATCATTGCCCTGTTAGTCCGGATAGATTCATCACTCAGATAGTTCCCGGAAGCGATACGATCCAGATAATCCAGGGCATCTTCACTCAATCCTTTTTCAACAAGCGAAAGAAGCTGGTTATGCACTAGCGCTTCAAGAGCAGCGAGGGGTTTTTCGGAAGATCCCCATACATCCATGACTTTGAGAAGAAAATCAATTCCCTTTTCATACTCACCGATTCCGTTCAATCTGGACGCATAATTAGAGAAAGTGTCGTACATATCTTTCCCGGCTTCCCGGCTTCCGGTTAGAACAAATCTGTCTATTGCAAGGGGAACCGATTCTCTGTGATTGTTTCTCCTTTGGAGACCGGCAATTCTGTTTTGAAGAATTAAACCGATCATCTGACGGTCCGAAATGTCCTGCCTCAATCTGTAATTTCCCGGAGGAACATAATTATATCCCGTACTTCCGCTGAAACTGTCCTTGAATTCTTTTTTCTGTCCCGGGTCAAATCCCCAGATATTCGTCGTTTCGACATCGATAATGCTGCCGGAAGATATGAGCGATACAAAAGCATGGTCTGTTGTTCTGACACCCTGCAGATTCAATCCGGCCGCCCTTCCCGCAGCTAAATATATAACGGCCGATGAAACACAATTATACCGACCGGTTCTGAGGACCGTATCTATTTCAGTCTGATCTTCTTCATAAACAGTAAAAAGGTTGTCATGAAGATATTTTAGAATGGCTTCACCTTTCTCATATTCCGTTAAGCCTGAAGTCAGGGCCTGGTTTAAAGTTCCGATCAGCTCTTTAAACTGAAGAATGTACTGTTCTGGATTATCACTACCCGAAGCGTAAACCGAAGCATGGATAAACTCATCTTCCGAGAGCTCTGTAGAATGGCCGGCTATGGCAAGATAATAGGGATCGGCTTCAATCCTGGGCAATTCCTGGGAACTGACTTTGAAGAGAACAATGGCCAGCATGATGAAAGAGATCAAGTGTTGCTTTTTCATTTCACTAACATTATATTATCACGACAGATAGAAAACAATCAGACATAAAACTGAAATACACTTTTTCCCGGGAGTCAAGAATGTCTACACATAGTGATGTTATAATCATAGGAGGCGGAGCGGCCGGTTTATCAGCAGCTCAATACTGCGCCAGAGCAAACCTTAACGTTATGGTTTTAGAGAAAATGGCTTCCGGAGGACAGGCTCTTCTCATAGATAATCTGGAGAATTATCCGGGTTTCCCCGGCGGAATAAACGGTTTTGAATTCAGCGAAAGACTTGAGGAACAGGCCAAAAAATTCGGTGCGGAGTTTACCAATACCTCTGTTCGAACTGTTGAAAAAGACGGAGATATTTTTACAGTAGAAACGGATAAAGGCCTTATGACCTGCTCCGCGGTCATAGTAGCGACTGGAGCAGCGCATAGACATCTCGGAGTGCCTGGAGAAGAAGAACTGGCCGGACAGGGCGTATCATATTGCGCCACCTGTGACGGACCTTTTTTCAGGGATGGGAAGATTCTTGTTGTCGGTGGAGGTGATGCCGCTTGTGATGAGGCGTCTTTTCTATCCAATCTTACTGATCGCGTCGTTCACATTCACAGGCGTGATCGTTTCAGGGCACAAAAGTCCGTAGCAGAAAAGGCGCTGAAGAACCCCTCGATAAATGTTAGATTCAATCATATCCTTGAAGAAATCAATGGTGACGGCAAAGTTTCTTCTGTTGTATTCAGGAACACGATTACAGGAGAAACATATAGTGAAGAAATGGATGCCGTATTCATTTTCATTGGTTCCGATCCTGTTACATCCTGTGTACCTCAGGTAAAAAAAGACGAGTCCGGGTATATAATCACCGACGAAAAAATGGAAACATCTGTAAAAGGCCTATTCGCGGCAGGAGATGTGAGAAACACGCCTTTCAGACAGCTGGTTGTCTCAGCTTCAGATGGTGCGATAGCTGCTCATTATGCAGCGAAGTATATAGATGAACTGAAAGGTCAGGCTTACGGAGCATAAATGGTTCTTAAGGATATCCGCTGTTTAATCTTCGCCGTTTTTTTTCTTTCCATCCCGCTATTAAATCTCATTTCATCCGAACCGCAATTTTATTCTGAGGAAGACAGTCAAGAACTGATTGAAGAAATCCTCTCTCTGATGACAGATGAGGAAAAAATCGGTCAGATCCTGATGCTTGGCTATATGGGAGACCGGCCTTCAGATGAGATTATGAAGTGGGTGCGTGATCGCGGGATCGGAGGAATCAAAATCTTCGGTTGGAATGCCAATGATCTTTCCAACTTAACGTACACAATCTCCGCAATGCAGGAAGCCGCTGTCGCCAACCGCTTTTCCATACCTCTTTTAATAGCAACCGATCAGGAAGGCGGCTGGGTTCGACACGTCAGGGGCAATACATCCATTACTCCGGGTAATATGGCTCTCGGTGCTTCAGATTACCTTTATGATGCCTGGAAAACCGGATATTACATCGGTCTTGAATTAAAAACACTTGGCATAAATATGAATTTCGCTCCGGTTGTCGATGTGTATCTCAATCCGGAAGCTGATGTTATCGGACCAAGAGCTTTTTCTTCTGATCCTGTAAAAACCGGTATAATGGGACTCAGTTTTTACAAGGGAATGGATATGGCCGGAGTTATCAGTACCGCGAAACATTTTCCCGGTCACGGCGATACGGATAAGGATTCTCATGGAACTCTCCCCAGGATCGATATATCACTGAATCAGTTGATGGATGTCGATCTGATTCCCTACAAAATCCTCATCGGCGATGATGTACCTTCTATTATGGTCGGCCATCTGGCATTCCCTCTGATCACCGAGGATTCGAGACCGGCCTCGTTATCAAAGTTCTTTATTACAGACCTGCTTCGCGACAGACTAAATTATAAAGGTTTGATAATCTCCGATGATTTATTCATGCATGGTGCAAGATCAGACGGACTCCCCCTGCCCGATGTATGTGAACAGGGAATCAGAGCCGGCCTGGATCTCCTTCTGGTATCGAGAAACCCTATGGAACATGAAAAAATCTGGAATCATCTGCTAAACCTGATAAAAGCTGATGAAGGGTTTGCCGATTCCGTAAACCGTTCAGTCCGCCAGGTTCTCAAAACCAAAATGAAGTATCTCAAAGGACCGGGAGCTGTTCCTATTAATCCTTCTGATAGGGGAAATCCCGATGATCATCTACCGGCTCCGGGAGCCGCAGACTTTTTTCTCCAACAGGCGCTAAGAAGCGTTTCCATACTGAAAAACCTTTCATTACCGCTTCCGGAAGATTCCCGTTACCTGCTGGCCGGTTCCTTTTCTTCTTTTTTTTATGAAGGAAGAAACAGATTCAATAAATCGGATTTTCACCGTTTCAGTTATAACCCCGATTATCGTGAAATTGTAGAAACTGCAGAGACAATCAGTAATTGGTCATCTTCATACGACTATATAATTTTTAATCTTCACAACCAGGATTCTCTGCAAATCTTAAAAAGGCTTGAACATTTAAAGGAAAAAATAATTGTCTTTTCTGTTCTCACACCGGTGTATCTCGCTGAAGTGCCCTGGGTCCAAAATTCAATAGCCGTGTACGGTACGGGCGATGAATCATTCCGTGCGGGATATGCCGTTCTTTCCGGTGATTACAATCCCGATAGTATTGTACCGGTTTCCATGGAAGGTTTAACCGAATGAAGTGGACAATCTGCGGGAAATCCGATCTGGGAAAACTTGTTGATTTTTCACTGCAGAACGAATGGGAGCACAGTTTTTTTACTTCCCGACTGATTGAAGAAGGTGAATTCGTTCTTCCCCAGCGGAACCGTTTTCCCGTATTTATTTTAAAAGACGGTTCATCGATCAGAGGAGCCTGCATGATAACATCATGGGGGAGCCTGTTTCCGGTTTTTTCTCAGATTGATCCTCCCGATAATAAAACTCTCAGAGAATTGATGACCAAGTTGAAGTTAAGTCTGAGAAAAGTCTACTCACTGATGGGCACTGAGGAACGGGTTGAATTGCTCCGACCCTTTTTGAATAGAGAAAAGGAAATTCCGGTCAATTACAATCTCATGGTGAAAGAGGCATACGGTCTGCCTGTTCAGTCTCCCCTATCGGCAGATTGCTCCATTCATCTCGCGGGACCCGATGATTCGGCATCGCTGCTGGGGCTCGAACTGGAATATCAGAGAGAAGAAGTTTTCCTGGATCCGACGCAGATAGACAGCTCCAGAATCTACCACAATCTCAGAGGGACTTTAAGCGAGCAGATCGTATTCTACGTACTACGGAATTCACTGCCCGTCGCCAAGGCCGGGACCAATGCGAGAGGATATGCCTGGAACCAGATCGGGGGAGTATACACTGACAAATCTATGCGGAATCAGGGATTTTCCACAAAGTTAATGTCCCATCTGATCGGTTATCTTGAAAAAGAAGGCAAAAAGACAACACTATTTGTAAAAGAGAATAATGTCTCAGCTGAAAAAGTGTATAATAAACTCGGTTTTCAACGCCGGAAAGGTTTTACCATAATCTACTATCTCTGAGGGGGAATACAATGTCCGAAAGTCGAAAAATCCTGATGGTCAGCAGTGAAGCTGTCCCTTATGCCAAGACAGGCGGACTTGCTGATATGGTGAGCGCTCTGGCTCTGCACCTCAGAGAATCCGGCGATGATGTCCGCATCGTTATTCCCCGATATTACAGCATAGACAAATCGAAACTGGAAAAAATCAACGGTCCGCTCGGAGTTCCTACCGGAACCGATGAGAAATGGACTGCCGTCTACAAAGATATGCTCAAAGGAAAAGTTCCGATATATTTCATCGATTACGACCAACTTTACGGAAGAGCCGGTATTTACGGGCCTTCAGGGAGCGAATCCTTTGAAGACAATGCAGAGAGATTCAATCTTCTTTCGAGAGCTTCATTTCAATTATGCAGAATGCTGGGCTGGTATCCCGATGTGATGCATTGTCATGACTGGTCAGCCGGCCTGATCCCTATCTATTTGAATACAACGGAGTTTGCCGGTGATTTTTCTCAAACGGCTTCGGTTTTTACAATCCACAACATCGGGTACCAGGGCGTCTTTCCAGCTGAAGAAACCATTCATACGGGATTGGTTGAAACGGCCGCCATGCTCCACAAAGATAATATGAATTTTTTAAAGTGCGCTATCGATCAGAGTCACGTCATAACGACGGTTTCACCGACATACGCGAAGGAGATCCAGACGGAACAGTATGGTGAAGGTCTTGAACATCTGCTTGATTACAGAAAGTACGATCTATACGGAATTCTCAACGGCGTGGATTACAATGACTGGAATCCCGAGACTGATCCTTTTATTGCGCCTGATAATTATTCAAAAGAAGATATGGCCAATAAAAAGAAACTGAAGGCTTTACTGCAGGAGGAAGCCGGTCTGGAAGTAACCGATAAAAAACCCCTTATCGGTATTGTCAGCCGCCTCGCGGACCAGAAAGGCTTCAGAGAACTCTGCGAACCTTTTTACGGCTGTCTCGCTTCGCTTTGCCGTTATATCGATCTGCAGTTCGTTATACTTGGCACGGGAGAGAAATGGTGCGAAGAGGAATTGAGCAGGCTTAACTCTACTTTACCCAATCTTCATGCCTGGACGGAGTTCGACAACCGGAAAGCTCATCTAATAGAAGCCGGCTCCGATTTTTTCCTCATGCCGAGCCGTTACGAGCCATGCGGTTTAAACCAGTTGTACTCTCTAAAATACGGAACTCTTCCCATAGTTCGCATGACCGGAGGCCTGGCCGATACCGTTGAGAACTACAATCAACAAACCGGAAATGGTACCGGATTCACTTTTTACGATCTGACACCTGAAGCCATATACAACGTCGTGGGATGGGCAGTCTGGGCCTGGTATAATAAAAAGGACCATATTGAGAAAATGAGGCAGAAAGCCATGTCCCGGGATTTTTCCTGGAACGAGCCGGTGAAAGAATACAGAAAGGTTTACGATATCGCCATGACCAAGAGAAGAAGCTAAACTTCTTTCTCAAGCTTTAAAAGCAGCCTTTTTTTTCTATGAATCAGTTTTTCCCTGATTTCCTGAGCCGGTGGAACAGGTCCTTTGAGAATTTTATCAATATATTTTAATGCTTCTCTGTAATCTTTTGCTTTATGTTCATAAAATTTGGCTAATTCTTCCACAGAAAAATAATGATATCCTCTATGATTCATACGTTGCCAGATAGCAACAGACTTATCCCACTCTCCATGGCGTTTCCAGTAAAGGCTTAGAAACTCTCCGGCTTTTCTATTTCCCCTATCCAGTTCCTGCTGCAGTAAATTAATACCCTCGTGTCTGTTATGAAACAAAAGCGTTCTGCCAAGAGAAAATCTGTCATAGGAAAGGTGAGACGCCTTTCCCTCAATTATTTCTTCTATCTGATGCAGCAGTAGAGATAAACTGTAAATATCCTGAAGATTGTGTGAAAAAACTCTTTCCAGTTTTTCCGTATCCCCGGTTTTTAAAAAATCAAACCACACATCGGGTATTTCGGCTCCGGGAATATCCGGTCCCCGTGTTATTGACATTATTTCTTTTTCTATCGTACCCAGGCGGCAATTATCCAGTATGTTTTTCCACAGTCTCCGGCTTGTATAGAGCAAATCCACTTCCTGTCTTTTTTTAACTCTTAAGCCGTTCATGAGAAAGCGGGTATTAATGAGGTGAGAATCATAGGTTTTTCCATTGTAGGAAACAAACACAGCATCTTCTCTGAAAAGACGGTTAAGTTCTTCCAGCAGATGGATCTCACCGGGGTAATCGGCGAGAAATAACTGGGTGATTTCAAAACGTCTATCATTAACACAGCCGATTCCTATAAGGAAAGGAATGGTTCCGGCTCCGGTAGACAATCCCGTAGTTTCCGTATCGTAAAAAATCAGGTTATCGCTTCTCGTCTCCTGTGGAAGGAGAAGTGACTGCGGATATACTTCATTCAAAGGATTTTCATAAGAAACGGTTTTTTTCCAGACATAAGGGCTGATTTCGGACCACCCGTCCAGGTGAGAAAGTTTGAAGGGCTGATTTATTACTTTGCCATGCGTTTTTTTTACCGGCGGAGACAGCCCGTCTTTTTTAAGGCGGGCCAGTCGTCCGGCCAGGGCATCGCGGCGGCTCATCGGCTAAAACCGCTTAGCCATGCTTTGAGAAAACGCTTCGTTGCATCCTTGGGATTCCCGGAAAAATCGTCTCTATCATCACAGGGGCCGACGCAGGATGGGCATCCTTCCCGGCATTGGCATCCCTCAATAAGAGAAAGAGATGCTTCCAGTATATTTCTCATTTGCAGATGGAAACCATCCGCGAGGCCGATTCCGCCGGGGTAATTATCGAAAAAGTATAATCCGGGTTGTTCAAAATGAGGATCTCTCACCCTACCCGCGACACCTATATCTCCTCTCCCGCAGAGAAGAAACAAAGGCGCGGTGTTGCGGACCACTGTGGCAAAACGGGACATAACCGGTGCCTGCAGCTCACCGGGGATTTCTTCAAAAGCTTCCCGGGCAGGAGAATCTTCGGAAAAAAGAAGAACCGCACTCCGCGTATGCATTTCATACTCGGGAAGAAAAATGTCTCCGTATCCTATGTTTTCATGAGTCTGGAATTTTATTTTTTTATATTTCGAGACTTCGCTGCGCACAAGAATATCACTGGAAACGAGATTTAATCCCATTACAGATTCTTCATCATCGACTCCCAGAACTTTTATATCCGTTTTGAGTATGGAATCTGTATAATAATTCACTGTCGATTCCTCGACATGGCAAAGATGGTTTTCAAGATCGAGTTTGAGAACCTTATACTGGTCCCCTTTATGTATATAAACCGCTTCCTCGAAGAGAAGCTCTCTAGCCGAATGGGCATCCATTTCCCCGATCACTTCATGCCGTCCGCGGGTCGTGTCTATGATAACGACATTCTCTTCTGCTCCGCTTCTCAGAGATATTCTTTCTGACGGATAGGATCGGTCCGCCCAGTGCCAAGTGTCTCCGGTATGCCTCAGAACGCCGTTCTCTTCCAGATAATCGAGCAGTTCTTCCACTTCACTACCGAACAGTTCTCCTTTTTTAAAAGGGATTTCAAAAGCGGCGCACTTCAAGTGATCAATCAATATGAAAAGATTATCGGGGTCTACAAAACCGGATTCGGGAGACGCTCCGAAGAAGTATTCGGGGTTCTGTGTCAGATACTGGTCCACCGGCGAGCTGGAAGCGATAATCATGCTCAACGATAACTGACTGCTTCTTCCGGCCCTTCCCGCCTGCTGCCAGGCCGAAGCTATTGATCCGGGATAACCTGCCAGAATAGATGCATCAAGTCCGCCGATATCAATTCCCAGCTCGAGAGCATTTGTGGAGACAACGCCGGAAATGGTACCATCGCGAAGCCCCTTTTCTATCATCCTGCGTTCTCCGGGCAGATACCCCCCTCTGTAGGGTTCCACTTTAATGCGGAAGTTTTCGTTGTAGTGGTTGGAAAGGCTTTTATTAAGATATGAACTGATAAGCTCAGTCTTCACTCTTGAACGTGCGAAAACTATGGTTTTGACTCCTCCTTTCAGCAATTTAAGAGCCATGCGCTGTGCTTCCAGAACGATTCCTCTCCGAATTCCCTGCACAGGATCAACGAGAGGAGGATTATAGAGTATGATATGTTTTTCCCCCGAAGGAGAGCCATTATCATCAACCAGGACGGTCTCCCGTTCCAGAATCCGTTCGGTCAGTTCTTTGGGGTTTCCAATAGTGGCGCTGCAGCAGATGAAGACAGGATCGCTGCCGTAAAATTCGGCAATCCTCTTTATCCTTCTGATCAGATTGGTCATGTGGGAGCCGAAAACGCCTCTGTATGTGTGAACTTCATCAAGTACGATATACTGGAGGGATTTGAAAAACTCAATCCATTTGGGGTGATTGGGAAGAATTCCCGAATGGAGCATATCGGGATTGGTGATAATGATACGTCCGCTTTTACGGGCGGAGATTCTCAATGAGCCGGGAGTATCTCCATCATAAGTGCAGATTTTAACAGGCAGATCACCATCGAGTACTATTTCGTTAAGCGATGCCTGCTGATCCTGGGAAAGAGCTTTCGTCGGAAACAGATAGAGGGCTCTCGCTTCTTCATTCTCCATCAGTGTCTGCAAAACCGGAAGATTATAACAGAGAGTCTTGCCCGATGCCGTTGGAGTGACGACGACAAGATCCTTCTTCTCCCGGGCCGTCTCATAACAGATCCTCTGATGCGTATAGAGTTTCTCAATTCCTTTATTGGATAGTGATTTTTTTATTATACCGTTCAGGTCATCTGGCAATTGGGCATATTTTCCTTCCCTCGGAGGAATATGTTCCCACCTGGTGACACAGGATAGGAAGTTTTTATCTTCTTTTAGATTTTTTATAATTGAACTCAGGCTATTCATCATAGAAAATGTATTATATATGGGTTAGTTGTAAAAATCCATGTTATATTATTCAGGATGTCTGTCACGGGAGGTTATATATGGCAAAGGTTCTCAGTTTAATATTAGGCGGCGGAAAAGGTACCAGATTATATCCTCTGACGCAATCACGTTCCAAGCCTGCCGTACCTTTCGGAGGAAAATTCCGTCTGGTCGATATCCCCATTTCCAATTGTATTAATTCGGGGTTCCGTCAAATTTACATACTGACTCAATTCAATTCCGCTTCACTTCATACCCATATTAATACGACTTATAAATTCGATAATTTCTCCAAGGGATTCATTGAGATTCTCGCAGCTGAACAGACATTCGAACACGATTCCTGGTATGAAGGAACAGCTGATGCCGTAAGAAAAAACTTCCAGCATTACGCATCTCTGGAACCGGATTATTATCTGATTCTTTCAGGGGATCAGCTCTATAAAATGGATCTGGAGAGTTTTCTCGACGAGCATATAAAAAATGGAGCTGACGTTTCCATAGCATCGACACCTGTGACAAGAAGAGCGGCCAATGATCTGGGAATAGTAAAAATTGATGAAACCGGTAAAATTATTGAATTTCATGAAAAACCGGGCCCCGATAAAGACATTTCAGATTTAAAAATCCCCCCGTCACAGTCCGATGGATCGGATAAGGAGTACCTCGCTTCTATGGGGATTTACATCTTTAACGCTTCAGCGATGGAAGAAGGCCTGGATAACAAGGATTCCGATTTCGGGAAACAGATCATTCCCTCCATGATTTCCACAAAAAATGTCCACGCCTACACCTACAAGGGATACTGGGAGGATATCGGAAAGATCTCCGACTTCTTTGACGCCACTTTGAACCTGGCGACCCCTGTCCCTCAGTTTAATCTATATGATGAAGAAAACCCTATCTATACGAAACAGAGAGACTTGCCGCCTTCTAAAATAAATTCCTGTACAATCAATAGTTCCCTTGCAACGGAAGGTTCAATTATTACGGACTCTTATATCAGCAACTCGGTAATCGGAATCAGAACGATAATCGACTCGGGAGCCACGCTTGACGGGGTTTACTGTATGGGCGCGGATCGTTATGAAACGCTTGCGGAAAAAGAAGAAAATAGAAGACGGGGAATTCCCAATATCGGAATCGGTTCCGGCTCTATCATCAAAGGCGCCATAATTGACAAAGATGTCCGAATCGGAAGTGCCTGCCGTATAGGTGTTGATAAAATGGACCGGAAAGACGGTTCATATGAAAACTACCATATTATTGACGGCATCATTGTAATACCGAAAAAGACGGTTATTCCAGACGGAACGATAATCTAGGAGTCCAATGAATCAATATAATATTACTCTGGAAATCAAGGCCCCTGTATCCTATTACAGGGTTCACTGGTCTCCTTTTATTAGGTTATCGAAAGAGAGAATACGTTCTACGGTTCCATCAGAAGCCGGGATATTCCAGGTATTTCTGAACAAAAAGGGAAATCTCGATTTGCTCGGAACCCATCAGGCTTATTACGGAGGATTGAGGTCTATCTTTCTGGAAATCATGGATGAAGATTGCCAGGTTTCCTTTCCCGATAAAGAGAAGCTGCGGTCAGAAGAAACTTATATACGATACGCTCTGTCGAGCAGTAAAGACGTTTTAAGGGATATTTTGCATCACTTTACCGGTTCTGAAAGTTCCGGACGGTTTGAAGAAATCCTGGTGGAAGAGAAAGA